>JAGAPH010000101.1 GCA_017623375.1 Clostridia bacterium | reverse complement strand
GCCTGCGTGCATAACGGTTAAGATTTCATTATGTTTTGACGCACTCTCCCTCAGTCAGCTTCGCTGACAGCTCCCTCCCGGAGGGAGCCTTATGAAGTAAGTGCTAATATAGCGAACACATCGCTAAATCCCAATTTATCTAATTAAATTACAAACATAAGGGAGCTTTTCCGAAGAAAGCCCCCTTGACGTATTTATTTATTTATTTATTGCCCTTGGTGTTCTTGGCGATCAGCGTGACGCAACGCCTGATAAAGGTACGTGATTCGGTATCCAGCGTGTTCCAAGCCTTGACAAGCTTAAGCTTTTCGGCGGAAAGCGCGGTGAGGGTCTTGATGTTGGTGGAGTCAAGGATCTCGTAAAGCGTGTCAAGTATCTCCTTGCGCCGCTCGGGCGTGATCTCGGAAAGCCACTGCTTGAGCTTTGCGTCGATATTTTTGCTTTCCTTGGTGACTGTATCCGAGTGAATAAAGCGGTTTCCCATGACCTCCCATGAAAATCCGTTGTGCTGCAGCAGCCCCGACTGCGTGCTTTGTACCACCTCGTAGGACTCGTCGTGCTCAAGGAGCATGCCCACGATAGACGTCTGCGGAACGAGCGTGTGGATACGCTCCTTTATCTTGGCGTATTCCTCACTTTCGATAAAATCGCGGGTAAAGCCGGGACCGTCCAGATTATAGACGGCGGCTATTCTGTCCTGTATCATGGGAGAAGCCTTCACGGCGGCGTAAACGGCGAGATTTCCGCCCTTACTGTGACCGCCGAGATATAGCCTTTTGTCGGGCATGGCGGCAGCCACGTGATAGACATATTCTACCGCCTCGGTCTGAGCGGGAATAGGGCTCATAAAGCTCATATTGAAGCATTCCTTCCAGCCAACTATCGTGTCGTCCGTACCGCGGAAAGCGATAAATAGGGAATCGTTCCCCAGATCAAAGGTGGTGGCGCTGAACTGCTTTTGCTCGTCCTCGCTTATGACGTTGACGTGAGCCACCAGCCGCAAAGAGCCGAAGCGGGCGGAGCGAGCCGCCTTGGTGGTTATTGTGACCGTCTCGGGGGGAATGATGGCGCCCAAACTGTTTGGCTCTCCCTTGTGAGCGTTGACATATCTTTTGGCGGCGGCGAGAAAGCTCAGCCCCTTTGCCGTGGGAGATGCGGGCACTATTCTGTAAAGATCAAGATAGCACACCTGAGACAAGATAAGACTGTCCACCTCACAGGGCTCGCACTGGGAAAAGGAAAGATCCCCGCGCCAGTCAATATAATCGAATAAGGTTGCCATAGCTCAATGCTCCTTTATATTTGCTTGTGAACACTTTTGTATTCGTCGTAGAAGCGATAGTACGGACAGGAGCGGGTATTACTGCTTAGGAAGCTTGCCATTTCGTCCTGATCAAGTCGGGCATTGCAGACGTACTCATCGTATTCCTCGTCGTAGTCGTAGAATTCACAGCTTTCGCAATTTTGCGGCTTCTTTTTGATACCGTTATTCATAAAATACCCTCCTTTTTACAGTTTAATTCATGTATTTGAGCCTGTCAAGGCAGTTCTGAAGTATTATCTGAGCGGACAGAGTGTCTATTACCTGCTTGCGCTTTTTGCCATGCGTGCCTGTCTCGTTCAGATACCTTGAAGCGGTCATGGTGGTCATTCTTTCGTCGAAGGTGGCGACAGGAAGTCCCGATAGCTCCTTGAGAAGAACGGCGAATTTTTCGCATCTCTGGGCTCTTGAGCCACGGCTGCCGTCCATATTTACGGGCAGTCCGACGATTATTGCGCCCGCCTTATTCTCAGCCGCGGCGTGCGCCACCGCATCGGCGGTCTTTTCAAGTCCCCCGGGGCTTATGTAGCCTATTCCCGAGGCGATGAGACGGGAGAGGTCGGACACGGCGAGTCCCGTTCTGACGTCTCCGAAGTCCACGGAAAGTATCTTTCCCGCGGTCTGCTTTATTGTGTTAAGGCTGTCAAGCTCTTGCATATTTCTTTTCCTTTTTTTATATGTGATTTTAACGTTCAAATTTTGATTTATCGGTGGGTTTACAATCTGTGTTCGCACTCACATAAGGCTCCCTCCGAGAGGGGGCTCCCGCGTAGCGGGTGGAGGAGCCTGCGTGCATAACGGTTAAGATTTCATTATGTTTTGACGCACT
>JAGAPH010000100.1 GCA_017623375.1 Clostridia bacterium | reverse complement strand
TGTGTTACGGACGGACAGTCGAGGACGCCTGTCCCTACTGTTTGCTTTGATCTTCCGCGAGATCCTGTTCAAAGTGACAAGCGGAGACTTTGTCAAGCTTTACTTGGAACAAGGCATGTTTATTTAAATTTAGTGTGGTTTTGCCTATGTTTCGGAAAGTGTCCATTCAGTGCCATTGATAGTCAGAATGTTACCTTCCATTTTGAATATAAATTCACCTGCTTCGGTGCCTATTCCCGGACATGAGGGCACGTATATAGATATACCAGAATAGATTACTAAAATATTTCCTTTTATCTCATATTTACTTGTGTCGGATATGGTGGAGCCGAAATTGGTTTGTTTTACTGTCAATATGCCGTTTTCATCAAAGGTCAAGCTCCATGAAGCACTGTTGTCACTGCGGGTGTACGTTCCGTAAGTAAATTCCGTTGAGCCTGCATAGGGAGAGAGAATGGTGTTTCCTTGCGTATCAATAACTGTAGTTTTATTAACAGTTGCATATCCGTCGGGAGAAAACGGTGTTGCCGAGGAATATTGAGGCTGTATCTTCCAATTTCCGTATGGGTCTATATATCCCCAAAGCTCGCTTTTAACGTCTTTTGCGGGACACAGATTTTTGCGAAACTCGGCGTTTGATATATATTGGTCATAAAATTTGCCATCATGTGTTAAAAATGAAATGCTTTGTTGCGGTTGGCAAACAAAATTTCCCGTGCTGTCCAAGACCGCATAAAAAGCAACGCCGTTTCGATTTTTTGCGGCTATGGTGGCTAATTGTCCTAAATCATTGTCTGTGCCTGAAATCTTATATGTAAGACCGAAGTCCGATACGGAAGAAAACGCATCTAATTTACTTATATCAACGTTCCAATTATCGGGTGTTGGAACGAAGCTGCTGTCATAGTCAGCAATATTTATGGCTTTATCCTCTGCGTAATGAATTTCGTCATATCTGGTATAATCGTATAATGAGGCTTCACCTATGTTGTTTATTGAGGAACTCCGAGAAGCACCATCAAAGGCTTTATGATTATGAAAGGTTGCTACAACGGAAAGGTCTTTGACAGAATAGTATTTGACCGTGTAAACATTACCCGTAATCAACTCTTCAACGGTTTCTACCCAAAAATATCCGTTGCTTACTTCACCAATGGCAGAAACGTTGTTTTTTTCTGTTTCAAATATAATATTTCCTTGCCTGTCTATAATGTAATATGGATTAGGATATTGATATGACCTTACTTTTACATAATTATATTCAAAATTTTGAATACCATTATCAGAATAAAATCCGTACAAAGGTTCGATTACAACATTTCCCTGAATGTCAATATATCCGTAGCGAAGATTAAATGCGTCTTTAGGAATACAAAAATACGCAAGTCCGTTATAAAACGGTCCTATTTCTACTAAATTGCTGTATTTACTGTAAACGGCAGCTAATGTGCTATTGCCCGAAGGATTTGTGTTGTTGCTGCCGCCGTTTTCATTTTTTGTTGTTTGGATATTTTATGTCGCTTTCGCTGCTTTCTTTACTTGAAGGCAATTCCTCGGATTTATCCTCACAGGCGGTAAAGGCAAGCGCGAGCATTGAAAACGCGAGTACCATACACAATGCTTTTTTTAATTTCATAATGTTTCTCCTTAATTATTTTTTTAAAAATTCTCACAAAAATTTTAGTATGCAAATATTATACATGAAAATTATTAGTATGTCAAGAGAATTGTAGAAAAAATATAGTAAAATAATAAAAAGAAACGTAAAGGGAGAAGTGTTATGCCGTACAGAAACAGGATAAAGGATCTGAGAGAGGACAGGGACCTGAGGCAGATAGACGTAGCCGAAAAAACGGGAATAGATCAAAGAACGCTTTCAAATTACGAGACAGGCAAGACCAATCCGGATAGCTACGCTATTATAAAATTAGCGGAATTTTATGGTGTAAGCTGCGACTACCTTTTAGGAGTCAGTGACTTTAACGTCACAAATATGAGCGATATTGCCGAGGAGCTGAGGAAGATCAGCGCAAGAATAGCGGCGTTGGAAAAATATATATCGAGAAAATAATAAAATATACTTGAAAAAAGTATAAAAATGTGATATACTGTTACAGATATGAATATGATACTATCTTATCAAGAGTGGCGGAGGGACAGGCCCTATGAAACCACGGCAACCTGCTGATACAGTAAGGTGCTAATTCCGGAAGATGAGAATTTTTATCTCCGGGGGAAGCCTCGGAGATTTTTTTGCGAAAGGAGCGTATATTATGAAAAAAATGCTTTTTACATCTGAGTCCGTGACCGAAGGACACCCCGACAAGGTGTGCGATAAAATATCTGACGCCATTCTTGACGAAATACTTGGTCAAGATCCTATGTCGCGCGTTGCCTGCGAGACCTTTTGCACCACGGGAAGAGTTACCGTTATGGGTGAGATAACCACGGGCGCGAAGATCGACGTGGAGAAGATCGTCCGCAACACCATCAAGGATATCGGATATACCGACAGGGAGATCGGCTTTGACTGTGAAACGTGTGAGGTCACAGTGGCGATACACGAGCAGTCCGCCGACATAGCGCTTGGAGTTGACAAGTCCTACGAGGCAAAGCAGGGCGCGGGCGACGGAATGGACACGGGCGCAGGCGACCAGGGACTTATGTTTGGATACGCCTGCAACGAGACAAAGGAGCTTATGCCTCTGCCTATCTCGCTTTCCCACAAGCTTGCTATGAGACTTACCGAGGTAAGAAAGAACGGAACTCTTGATTATCTGCGCCCCGACGGAAAGACGCAGGTTACGGTGGAGTATCACGACGGCAAGCCCGTTCGTGTGGACGCCATAGTGGTATCCTCTCAGCATAGCGCGGACGTGGACTCGGAGCAGATACGCGAGGACGTTATCGAGAAGGTGATAACCCCCATAATACCCGCTGAGCTTATAGATGCCCAGACTAAGATATACGTAAATCCCACGGGAAGATTTGTTATAGGCGGACCTGCGGGAGACACGGGACTTACGGGCAGAAAGATAATCGTTGACACATACGGCGGATACGCGCGTCACGGCGGCGGAGCTTTCTCGGGCAAGGACCCCACGAAGGTTGACCGTTCGGCATCCTACGCGGCGAGATACATTGCCAAGAACATAGTAGCGGCAGGACTTGCGGATAAGTGCGAGGTACAGGTAGCCTACGCTATCGGAGTCGCAAAGCCCGTGTCGGTGATGATAGACACCTTTGGAACAGGCAAGAAGGACGAGAGCGCTATTGCGGCGGCAGTGGACAAGCTGTTTGATCTCCGTCCCGCGGCTATAATCTCAAGATTTGACCTTCGCAGACCTATTTATTACGGCACTGCGGCATACGGACACATGGGAAGAGAGGACATAGACCTTCCTTGGGAAAAGACCGATATGGCGGAAAAGCTGAAGGCAGAGCTCGCATAATAATCTCTTTAAAGTTTTTGATAAAACTTTTTTTAAAAAGTTTTCGCTATCAAGGCGCGTAGCCTTGCCGCTCTCCGCAGAGAGCGGAATACCCTTACGATGCAATAAATGCAGGAGGGGCAGAACAAATAAGCAATAACAACAAAATAATATAGGGGAACCCACATGAGGGGTTCCCCTTGAAGATACTTTGTTAACAGGCAGGGCGATGAGAGACGCTGTCTCTCGATTCTGCAAGTCTTAAAAAAAGCTTGACTTAAACTTTAAGAGTGGGTGCGTGTGGTTTATCATTAGAAAGGAGGAGAGTTATGGCGGACGGCGTTTTTGAAGAAAACAGCGGCGGCTTGCAGCAGCTGGAGGGCGTTGTTGAAAGAATTATCTATACCAACGAGGATAACGGATACACTATCTGCGACGTCTCCGTTGCCGATGACGAGATAATCACCGCCGTGGGTATCATGCCTATGACGGGTGAGGGCGACAGACTGACCATGTACGGTAATTGGGTGCATAATCCCAAATACGGCAGACAGTTCAGCGTTACTCAGTACGAGCGCGTTATGCCCGCCGACGTTGAGTCCATTCTCAGATATCTTTCCTCCCGCACCATAAAGGGCATAGGTCCTAAGACCGCTCAGCGTATAGTTTCCGAGTTCGGTGAGGATACCTTTGACGTTATCGAAAATCACCCCGAATGGTTGGCTAATATCAAGGGCATCTCCATGAGAATGGCAAACGAGATATCGGAAAGCTTTAAGGAGCAGTCCGAGGTGAGAAGCGCCATGATGTTCTTCAGGGACTATTTCGGCGTTGCCACCACGCTGAAAATATATAAAAAATGGGGCAGCCGCTCGGTGGACGTGGCAAGACAAAACCCTTACAGACTGTGTAACGAGATAGAGGGCATAGGCTTTGAGCGGGCGGACAGTATGGCGGCAAGCCTTGGCTTTAATAACAATAACTTTGACCGCATAATGAGCGGTATCAACTACGTTCTGCAGAGAAACGGAAACGTAAACGGACATACCTGCCTGCCCCGAGAAAAGCTGAGGGACGGCACGGCTCTGCTGCTTGAGGTGGAGGAGAGCGCTGTTGAGGACGGTATAACAGAGCTTTTGAGAGAGGGGCGGCTCATTGCCCGCACCCGTGAGGGCAGGCAGATGATATATCTTGCCGAGAGCTTCAATAACGAAAAATATATTGCCGAAAAGCTGTTGCTTATTGATAAAATGTGCGCGGCGGTGGATATTACCGATATCGACAGATTTATTCAGAACGAGGAGATAAAAAGCGGTATCACCTATGCGGGATTGCAGAAGAAGGCTATTGCGGACGCGCTGAGGTACGGAGTGCTGGTGCTTACGGGAGGACCCGGTACGGGTAAGACTACCGTAGTGCGTGCCCTTATCCATATTTTTGACAGCATGGGCTTTGACATAGCTCTTGCCGCGCCTACGGGCAGAGCGGCAAAGAGAATGTCCGAGGCGACCAGCATGGAGGCAAAGACTATCCACAGGCTTCTTGAAATGTCGTACGATCCATCGGGAAGCTTTACGTTCATGAGGAATGAAAACGCTCTTCTCGACGAGCAGATAATCATCGTTGACGAGGCGTCTATGATAGACAGCGCGCTTATGTGTTCGCTTTTACGGGCGGTAAAGCCCGGGGCGAGAATGATAATTATCGGGGACTCCGATCAGCTTCCCTCGGTGGGAGCGGGAAATGTGCTCAGAGACATACTTGCAAGCGAGTGCTTTGCTACAGTTTGTCTGACGGAGATATTCAGACAGGCAGAGGCGAGCCTTATAATCACTAATGCCCATGCGGTAAACCGCGGGAGCATGCCTGTGCTTTCCGTTAAGGACAACGACTTTTTCTTTCTTCCGCGAAGCACCGACAGGGAGATAGCCGCTACCATATCCGACCTGTGCTGTATTCGCTTGCCCCGTACCTACGGAGATGTGGGCAAGAACGGCACGCAGGTCATAGCCCCCTCACGAAAGGGAGAGGCAGGGACAGAGACCCTTAATGTGCTTCTTCAGGCGAGGCTCAATCCCCCTCACAACACAAAGAGAGAGCACCGCTTCCGTGACCGAGTTTTCCGCGAGGGAGATAAGGTCATGCAGATAAGAAACAATTACGACATTATATGGAGCAGAGTGACGGACGAAAAAACGGGCAACGGTATCTTTAACGGAGATATCGGAATAATCGAGGAGATAAATCCTTCCGAAAAGTATATGTCCATAATCTTTGACGACAGGCGAGTGCTTTACGAGCTTGAGCTTTTGGAGGACCTTGAGCATGCCTATGCCATTACCGTCCATAAGAGTCAGGGAAGTGAATACCCAATCGTAGTTATCCCCATGTGCTCGGCGGCGCAGATGCTGCTGACGCGAAATCTTCTTTACACGGCAATAACGAGAGCGCAGAATATGGTCATACTCGTGGGACGTGAGGATATAGTCAGAGAAATGGTGGAAAATGACCGCCAATCCATGCGCTACACGGGACTTGAGGAGATATTGCGCGAGACTATAGAGGGAGCGCGATGAGCTTTTGGGAGATAGCGCGCAAATACATTCTTGTGCACAAGTGCGGCTGCTGCCGACAGATACTTGACAGAGACCATTTTGACGATGCTCTTTGTCCCAAGTGCAGGATATTATGGAATAAGTCTTTGGTTGAGAGCTGCAAAAAATGCTTACGTCCCGCTATTGAGTGCGAATGTATGCCCGGGGCGATGGCTGGGGAGGGCGCACTGTGTCTGCGCAGACTGTTTTTTTATGAGAGCGAGGCGACGTATTCTCCGTCCATGAGCATTATATTTATGCTGAAGCATAAAAATATACGCCGAATTACCGATTTTGCGGCAAGGCAGCTTTTGCCGAGTATAAAGGAAGCGCTGAGTGCCCTTGACTTTGAGGATAACAGGGAAGCCTTTTTCGTGTGCTCCGTACCGAGAGGACGGACAAAGATAAGGGAATACGGCTTTGATCACGGCGTGTTGTTGGCGAGTCGGATAGCCCAGCTTTTGGAGGTAGAATACGTAAAGGCGTTCAGCTCCACCTTTTTCAGCACAGAGCAAAAGGCGCTTGACCGCAAGGGCAGGTTCAAGAACGCACAGAAGAGGATACGGTTTTGCGACGAAGCAGAGGTAAAGGGAAGATACGCCATATTATTTGATGATATAGTAACGACGGGAGCGAGCATGTCTGCCTGTGTGAGACTGTTGCGCAAGGCAGGCGCGAAGGGAGTTCTGTGCTTTTCGCTTGCCAGCAGTAAGAAAGATATAAGATAACACCGCACCCAACTATTTAAAGTTTAGGTCAAGCAATATAGGGGAACTCACGTGAGGGGTTCCCCTTTGAATTTACCCTGAGCCATCGCAATGTCAGACCACTTTAAATTGGGATTTAGCGATGTGTTCGCTATATTAGCACTTACTTCATAAGGCTCCCTCCGGGAGGGAGCTGTCAGCGAAGCTGACTGAGGGAGAGTGCGTCAAAACATAATGAAATCTTAACCGTTATGCACGCAGGC
>JAGAPH010000011.1 GCA_017623375.1 Clostridia bacterium | reverse complement strand
GCCTGCGTGCATAACGGTTAAGATTTCATTATGTTTTGACGCACTCTCCCTCAGTCAGCTTCGCTGACAGCTCCCTCCCGGAGGGAGCCTTATGAAGTAAGTGCTAATATAGCGAACACATCGCTAAATCCCAATTTAACGCTATAACAGAAATATTCAAAGGAGGTATGAGGCATGAGAGCCACGTGCGACGGACTTGTGATACGCGAGTATCCTTACGGCGAGAATGACAAGATCATAACAGTTCTTACCGCCGACGAGGGCAAGATCCTTATGACTGCCAAGGGCGCGCGCTCCATGAGGAGCAAGGCGTCTGTTATCTGCAGGCTCTTTACCTATGCCAATATTGAATATTACAAAAAAGGCGGGAGACGGTGGCTGTCGGGCGGCTCTGTTAACGATAGCTTTTTCGGACTCAATTCGGACATGCAGGGATTTGCGCTGGCGTCCTATATAGTTCAGCTTGCCGCCGAAATAACGGGGGAGGGCGTGCCCTGTCCCGAAATACTCAGAATGACGCTCAATACGCTTTACGCCATTGAGACTAAGCTAAAGCCTTACGGGCAGATAAAGAGCGCATACGAGATATTCGCCGCCAACGTGTCTGGCTTTGCTCCCGATATATGGCAGTGCGACGACTGCGGGTGCGAGAGCAGTGAGAGCGACTGGTGGCTTGACGTTATGAACGATAGGATAATTTGCGGTGACTGTCATTCTAAGAAAAGCCAAGGCTTGCCTGTGCCGCCTACGGACGAGCTTATGACGCAGAACATACTTTTACCCATGGACAACAACGCCGTTGCGGCGTGGCGGTATGTGACCGAGGCTTCGCTCAAGCGCATTTTTGCTTTCGGTATATCCGATAGCGAGAGCATGGGATATCTTGAAAGGGCGAGCGAGGCGTATATCGTCAACCACCTTGAGAGAAGCTTTGATACATTGGATTTTTATCACACGGTAAAGGAGTAATATATCCATAATGAATATTACCGAAAAAACGCTTATAACACTTGAATTTGATAAAATAAGGCTAATGCTTGCCGATGCCTGCCCAACGGCAGGAGCGGCGGCAGAGGCAATGAGGCTGACACCGTGCGAGCATATAGATATAGCCCGCAAGCGCCTTCGCCGCACCACCGACGCAAAGCGGCTTTACGACGCTAAGGGCATGCCCTCCTTCGGAGGAGTGACGGATATATCCGATACCTGCGAGAGAGCAGTGAAGGGTGCGGTGCTGACTCCGAGAGAGCTGCTTGACACGGCGGCGCTTCTGCGCAGCTCCCGTCAGCTTCTGGACTATATCCGCACAAACCGTCTTTTCGACACGGTGCTTGACGAGGTGTTTGACAGGCTGCTGCCCAACCGTCAGCTTGAGGACAGGATCAGCCGCTCTATCGTTTCCGAGGAAATGATAGCCGACGAGGCAAGCCCCGCCTTGGCTGACGTGAGAAGAAAGATAAGGGTAGCCAACCTTAAGGTAAGGGAAGCGCTTGCCAAGTACACGGGCGGAAGCTATTCAAAATATCTTCAGGACAATATAGTCACTCAGAGAAACGGACGTTACGTCATTCCCGTAAAGGCGGAGCACCGCAACGATATAAAGGGACTTATACACGACACCTCCTCCTCGGGAGCTACCATATTCGTAGAGCCCATGGCGGTGGTGGACGCTAACAACGAGTTGACCATACTTGAGTCCAAGGAGCAGCACGAGATAGAGAGGATACTTACCGAGCTTTCGGGCGAGGTAGCGGCTATCTCCCCGTCTCTTATGCTCAACTACAGAAATATAACCGAGCTTGCCTTTGTGTTCGGCTGCGCCGAGCTATCCTCGCGAATGAACGCCTGTGAGCCTCAGATGACCGAGGAGAGAGTGTGTAATCTCGTGCGGGCGCGTCACCCGCTTATCGACAAAAGAACGGTAGTGCCCATATCTTTGTCCATCGGTGAGGAATACGACACGCTTATAATTACGGGACCCAATACGGGTGGTAAGACGGTAACGCTCAAGACCCTCGGACTTTTCGCCATCATGGCGCAGTCGGGACTGCATCTGCCCTGCGACGAGGGAAGCAGCCTGTGTATCTTTGAAAAAATACTTGTGGATCTTGGTGATGAGCAAAGCATAGAGCAGTCTTTGTCTACGTTCTCGTCTCATATGGTAAATATAGTTTCCGTGGTGAGAGAACGAGACGGCAGGTCACTTGTGCTCTTTGACGAGCTTGGAGCGGGAACCGACCCCGTTGAGGGCGCGGCGCTGGCAGTTGCGGTCATTGAGGACATGAGAGCGGCAGGAGCTATGTGTCTTGCCACCACGCACTATACGGAGCTGAAAACCTACGCTCTTGATACGCCCGGGGTATGTAACGCTTCATGCGAGTTTGATGTGGAGACACTCAGACCCACCTATAAGCTTATAATCGGCACACCGGGTAAGTCAAATGCCTTTGCCATATCCGAAAAGCTTGGACTTCCCAAGCGACTCGTGCAGCGGGCGGGAGAGCTTGTGAGCAGTGAAAACAAAAAGCTTGACAGTGTTCTCGGTGAGCTTGAGCAGATGCGTATCGAGACGGAAAAGCAGCTTGCGGAGTCGGATCGCATGAGAGCGGAGTACGAGGAGTATAAGAAAAACGCTGAGGCTGACATAGCCAAGAGGCTCGCTGAAGCGGAAAAGGCGCTTGAGAGCGCAAGAAGCCGTGCGCAGAACATGGTGGAGAGCGCAAAGGCGTCCAGCGAGTTTATAATGGAGCAGATGGACAAGCTCAAAAAGCAGAAGGACTCCGAGCGGCTTGGCGAGGAGCTTGCGGCGGCTCGCCGTGAGATAAGAGAGCATCTGCGCACCCATAGTGACAGCTACGATCCCGTGGTCAAGAGAAGCACGGGAAGCTATAAGCTGCCCCGCCCCTTGAGAAAGGGAGACGAGGTCCTTGTGGTAAGCCTCGGCAAGCGGGGATTTCTTACGGAGGATCCCGACCGAACAGGCAAGGTCATGGCTCAGATCGGCATAATAAAGACCAAGGTAAAGGTGTCCGACCTTGAGCTTGTGGAGGAAGAGGCGCAGGTCAGCGTTGGAGGAAAAACGCAGAAGATATCTCAGGTCCGCGTCAGCGTCAGCCGTGACTTCAAGGGCGAGGTTGACCTTCGCGGAAAGACGGGAGACGAGGCTTGGAGCATTGTGGATAAGTATTTCGACGATGCCGCCATAGCGGGCTTCCACAGTGTCCGTCTGATACACGGAAAGGGAACGGGAGCGCTCAAGAACGCCCTTTGGGGATATCTTAAGAGAGACAGTCGCGTTGCCTCCTTCCGAATAGGACAATTCGGTGAGGGAGACGGCGGTGTTACCGTTGTAGAACTGAAATAATTGGTAAAAAAACGGACATTTTCGAATATGAGCGCCAATCAAAATCGACAACAATAAACAAAAAAAGATCGACAAAATTATGCAAAGTCATATTTTGTCGGAATTGTGTTAAAAAATTCTGAACTCGCTTGTTAAAGTGATGAAAATGTGATATAATATTGATGTAATTGAAAATAGCTCGGAGGAAAATCAAATTATGAAAGACTCACAGTATGCTGAACTTAGCGTAGTAGGTATGAAAGGGTGCGAGCAGTTTGCGGCTCAGGTGGACTATTATCTCAGAGAATGGCGCCGTCACGGCGGAGACGAGAGCTTCCTCGTCCATGCGGATTGCCCCAGATTTGGTACGGGAGAGGCAAAGGGACTTCTTCACGAATCCCTCAGAGGCCACGATCTCTACATAATCTGCGACGTGTTTAACTGCGGAGTGACCTACAAGATGTACGGCAAAGAGGTTCCCATGAGCCCCGATGACCATTATGCCGATCTTAAGCGTATCATTGCCTCTACCATGGGCAAGGCAAGACGTATAACCGTTATTATGCCTATGCTTTACGAGGGCAGACAGCACAAGAGAAGCGGAAGAGAGTCCCTTGACTGTGCGCTTATGCTTCAGGAGCTTGTCAATATGGGTGTTACCAATATAATCACCTTTGACGCTCACGACCCCAGAGTTCAGAACGCTATTCCTCTTTCAGGCTTCGATAACGTAATGCCTACGTATCAGATGATAAAGGCGCTTGTCCGTAACGTTCCCGACGTTGTTATAGATAAGGACGAGCTTGTCATCATATCTCCCGACGAGGGCGCTATGGGCAGATGTATGTATTTCTCATCAGTGCTCGGTCTTGATATTGGTATGTTCTATAAGCGCCGTAACTACGCGGTGGTAGTAAACGGACGCAATCCTATAGAGGCACACGAGTATCTTGGAAAGGATCTGACTGGCAAGGACGTAATTATCGTTGACGACATGATATCCTCCGGTGAATCTCTTATTGACGTTGCTCTCCAGCTTAAGGAAAAGGGCGCAAAGAGAATATTCGCGTTCGCTACGTTCGGTCTGTTTACCGATAGCCTTGACAAGTTCGATAAGGCGTATGCCGACGGTGTTATAACCAGAGTATTCACTACCAATCTCGTTTATCGTCGCCCCGATCTTGCAAGCAGAGAGTGGTACGTTGAGGTAAATATGTGTAAGTATGTTTCTTACATTATCGACACTCTCAATCAGGATCACACCCTCAGCGAGCTTCTTAACCCCGTTAAGAGGATCCATAACCTTGTGGACAAGCATAAGGCAGGTCAGACCACACAGGTAAAGATGGAATTTGATAACTAAAAGAGAATATAGACCTTTTTGAATAAAGCCGCGTCGTGACACCGACGCGGCTGGATTTTTTGCAAAATAAATCTCAACTCATGAAATGATTTGGAAAATAAAAAGATGCTACATATATGTTAGCAAATGAAATCCGATGTAAATGAAATACAGTTCTACAATAAAAGTTATTTTTGTTGTAAACTTTTAAAATCTATTGACTGTTGTATAAAAAAGTGATATACTAAATATGTTTGATCATAAGTCTTGGCAAGGGAGAAATAAATATGGGAATAGATTGTGTGTCCAAAATAAAACAGATTTGGATAAAACACCGTTGGGTTATTTGTATGTGTGTGTTAGCGGCTACCCTGTGTTCAGTTTATGCGGGATTTCTTGCTAATAAATCCGTTCCTCCTGCTGAGGGGTGGTATTCATACTATGCGTATATCATAAATGAGGAAGGTGCTATTCCGTATGTTGATTTTGAATTGCTTTTTCCTCCGCTATATACTTATATAATAGCTATTTTTACACGTGTTTTTGGATATGATCTTATAGCACTGCGCGTGCTTGGTGTGGTTATATATGCGTTAACCGGTGTATTTGCTTGCTTAATATTTTATAAGCTTACAAAAAAAACTTTACTCGGATTTATAGGTGGTATGCTTGCTGTGGCGGTTCTTCAAGGCGAGGCCGTGCAGATATTTTACGATTATATTCGGGTTATGGATTTGTTTGTGTATATTTCTATATATTTCTTTATCAGATATTTAGATAAAACACAGCTTGATGTTAATAACAGTCCTAAGTTTAATATTAATATAGTGTTTGGTACGATCTTTGCGGTCTTGGCAAGCATGTGTAAACAGAGTAGCGGATTGATTTTTCTGATATTTTGTTTTATGTTCATGGCGTTTTTCTTTATTTGTCTTTCAGGTAAAAGAGAGTTAGGCTTGCAGTTGGGGGTTATGGCATGTATTACCATTGTTCTTTATGGAATAATGGTAGTGTTTCTTTCAATTCAAGGTTCGCTATCGTCGTATATAAATTATAACTTCGTTTCCTCAGTTGATGCGAAGGGTGGCGGAAGCATGTTTAGTATCATATTCGGTTGGATACCTCGTTCAGGTAGAGAGTTACTTATTAGCTTTATTATTATGCTTGTTCCTGTAGCGTTGTTAGTGCTTTCCGTATGGCTTAGTCACTATTATCCAGCTAAAGAATGTGAAGAGCACCCGAAATTTGTACTGATAATAAGAATAGCAGTTCCTGTGCTTTTGGTTATGTCAGTGATTTTGCCGTTCGCTTGTGGTAGTTTTGCGACTTTTATGGCAAAATTGAACGCGTCTATTCTTATGTATATTATGTTTTTATTCTGCACAGTATTTTTTGCGGTTTCTGCTTTCTCCGTTATATTTCGCAAAAAAATCAAAATAAATAATTTGCAGCAACACTTTAAATATGTCTTTCTATCAGGGGTTATTTTTGTGTTGGCGTTTTCCGTTTGCACATCTGGGGGATTGGCCGAGAGCCAAATAGCTCTTGGATATGCGTTTGTCCCTATAGTGATTTTGATGGCATCACAATATCGTAAGAGAGAAATTGCTACAACTGTACTTTGTGTGATTATGCTTTTACAAAGTTCTGTTATGTTTAGCCGCAAGGTAAACCAGATATATTCATGGTGGGGATTGTCAACGGGAAGTTATTCCGAACAAATTGTTACTTGCGATATTCCTATGTTTAAGGGCATAAAGGTAAATGCTGCTTACTACAAAATGTATAACGATGTTTATCGTGATGTTATTGAAAATACAGAGCCTGGCGATGAAATATTTGTGTTTCCACACATGCCTGTGCTTTATGTTGCAACTGACAGACCAAGAGTTACACATACAGCCATTCAGTGGTTTGATGTTTCAACGGACTCAGCGATTATTAAGGATATCCATGTCATTAATGAAAAGATGCCTAAAGTAATGGTGCTCTGTTCAGTTGGTGATTTTGTAATCCAATCACACGAAAATAATTTCCGCGGAGGAGATGAGAGTGGATTACACAAGATGCAGAATTTTTTGATGGATTTTGTTGAGGAAGAGGGCTATGAATGTTTAAGCCGAAATGAGATATCCGATGGTTACGTTGTGACAGTATGGAAGCTTAATTGAAAAACTGATCTTTATGTGTAAACTTATGATGTATTTAACCAGAGTTAAGTTTGAAATGCTTTAAAGTCACAAAAAATATTATAAAAATTAAGCGGAGCTGAGGGCTTAGACCCATATGGCTCCGCTTTAATTATTTTTGTTAAAAAAATATTAAATGTATTGTCAATGCAATAAAAATGTGATATAATATAGAAAATCAAAACAATAATGAGGTATATCAAAATGAATAATTGGTTAAATCTTGAAGGAAAGGTCGTTATCGTTACAGGCGGTGCTTGCGGTATCGGCTATGCAGTTGTTGAGGAGTTCCTCGCTGACGGAGCAAAGGTAGTTGTCTGCGATATCAACGCAAACGCTCCCGAGTTCAAGGGCGCTACGGCTGACAATATGCTTTACGTAAAGACTGACGTTACCTCCAAGGAAGAGGTAGATGCAATGGTCGCTAAGGCGGTTGAGGTGTTCGGAACGGTAGACGTTATCGTAAACAACGCAGGTATAAATATCCCCAGACTTCTCGTTGACGAGGCAGGAAAGTTCGAGCTTGACGAGAACGTATGGGACAAGGTAATGAACGTAAACCTTAAGGGACTTTTCTTCTGCTCTCAGGCGGCGGCTCGTATCATGAAGGCAAAGAAGGACGGCGTTATCATCAACATGTCCTCCGAGTGCGGTCTTGAGGGATCTGAGGGTCAGAGCGTTTACGCGGCTTCCAAGGCAGCAGTTAATGCTCTTACACGCTCTTGGGCTAAGGAGCTTGGTAAGTTCGGTATCAGAGTTGTAGGAATCGCTCCCGGTATCCTTGAGGCAACGGGACTTCGCACCATTTCCTATGAGACGGCTCTCGCATACACCAGAGGCATCACCGTCGATCAGCTCCGCGCGGGCTACAGCAAGACGGGAACAACTCCTATGGGTCGTTCGGGTAAGCTTTCCGAGGTTGCTTCCGCGGTAGCGTTTATGGCAAGTGACAAGGCAGGCTACGTTGATGGCGTTACACTCAACGTTGCGGGCGGTAAGACCAGAGGCTGATATCTTAATATATATTACATAAAGCAAGGCGCTTGTGAGATTTGATCACAAGCGCCTTGCTTTTATTTTACTCTTACGATTTCATGACGTTTATCACCTTAACGGGGTCCTCAGCACGGAAGATAGCAGAGCCCGCAACGATAACGTTTGCTCCCGCCTCCGTGGCGTATTTGAGATTGTCGGGAGTTATGCCGCCGTCCACCTCAATATCGATGTCAATGCCGTTTTTATTGGCGTATTCCCGAAGCTCCCTTACCTTTTCTATGGTCTCGGGGATCATCTTCTGTCCGCCAAAGCCCGGCTCAACTGTCATAACGAGAACCATATCAAGCTCCCCCAGCATAGGATAAAGTACCTCTGCGGGAGTGGCAGGCTTTATGGATACAGACGCGCGAACGCCATAGGATTTGATAAGCTTTACCACCTCGAGGGGATCCTCGCAGCTTTCATAGTGGATAGTGATGATGTCCGCACCTGCGTCAACGTAATCCTTTATGTACCTCTGTGGCTGGGTTATCATCAGATGAACGTCAAATACGATATCCGTTACCTTTTTCAGCGAGCTTATAACAGGAGGACCGAAGCTGATGTTGGGAACGAAGATACCGTCCATAACGTCCAGATGGATATATTCGGCACCTGCGGCGTGTACCTTCTTGACTTCATCGCCAAGCTTTGTAAAATCACACGCAAGAACGGAAGGAGAAATAATTATCATTTGCTTTACCTCACCTTAAATTTTTATGTGTCCGAGGTTGGCAACGAAGCCCTACTCGGCATATTCTGTAATGAAAAATACGTATGCCGTCTGTGAAAGGGAATTATAATGTCACAGGGAAGTGAGTCTGCTTTATTCACAGATGGCGTGCTTATTTTATATTTGGAAGGAGTGCGGCTTTATGACAGAGCCTCTATAAGGCACACCGCATGGGCGGATATGCCCAGCTTCTCGCCTGTAAAGCCCAACCTTTCCTCTGTTGTCGCCTTTACGCTTACACAACCGATATCCAGATCAAGCGCTCTTGCTATATTGCTTCTCATCTTTCCGATATGAGTGGCAAGCTTGGGCGCTTGCGCTATTATAGTGGAGTCTATATTTACTATTCTGTATCCCGCGCAGTATATGCGTGTGGCTACCTTCTTGAGAAGCACAAGGCTGTCTGCCCCCTCGTATTTTTCGTCGTTGTCGGGAAAGAGCTTGCCTATATCGCCAAGCGCCGCCGCTCCGAGAAGAGCGTCGGAGATAGCGTGAAGCAGCACGTCGGCATCGGAGTGACCGAGCAGTCCCGTCTCATGTGGAATGTCCACACCGCCAAGTATCAGTCTTCTGCCCTCAACTAACCTGTGGACGTCATAGCCGTGACCTATGCGCATCATTGGTCTGCCTCACTGTCGGCATATAGCTTGGCTATACGTTCCCTGTCGGCGAGTATCCCCTCGGCAACGGCAATATCCTCGCGGGTGGTTATCTTGATGTTTTGCGCTCCGCACTCCACAAGACGAATGGGGTGTCCCACGTTCTCAACAAGCGCGTTGTCGTCCGTTGCTTTGTAGCCTTTTTTTAGGGCGGTGTAAGCCGCCGCACGGTAAAGCTTGGTCTTGAACACCTGCGGTGTCTGAGCAAGCCAAACGGTATCCCTGTCGGCGGTATTGTCGATAAAGCCTTTCTTATCCGCTATCTTTACCGTATCCGTGGAGCGGTGAGCGGCAGTTGCCGCCTTGTATTTGTACGCCGCGCGGCAGACAAGCTTTATCTGCTCGGGAGTAATAAGGCATCTTGCTCCGTCTGCTATTGCCACGAACTTTGATTTTTTATTTACCGCGTCAAGTCCGTTCAGCACCGAGTCCTGACGTGTGTATCCGCCCTGGACCACGCAAGAAAGCTTGGTGATCTCGTACTGACGGCAGAGCTGCTCCCATGCGGGGATCTCGTTGATCTTT
Organism: Clostridia bacterium; assembly: GCA_017623375.1. Taxonomy (GTDB): domain Bacteria; phylum Bacillota; class Clostridia; order Oscillospirales; family CAG-272; genus HGM12713. The sequence goes on along the minus strand of JAGAPH010000011.1, from coordinate 4,565 downwards.
GCGACCAATATTATTTCATGGATACAGTCGGTTTCCTCAAACGCCTTCAGCGTATGGATAAGAAGAGGCATACCGCGAAGCTCAGTCATTTGCTTTGTAACGTCGCCGCCAAAGCGCTCGGAAAGACCTGCGGCGGCAATTATGGCAGAGGTATAATTTTTGGGGTGAGGCGTACCCGATATGGCACGGCATACGCCCACTATCTTTTTAATACACAAATGCTTGTCCTCCTGCTCAAATTTCATAAATTGGGATTTATCGGTGAGTTGACATGAACGCACTACACAAATTGTAGGGACCGGCGTCCTCGACGGTCCGTTCTATGCGACAGTGTAACTATTGAAAATTATATAAATTTCACTGTGTTTAGGGCGGACCGTCATGTAGCGTAGCGGAATTGGACGCACGGTCCCTACAACGAAGAAAGTGCGAACACACCGATAAATCAAAATTTGAATGTCTTATTTTTAACTTACGCGTTTTTATTCTCTATATCGGCAAGCATAGCAACGCGGGTAACGTGATTGCCGTTGTTGAGATATTCCGCGCCAAGAAAGGCGTCCACAAGATCAAGTGCAAGTCCGGGTCCTACTACACGCTCGCCAAAGCAAAGCACGTTTGCGTCGTTGTGCTCTCTGGTAAGTCTTGCGGAGAATACGTCGGAGCAGCAAGCGGCACGAATACCCTTGTGCTTGTTTGCCGCCATGGACATGCCGATGCCCGTTCCGCAAATAAGGATACCAAGCTCAGCCTCTCCGCCGAGTATCTTTTCGCAAAGCGCGGAGGCATAAACGGGATAATGGCAGCTTGCGGTGGAATCAGTTCCCACGTCGATGACCTCGTATCCCTTTTCTTCGATGTGCTTTTTTACTATTCCCTTAATATTATAGCCTGCATGATCGCAACCGATAACTATTTTCATTGCTTGTCCTCTTTTTCTTTATTATTTTCTTTGTTTTTATTCATAAGCTCACGCTCAGCCTGAGATGGGCGAAGGTAATTTACCTTAAGCGCACTGTCGCTGACGGAAAGTCCGTTTTTATAAGCCGTATAAGCTACCGCGGCAACGGAATATGCGGATTGATGTATCAGCCTTTCGGGCGTTATGCCTGTGTGGGTCAGCTTGAGTCCGTCTTTGGTGATGCCGTAGCCGTCTCCGCAGAGCATGATCTCCTCTGTGTATTCCGAAAGCTTACCGTCAAGCTCGGAAATGGACAGGGCACTGTCGGGCATAAGGCGCTCAAGCGTCTGTCCGTCGGAACGGAAAAGGGCGGTATATACCTGAGAGCGGCGCGCGTTCATCACGGGACATATAAGTCCCTTGTGACCGATAAGGTTATATGCAATAGCCTCAAGGGTGGAAACGCCAACACAGGGCTTGTCCATTGAGAAAGCGAGCCCCTTTACAGTGGCAGCGCCTATCCTGACTCCCGTAAATGAGCCGGGGCCCGTGGACGCGGCAAACAGGTCGATATCCTTTGCCGTCAGTGAGAAATTGCCAAGCACCGACTCTACCATGGGCAGAAGCGTTTCACTGTGAGTATTTCCGTTATTTAAGGTATATTCCGCAAGCAGTCTTTCGTCCTCACACAGGGCGACTGAGGCGACAGTGGCGGAGCTATCCAAAGCTAAAATCTTCATTGCTTTCTCCTACAGTCCTACGATATCCGCATCGATCCGTCTTGAATCGGCGTTATCGCTGCTGTCCTTGATTATCTCCACGCGGAAATATACGTCGGGCAGAGCGTACTCGATATTTTCGCTCCACTCCACAAGACAGATGCCGTTTCCGTCCATGTAGTCGTAAAATCCTATGGAATAAAGATCGTCCTCGCTCTCGATACGGTACATGTCAAAATGAAACACCGAGCAGCGACTGCCCTTGTATTGATTGACCAGAGCGAAGGTGGGCGATTTCACCCTCGCCTCGGGGGCTATTGCTTTTGTAAAGCCTCTTACAAAAGCGGTCTTACCCACCCCCAGGTCGCCGTAAAGAGCGACGAAGCGGGGGAGGGCAGAATCATTGAGTATCAGGCGCGCAAGCTCCTCGCCAAATGCCTCGGTGTCCGAGGGGGAGAGAGAAGCGCGGCTTTCGGGAAGGGTCATATCAGAACAGTCCCGTGATGTTTCCGTCGTTGTCTACGTCGATAGAAACGGCAGCAGGCTTCTTGGGAAGACCGGGCATGGTCATGATAGCGCCAGTGAGAACCACTATAAACTCAGCGCCTGCAGAGAGCTTGATCTCGCGAACGGTGAGAGTAAAGCCCTGGGGTCTGCCAAGCTTTGCCGCATCGTCGGAAAGCGAATACTGCGTTTTCGCCATACAAACGGGGAAGGTGGAATACTTGGGGTCTATCGCCTCGATCTCGGAAAGTGTCTTGAGAGCGGCTGCGTCATACTTAACGTCGGACGCGCCGTAGATCTTTGTAGCGATAGCGTTTATCTTGTCCTTTATGGACATGTCGGACTCATACATGAAGTGGAAATCCTTAGGTCTTTCGCAAGCCTCGATGACCTTCTCGGCAAGCTCTATGCCGCCCTCGCCGCCCTTGGCGAATACCTCGGATAGAGCAAAGTCAGCGCCCTTGTCGATGCAGATCTTGCGGATATAGTCAAGCTCAGCGTCGGTGTCAGTTCCGAAGCGGTTGATAGCGACCACTACGGGCAGACCGAACTTGCGAAGATTGTCGATATGAGCCTCAAGATTGACCGCACCTGCCTTGAGAGCATCGAGATTTTCCTCAGCGAGAGCGGGCTTTGCAACACCGCCGTTGTACTTGAGAGCGCGAACGGTAGCGACCAGCACTACCGCGTCGGGAACGAGCCCCGCCTTGCGGCACTTGATGTCAAGGAACTTCTCAGCGCCCAGGTCTGCTCCGAAGCCTGCCTCGGTTATGGTGTAGTCTGCCAGCTTGAGAGCAAGCTTGGTAGCTCTTACGGAGTTACAGCCGTGGGCAATGTTCGCGAAGGGACCGCCGTGAATGAGGGCGGGAGTATTTTCAAGAGTCTGAACGAGGTTGGGCTTGATAGCGTCCTTAAGAAGAGCCGCCATAGCGCCCTGCGCGCAGATGTCACGGCAGAAAACGGGTCTGCCGTCGTATGTGTAAGCCACGAGAATATTGCCAAGGCGTGTCTTGAGGTCGTCAAGAGACTCTGCAAGGCAGAGAATAGCCATGATCTCGCTGGCGACGGTTATCATGAAGTGATCCTGACGGGGGATACCGTCAACACGGCTTCCAAGACCCACGGTGATGTTACGGAGCGCACGGTCGTTGGTGTCGGTAACACGGGTGAAAACTATTCTTCGCTGATCTATACCCAGCTCGTTACCCTGCTGAAGATGATTGTCTATCATAGCGCAAAGCAGATTGTTTGCGGCGGTGATGGCGTGGAAGTCACCTGTGAAATGGAGGTTGATGTCCTCCATGGGGACTACCTGAGCGTATCCGCCTCCCGCAGCGCCGCCCTTAACTCCGAATACGGGACCGAGAGAGGGCTCGCGGAGAGCTATGATAGCGTTTTTGCCGATCCTGTTCATAGCCATACCCAGACCGACCGTGGTAGTGGTCTTTCCTTCACCTGCGGGGGTGGGGTTGATAGCGGTCACAAGGATAAGCTTACCGTTCTTGCGGTTTTCCGTTCTCTTAAGGAATGCGTCGTTGATCTTTGCCTTATACTTACCGTAGAGCTCCAGCTCATCGTCGGTAATGCCGAGATTTTGTGCGATCTTAGTAATGGGAAGCATCACGGCTTCCTTAGCAATTTCGATATCCGTTTTCATGTTAAAGCTCCTTTGCTTTTCTGAAAATATTGTTAATTATAGTATAACACAAAACCCTCTTAATGTAAAGAGGGTTTTAAAGTGTTTGACAATTTTTTTACAATATATTATATGCCATCAACTGCTTTTTGGCGTCTGCTTTTGATCGCCGAGCAAATAATATATACCAAGATAAAAAGGGCAATACCGCATAGAGCGCCGAGAGAGTCTGTAAGTACGTCTAAAAATTCGCATGCTCTGCCAGAGGAGAATTTTTGTATCAGCTCGTCAACAGAGGCGAGTATAAAGCAGACGGGGAGGGAAGCGCAGAGGGGCAACATTCGTTTTAGTATTGACTCAAAGCGGGGAATAGGAGCGAGGAGGATATCGGCACAGACAAGCAGTCCGAGCACGGCGAACTCAGTGAAATGAGCCAACTTACGCACGGTGCTTTCCTTGATCTCCTGTTTTATCCCTACGGAGTCCGCCACTTCATTGACCACCACCGTCACGGTGTGGCTTTTATTTGATGACTGCTCGCCGTTGTCGAGAGAATTTGAGAATATAAAGGCGACCCATAGCAACGACAGAATGAGCATGGATACAAAAAGAATTTTTTTAGCTTTTGACATGAAATATTCCTTTCCCAATTTTGAAAAAGCTATTGAAAAAACTGTAAAATTGTGATATACTATATAAGTACGGCAAAGCCTGCCGATATATACAAAATCAAATACGCCTGCATAGTTAAATGGATATAATAAACCCCTCCTAAGGGTTAGTTATGGGTTCGATTCCCGTTGCG
>JAGAPH010000099.1 GCA_017623375.1 Clostridia bacterium | reverse complement strand
GCCTGCGTGCATAACGGTTAAGATTTCATTATGTTTTGACGCACTCTCCCTCAGTCAGCTTCGCTGACAGCTCCCTCCCGGAGGGAGCCTTATGAAGTAAGTGCTAATATAGCGAACACATCGCTAAATCCCAATTTGCCGTCTTTGGTTTACCCGCTCGAATACTTTGAGCATGTAAAATATTTATTTTTGTCGAGGGCGGAGCGGACGGAGTCAGAGGCAGGAGCGGAGCGATAGTTTTTTTGCTTTCATTCCACTTTCCTTATCCTTACCATTATCTTTATCCTTATCTTTAATCCTTATGGGTTTTTTGGGGTTTTCAAAATAACCGCTCGGTTTTTTCTTTTTTTTATATTTTTTATGAAAACCGTTCGCTTTTTATTTTACTCTTGCCTTTACCGTCATCGAGCGCCATAAATTTACAAAAAGTTGTTGAAATCCCCCCACATATGTGTTATACTGTTTGGGTACACTACGGAAAGGATCACCTCATAAATGAACGTAAAGAGCTTTATAAAAAGAATTCTCACACGGGCGTGCGTCTACTTCTCGGTCATCATGCTCTGCTATATCATTATCGCCGCTATCGTGGACGTAAGCGGTAACGCGCTTTTGCTTGAAGCGGGCAGAACTGTCCTCTTCTTCGTTTTCTCCCTGCTGCTCGCCTGTGCAAACTGCCTCTTCGGGGTCAAAAGCATCTCGGGCGGCTTGCGCCTGCTTATCCATTACGTTATAACGCTTTTCGCGTTCTATACCTGCTTTATGCTCTCACTCAGCCTTAGAACGTCGGGTATGCTTATCGGTTTGGTAGCATTCACTGCCGTCTATTTCGCCATCATGGGCATCAGCGCGGCGTTTACCTCAAAATACCGCTCCAATTCGGAAAAGGCTGAGGAATACCGCAAGCAATACGGTAAACTTAAAAGGTAAGCTGACGTGTGATCCTTAATTCACGGAGGATCGCGCCTTATGAAATATAATAAATACAAGCTATTATTTATTCCCTTGCTCATCGCATCTCTGTCGCTTGCCTCATGCACGCGAGACGGTCAGAGCGCTTCCGTCGGCTCGTCCGACACCTCGCTTGAGAGTGATCGGGAGGCGGCTCTGCTGAGCGAGACTGCCGACATGGGTCAGGAATATATTGATAGCTTTATTTTTATCGGCGAATCCACCACCTATCATCTGAAAAGCCGAGGAGTCCTTCGCGGCGGAACGGAGACGCGGCAGGTATGGGCGCCAAGCAGCGGCACGGCAAATCTTGACACATCTGTCGCTTCACTGAAAATAGTGTTTCCCGACACGGGCGAGGAAATAACTGTTGGCGATGCTATGAAAAGAAAAAAGCCCCGACGGGTAATGCTTACCTTCGGGCTTAACGGAGCGGTGGCGAAGATCAAGCGCGGAGAGGACTATTTCCGCTCCTGTTATCTGTCTCTCATAAACGTCATACGGGAGAACAGCCCCGACACGGACGTGGTGCTTCAGTCCTGCTTCCCCATTGCCGAGAACATGGACATGAGCAATTTCTCCGTTGACGCACCCACTCTCATGGAGCATATCTCCACCATAAACGGCTGGACGCTGAGGCTTGCCGAGGACGAGGGGCTGAGCTATCTCGACACCTGTGAGACGCTCAAGGATAGTCGTGGCTTTCTTTGCTCGGAGTACGACTCGGGCGACGGTCATCATCTGACCAAGGAAGCCTATATCCAAATACTGAAATATATTCGAACACACGGTATCACGGAGGAACGATGAAAGGTATTTTTCGCATTGCCGCACCTGCACTTCTCTGCCTTGCGGTATTGGTGTCCTGCTCAAGGCAGACCTACACCGATACACTCTCCTGTGGGGACTTGGGAGAAGAGATCATTACCGCTCTTGGGGACGGTCAGGAGTATCTGGACTACGACAGTCTGCACAGAGAGTATTATTTTGAGGACACCGAGGAATACGACGACTGCCGTCTCATATATTCATCGGACACCAACGATATAAACGAGATAGGCATATTTCACGCTCCCGATGCCCGCCGAGCTGAGGAGCTCGAGGACACCTGCCGCGACTATATTGAGGACATGAGAGAGGACTCGCGGGACTTTATCGCGAGCTACGCTCCCGAGGAGCTGCCCAAGCTTGACGGGGCGCAGGTGCGCCGCTATGGCAATTACGTGGTCTACACCGTCCTCCCCTCGCAAAGCACCGAGGACGTCCTCTCCCTTGTTGAAGAAATGCTGACGGAAAAATAGGCAAAAGGAGACCGAGCCCTTTTATCTGACTCGGTCTCCGATTTTATTGCTTTTTCAAATTTTGATTTATCGGTGGGTTTACAATCTGTGTTCGCACTCACATAAGGCTCCCTCCGAGAGGGGGCTCCCGCGTAGCGGGTGGAGGAGCCTGCGTGCATAACGGTTAAGATTTCATTATGTTTTGACGCACT
>JAGAPH010000098.1 GCA_017623375.1 Clostridia bacterium | reverse complement strand
GCCTGCGTGCATAACGGTTAAGATTTCATTATGTTTTGACGCACTCTCCCTCAGTCAGCTTCGCTGACAGCTCCCTCCCGGAGGGAGCCTTATGAAGTAAGTGCTAATATAGCGAACACATCGCTAAATCCCAATTTATCTTTCAAAGTCCAAACCAAGCAAGCACGCAAAGTGCGAGGCTTACAAGGCTGAATACCACGACTATCTTATTTTCACTCCATTTCTTTGCCTCAAAATGATGATGTATAGGGGTCATAAGAAAAACTCGCTTATTGGTAGTCTTGAACGCCGTTACCTGAATGACCACGCTGAGTGTCTCGAATATAAACACTCCGCAGGCGATCACCATAACGAGTATATCGTTTATCATAAATGCCGCCCCTGCCATAGCACCGCCAAGGAAGAGCGAGCCCGTGTCACCCATAAATACCTCAGCCACGTGGCAGTTCTTGCGCAGGAACGCAAGCAGGCTTCCAATAAGCGCCGCCGAGATGAGTGTCATGGAGGTGTTGAGCATATTAAGTCCCACAAAAGCAATGAACGCGGTAACCACGAGAGTTACAGCTGTGGCAAGCCCGTCAATGCCGTCGGTAAGATTTACGCTATTTACAAGTCCCACGATAAAGAACATCGCGCCGATATAATAGCCTATACCAAGGTCGATAACTATATCGGTAAAGGGTATGTGAAGTAAGGTGTCGATATGTCCCGACAGTGTCATTATCCAAAGATAAAGCGCGGCGGCGGCACATTGCAGTATAAACTTCTGCCCTGCCTTAAGTCCCTCGTTCTCGTGCTTGACAAGCTTTCTGAAATCGTCGAACAGACCGATAAAGCCGTTAAGAAGAGCGAGACACGCCGTAAGAGCCAATGGGATAAGCTCGTTCTGCGTTCCTCTGAATGCGTATATGACTGCTACCGCGGCAAGCACTATAAACATTCCCATTATGAAGCAGATACCGCCCATGGTTGGTGTTCCCGCCTTCACTCGGTGGCTCTGCGGTCCTTCGGCTCTGATCGACTGACCTATATGCTTTTTTGATAAGGCGGGGATTATATAATGGCAAAGTATCGCCGTTACTAAAAACGACGATACTCCCACAGCCAAAAATTCCGTTACAAGCTGTTTGAACATTTATCTACTCCATAAAGGCTTTTGATATCATTTGCAAAGTCTTGAAATATTTTCTCTCAGGTAATTGATAACTCGCTCGGCGGCAGCACCTCGGCTTGCCTTTACAAGCAGCGTATCGCCATCCTTAAGAGAATGCAAAAGCATTTCTCCGCTCAGCGCGGGATCCTTTACGTTTCCGTTTCTTAATACTCTTTCCGTCTCAAGTCCACCGAGTATAGCACCGCCCGCGGTAAGGTCAGCGGCACTGCCGAAGGTGAAGAGCATATCTCCGCCTGCCGCGGCAAAATCAAGCCCGACCTGCTCGTGGAACTTATCGGAATGAGCTCCAAGCTCATACATATCACCTAAAAGAGCCGTCATTCTGCCCTTGCCCTTGTTTTCACTTACACTGCGAAGAACGTTTATAGCCGCTCTCATGGACTCGGGGCTTGCGTTATAGCAATCCTCAATTACCGTGATGCCCCCAAGCTCGTAAATATTCTGTCTCATTCCTACGGGACGGAAGGAGCTGAGTCCGCGGAAAATCACTTCATCCGTAAGATTCATGCGCACGCCTACCGCATACGCAAAAAGAGCCGCGTACACGTTATGCTTACCGATGGTAGGTATTACCACGTTACTTACCGTCCTGTTCGCCGTGACTATATCAAAGGTGGTTTTGTTTATCGTCTCCCTTATGTTTACCGCGCGGAAATCACACTCACTGTCTATTCCCACGTATATCGCCTTGAAGTCGGGATCCTTATAGGCTCTGAGGATATCGTCGTCACCGTTAAGCAGCAGCGTTCCTCCCTTTTTAAGTCCCTTTACTATCTCAAGCTTTGCCTTACCTATGTTCTCCCTTGAACCGAGATGACCCATATGTGAGGAGCCGATATTGGTAACGATAGCTATATCGGGCTCGGCGATCCTGGAAAGATATTCTATCTCGCCAAAAGCGCTCATTCCCATCTCAAGCACCGACACCTCGGTATCGTTGCTCATGGAAAGCATGGAAAGAGGCATACCGATATTACTGTTATAGTTGCCCTCTGTCTTATGAACTCGGAAGCTTTCGGACAAAACCTGTGCCACGAACTCCTTGGTGGTGGTCTTTCCAACGCTTCCCGTTATAGCCACCTTGCGGTGATTGAGTCTGCGGTCGTAAGCCTTGGCAAGCTCGCCAACCGCCTTGAGGGAGTCCTCAACGACCACTGCCACGTATTTACTGTTATTGCTCGACTCGGGTATTCTTTCGCAAAGCACGCAGCCGCTTCCCGAGGAGATAGCCGCGGGGATATAATCATGACCGTCCACCCGTTCTCCGCCGAGCGCGACAAACAAAGCGCCGTCAGCCGTCTCACGGGAGTCGGTACACACGTAGCTGAAAGGAATGTCTTTATTAAATTCTCCGCCCACAAAGGTTAAAATGCCGCCGCAAATACGGGCAAGCTCGGACATAGTCAAGCTGTTACAACCTACGTTTACCTTCATCGTAAGACCTTCCTTTCTTCGTCAAGAGGGCAAAATCCCCCTAGATGTATGTTTGACCTTTTTATTTTTTATCTTTATTTATTCTCGCCGCGGCGTCCTTTACTATCTGCACCTCATCGAAGAAGTGCTTGCCGTCAGCGTCTATCTCGTATTTTTCGTGTCCCTTGCCCGCAAGCAGGATAATATCTCCGTCTCTTGCGTTTTCAATAGCGTACTCTATGGCTTGCTTTCTTGAAACAATTACCTTATACGGCTTTTCCTTGTCTATTCCCTTCAGGATATCGGAAATTATATCCTCCGCTCTTTCGCTTCGGGAATTGTCCGAGGTGACTATCACAAGATCGGAAAGTCTGGAGGCAATACGCCCCATTTGCTTTCTCTTGCCTCGGTCTCTGTCCCCTCCGCAGCCGAATAGCACCACTATCCGTCCGCTCTCCGTTTTGTTTCTTCGCGCGCTCAAAAGCAATCGCTCCAAGGCGTCGGGCGTATGGGCATAGTCCACTATGACCTCAAAGGGACAGTCCCCGTCAAGCACTCTCTCCATTCTGCCCTTAGCACCATTAAAGCGCAAAAGTCCCCTTATCACCGCGTCAGGAGAAATGCCGAGTGTAAGCGCCGCCGCTGCCGCCTCAAGGGAATTGATAAGGGAGAAATCCCCCAAAGCACCGAGCGTTATGGCATACTCGCCGCCGCTAAAAACAAGCTTATATTCAGTTGCTCTCGCCGTGTATTTTACATCATTGGCGCAAAAATCCCCGTCCCCGTCTACCGAGCAAGTGACGGCTTCTCCATACGTATTGAGAAGTCTTTTTCCGTATTCGTCGTCACCGTTTACTATTATGTGTCGGCAACGGGAAAACAACTTTGATTTTTGCCGAAAATACTCCTCCATGCTTCCGTGAAAATCCAGATGATCCCGAGTGAGATTGGTAAATATACCGCACTCGAACTCAAGTCCGTCCACACGGCAGAGCGCCAATGAATGAGAGCTGACCTCCATAAATACGTATCTTACCCCTCTCTCTGCCATTTCTGAGAGTAAGGGATAAAGCTGTGCCGCGTCGGGAGTAGTAAGCCCCTCACGGCATAGCGGTACGCTCTCGCCGTCAATACGGACACCCACAGTTCCGATTACTCCGCAGCTTACACCTGCCTCGGAGAATATACTCTCCAGCATGTGACATACAGAGGTCTTTCCGTTAGTTCCCGTCACCCCGACGAGCTTTATTTTTTTACTTGGTTCTCCGCACTGCGCGTTATAGAGCAGAGCAGCCGCACGTCTCGTGTTATCAATTTTAATAATTGCGGCACCACCCACACACTCGTCACGCACCCGCTCGCATACTATAACGACAGCGCCTTTATTGATAGCTTCTTTAATATACCCGTGACCATCTGTATTATGTCCCTCGATACATATAAACATACACGCTTCACACGCCTCGCGGGAGTCAGTCACGATCCTTGAAATATTGATATCTGAGTATTCTTGGGGACATTCAAGTCCCGCCGCTGAAAAAAGCTTGCCGAGAAGCATAGCGCCTCCGAGGAAATTATTGTTTATACTTCCTCGGACGCCCCTCAGTCCTCTCTGTAATCGGGCTCCTCGTCGGCGTCCATGTGTCGGAACGTAAGAGTTATTACCTCTCCTTTTCCAACCTTTGTTCCGGGAGCGACGGATTGTGAATATACCACGGCTCCCGTTCCCGTAAGATAATTTTTAGTTCCCTCGATCTTTATATTAAGACCAAGTCCTATAAGCCTTGCGTTTGCCTGAGCCGCGGTCATTCCCGTAAAGTCGGGAACAGTCACGTTTTCCTCAAGCAAGCTCTTATCGGTGTAAAGATATATCTTACCCGATTGCTTTTCAATATAAGAGCCGCTCAGCGGAAGCTGAGCACTGACGGTATCTCCGTTTCCGACGACCTCACATTTGAGCCCCAATGACTCGATAGTGTTTCTCGCGCGGTTTACCGACCAGGTGCGGTAGCTTCCTACCTTTATCGCCATCTTGTCAAGCTCCTCCTGTGTGTACTCGGCAGTGACACCAAGCTGAGGGAGGATATTTTCAAGGGCATCTGCTACGTAGGGTGCTGCCACGGTGCTACCGTAAAGCACTCCCTTAGTAGGCTCATCAACAATTATTATTATAGCGACCTGAGGATCGTCAGCGGGAGCGTAAGCCACGGTGGAGCATATATAAAGCCCCTCCTTGCCTGCGTCCTTCTTCTCCGATGTTCCCGTTTTTGCCGCAACTCTGTATCCCGCCACGTAAGCGTTCTTCGCGCCTCCGTCGCCCGAAACACCCTCCTCAAGTATAGTGGAGAGAGCCTTGCAAACGTCCTCGCTAACAGTCTTACGCTTTGTCTCAGTCTCGTGTCTGTAGATAACGTTACCCGCGTTATCGGTAACAGACTCAACGATATATGGAGTCAGAAGCCTGCCTCCGTTGGCAACGGAGGATATAGCGGTTATATGCTGAATGGGAGTTACGTTAAAGTTCTGACCAAAGGCGTAAATAGCCAAGTCAAGCTCGCTCATTTGAGCGTTAAAGATACCGTTTCCCTCACCGGGAAGATCGATACCCGTCTTTTCGTTATATCCGAAGGCATTTACGTACTGCTTGTAATGATCTATACCTATTCTTCCGCCCAGCGTCATAAACCAGACGTTGCACGACTGCTGAAGTCCCTGGGCGAAGGAAAGCCCGCCGTGACCCTGCGTTTTATGGCAGTGTATCCTTATGCCGAACATACTCAGATATCCGTTGCACGTTACCGTCTCGGTAAAGCTGACTAACTTTTCCTCCATTGCCATGGAGGAGGTGATTATCTTAAATGTAGAACCCGGGATATAGCTCTCCGCGACCGCCTTATTTGACCACGTTTCGGTAAGCGTTTTGGAAAGCAGCGCGTTGTACTCGTCGCTTCCCTCGGCATATCCCGAGGAAGAAAGCTTCTCCTGCATCTCGGCGCTCAGCTTCCACGGATCGTTGAGGTCGAAGGGAGACGAGGTTGCCATGGCAAGTATAGCTCCCGTGTTTACGTCCATAACGATACCGCAGGCTCTGTTGGTCACCTCATGATCGGCGACCGTCTTTGCCAGCTGCTCCTCAAGATACCCCTGAACGCTTGCGTCTATGGTAGTATTAAGGTTGTATCCGTCAATGGCATCTATGTAGCTTGCGTACTCAAAGGGCATCTCGTTGCCGTACGAGTCACGGGCGAGAATATAATACCCGTCTGTTCCCTTAAGATATTCGTCGTACTGATATTCAAGTCCGTAAAGACCGATACCGTCACTGCTTGTAAATCCTATCATGTGAGATCCGAGCGTGTTGCCCGGATAATATCTCGTGCTCTGTGCCTCGAGATACACCATATTCTCAAGGTCGTTTTCATCAATAAATTCTCTTACGGTATCCGCCGTCTCCTCATTTACCTTTCTCATAATGGTACGGTCAAGATACTGTGTATAGCCCGTCGCCTGCTTATAAACAGTTTCATAGGAGACGCCGAGTATATCCGAAAGTCCTCGGGAAACTATCTGCGCGTAATCCGTATAGCCCTCACTGTCCTTATCTCCCGACTCTGTCTTGATGCTCGAGGGAGAGATAAACACACGGTAGGTGGTTATATTAGTCGCAAGAACGTTCCCGTTTTTGTCATATATCTTACCCCTGTCCGCCGCAACGCGGGACTCAGTGGTCATCTGATTTATGACCTTTGACTGATATTTGTCGAAGTTGACCGTCTGGATCACGAGTATTCTCAAGAGGAGAAATGCGAATACAGCAAAAACCACCAACCCCATAACGGTAGAGCGTCTTATCGCCCCCGTGCTGACAGTTTCGTTCGCCATTGGTCTCTCCTTCCGTATTCCACACGATACTTTTGGGGATCATCAGATAAATCCCACTCTATCATATGTTAATGGGTGGGATTTTATTCTGAGCTGTTATTAATCAATTTCTATTCCGAACGCCGCAAGCAATGCCGCAAGTCCGATGTTCTTATCCTGATTATCCTCATAAACGATAACATCGTTATCGCCCTCTGCGGATATGTACTGATTATCGGCGTGTTCTCTCTTTATCATGCCAAGGCTTTTCGCCTCTTCCTCGATCTCGTTTATATCGTATTTAAGATCAAGCTTTCCTTCAAGATCGGACTGCTGCGCCTCAAGAACCGATATCTCGCTATTGAGCCTTCCCAGCTCTCCCGATGCGCTTCCGATCATTACTGAGCCTCCGACTATAAGTCCGAGGGAAAGGGTGAACACCATAAGTCCCGACATGACAGCCACGGGAACCCGAAAGCTTCTCTCCGAGCTATTCTTTTCTATAGCCTCAATGGGGAACCATTTTTTTCTAAGATCATTTAACGCCGATATTAAGGTTTTTAAGTGACCCTCCTTTGAGTTGGATTCCGAGCCGACCAACTCACGGCTGCCTCTTCCGTTTGTCTTTCTCTGCGGTACCGCAGGGGACACGACGGTGGCTTCTTCCTGCTTCTTTCTCAGCGCCTCGGGCATATAAAATGCTCTGCGGCTTCTGAAATATCTTACGAAATCATCAGAGGTCATGTACTTACTTCCGTTATATACACCGCTACGATAGCTGTCGGCAATATTACTGCGTGAGTCAAAAAGAACGTAAGCCTCGGGAGCTATATCTCTCGTGTCTGCTTCATTCTTAGCCTGCAGTGCCGCTTCCGTTCGGATATTGCTTGCGATACCTCTGCCCTTATATCTTGCTCTCAGCTCGTTCAGGCAACGGGAATAGGAATCGTTCATTTCAGCCATCTCGGTAAGTACCTCCTCTTTTTCTTTTATCTATAGTTAAGTCACTTATTACAATTTCTCCGCCACTCTCAGCTTAGCGCTGCGCGAGCGTGGGTTTTCTTCAAGCTCTTCCGCCGAGGGAAGAATAGGCTTTCTCGTTATTATCTTCACCGTGGGCTTGTTATTGCACACGCAAACGGGAAAGCTCTTTGGGCACGTGCAGCCCTGCGCCAATGACGCAAAGGTCTGCTTTACTATCCTGTCCTCAAGAGAGTGAAAAGTTATCACGGCTATCCTTCCGCCCCTTCGCAGAAGTGACGCCGCGTCTCTTATGGCAGGCTCTATTACGTCAAGCTCACCGTTGACCTCAATGCGTATCGCCTGAAAGCTTCGCTTTGAGGGGTGATGTCCGCCTTCTCTGGCAAAGGGCGGAATGGCGTATTTTATAATATTGGAAAGCTCCAGCGTAGTCTCTATCGGCTTTTTCTGTCTCTCGCGGATTATCGCCGCCGCTATAGCCGCCGAAAATCTTTCCTCGCCGTATTCATAAAGAATTTTTTTAATTTTTTCCTCGGGATATCCGTTTACAACGTCATACGCCGTAAGCGCTCCCCTTTTATCCATTCGCATATCAAGCGGTGCGTCCGCCATATACGAAAAGCCTCTTTCGGGAGTGTCAAGCTGATAAGACGAAACTCCCAAGTCAAGGAGCAGACCGTCTATCGCTTCCACGCCCAGCCGCTCGCAAACTTCCTTGACCTCGTAGAAGTTACTGCGAACCACCGTGACGTTTTGCTTCCACGGCTCAAGTCTTTCGCTTGCCGCCGCTATCGCCGCCTCGTCCTGATCAATGGCTATCAGCCTTCCGCTGCTAAGCCTTTTAGCGATCTGTGAGGAGTGACCGCCTCCGCCGGCGGTACCGTCAACATATATTCCGTCAGGCTTTATATCCAAGCCCTCCATACACTCGTCCAGAAGCACTGAACGGTGAGAAAATTCTATCTTACCCTTTTCGTTCATCACAGTCCGTAGGATTCAAGCAGGTCCTTCATGCCCTCAAGGTTCTCGTCCTCGACCATAGAAGCATAATTTTCTTCTGCCCAGATTTCACTGTACGTTCCGCAACCTACTACGACCGCGCCCTTAACGATACCCGCATACTGAATAAGTGCGGGAGGAAGAACTATTCTTCCCTGTGAATCGGGAGTTACCTGAGCCGCGTCTCTGTGAAGCGCTCTGAGTATTCTCTCCGAGTCCTTACGCTCCATTTTGGTGATGGGGCTGATATAAGCCTCCCACTCACTCATGGAATACACCTTGAGGCAATTTTCTCTTATACTCTTGGTTATCATAAAGGACTCATTTTCCGCGGTAAGCTCTTCTCTGTGCTTTGCGGGAATAAACAGTCTGTTCTTGGGGTCTATGCTGTGCTTGAACTCGCCTGATAACATCTTATTGCCTCCTTTCGGTGTTTTGCGGCTTTGGGGAGTCCATAATGGAGTCGAGGCGTATTGGCCTTATTACGCCTCTCCTGCACATTATGGGATGCTGCTACACTTTGCTCCACTTTTCACCACTGTGCTAATATTATAAAACACTTTTTAAAATAGTGCAAGAGGGTTGACGAAATTTTTTTGAAAACTTTTCAGCAATTAACACATTTTTTTCAAAATTTCATTTTTAAGCCTGTTTTTTAACTCTTTTCGGAGCGAATTTTTTAACTTTATACATTTTTTTACATATCTTTAATTAAATGGAAATTATTGGAGATAAAAATACACCCTTTTCTGCCCCTTTTTAGGGTATTTTCGTACTGTCTGTTGACTCATGTTGGGATACGTCGCACAACACCAAACGGTGCTTTTATCGCATTTTATTCTCCACTTCGCCCCACACGGATATCTTTGAACTTCTCTTCCGTGGAACGTCATAAACGCAAAAAGGAAAAACTTGTCTTACCCGTCCTTGACAAAATACCTTTATTATAGTAAAATAATAGTACAGTATTTGATAAGGAGTTTTCAGATGCCTTTGTTCGCATTTTTACTACCTATTATTATAGGATATACTTTTTTTATTCCCAATGCGGTCAAGCACGGAACGAGGTATTTCCGCGCTTGGAAGCCTCACGTAGCCGTTGCCGCTTGCACAGTTTTCAGCGTGGTCATTCTCACGCTCACCTTTATGGATTTCGGCGCATTCATGACATTTTCCCTCTCAAAGCTCTTTACTGTTGCTTTGAGCTCTACAGTATTTATGTCGGTGTTATTTCTCGTATGTCGATTTTCAAAAAAAGGCAGCTTGATAATTCTCGCTCTTATATCCGTAGTCGTGTCACTCTTTGCTGAGGTAACGGTGATAAATTTCAAACATTGGCAGTCTCGGGACTATGAAAAAACAGTGCTTACCGACGTTGCCGTTCTTTCGGGTTTTTCATCCACCGACACTGATGGAAAATATTCCGTGGGCGGAAGCTGCTACGTAACGCTTGAGGATCTTGATCTAAAGGTAAATAATATTTTTCTCAACATGTACGCGACTGAAGGTGACACCAACGATGATGACGACGGAGACCCGGTATATATATTCGCTACAGTAAGATACACGGACGAGTCCAACGCAAATTACACAAGCACACCAAAGCAGATCGTATTCCCCGCCGCCAGCACCTCGAAGTGGCTTGAGCTACACACCAACGGAGTGTCCGATGACATAAAGATAAATATATCCACCGACGGCGGAAAGCTTATCTATATCAACGAGATATCCGTAAACGTCCCCCACCCATTTGTGTTTAACATAATAAGAGTGGCGGTGGTTGCGCTGGTCATTTTTCTCGCCGCTCTGCTTCGCCCCAAGAGCCGCGTTTGGTCGTATATGTTCGACAAAGGATCAAGCAAGCAGCTGGTATTTACCCACGCCGTCATACTCGCGCAGATGATCCTGCTTATCTTCGTGACCACTTTAAATCCCATGTTCGCAAATCAAAGCGGACCCTCCGCTCACCACGCCCAATATCAGCAGCTTGCCGACTCCCTTCTTGACGGTAAGCTTTATCTTGAAAAGCAGCCGCCCGACTACCTCGCCGAAATGGAGAACCCCTACGACATGGTGGAAAGAGAGCGCCTTGAGGCTGAGGCGGGAGAATACTATTATTGGGACGCCGCCTACTTTGAGGGCAGATATTACGTTTATTTCGGAGTTATTCCCGTTCTTCTCGTTTATCTTCCCTTCAGGGCGATAACAGGCTCTCACATACCAAACTTTATAGTGGTAGCCATATTCCTGTGTCTGTTCACCTACGGAGCGTTTTTGCTCATATCGAAAATAATAAAGAAATATTTCTCACAAGCAAGGATACCGTACGTCGCCTACCTGCTTCTATCGCTTATATTTGTTAATGCCTCAGGAGCGATATTTATAGCCAAGCGACCTGATTTTTATTCTATCCCCATCATATCCGCACTTGCCTTTACCCTGTTCGGTCTGTATTTTTGGATATCCTCGCTTAGAGAGGACGGAAGCGTATCCGTGCCCTACGCCGCTCTCGGCTCACTGTGCATGGCGCTTGTAGCGGGCTGCCGCCCTCAACTGCTGCTCGCCTCGGCGTTTATCTTCGTCATATATTGGAACGCGGTTTTCAAGCACCGCACGGTATTTTCGAGGAAGGGCGCGACGGCAACACTTTCGCTCATACTGCCCTACGTAGCAGTAGCCGCATTTATAATGTGGTACAACAACGCGCGCTTCGGATCTCCCTTTGACTTCGGAGCTTACTATAACCTTACCACCAACGACATGACGGGAAGAGGCTTCCGTCCCGAACGTCTCGGACTTTCCTTCTTCACCTATTTTCTTCAGCCGCCCGAGATATCGGCGACTTTCCCCTTCCTCAACTCTACCGCCCTTGATACAAGCTATCTGGGAACGACCATAAGCGAGGCTATGTTCGGAGGAATACTCGCAACCATACCTGTCCTTTGGCTGCTCTTCACCGCGCCATCTCGCGCAAGAGAGATAAAAAACGGACAGATAAGAGCGTTTATCATACTCGGCGTTTGTCTGTCAGTATTTATTGCCCTGTTTGATGCCCAAGGTGCGGGGATATTGCAAAGATACGTTGCGGATTTTGCTTTTCTGGCGATATTCGCCGCGATCCTCGTTGCCTTTTCACGTTACGCCTCAGATGACAACGTCGGCGCGTCACGCCTCAATTCATTTATAAGATTTTCATTTTTCGCAACTGCCGTTTACTGCTTCATGATTGTTTTCGCGGTCTACGGCTCGGAGTTATATTACAACGCCCCCGACGTATTCACAAAAGTCTCGGAAGCAGTCCAATTCTGGGGATAAAAATTTAGGCTGAGTCATTGCTTGACTCAGCCTTTTTCGTTTTATGAAAAAGCCTCTCCGAAATTCGGAGAGGCTCTATATTCACAACAACTCAGTTAAGCTCTGCGAAGTACTTGATCGTACGAACCATCTGGCTGGTGTAGGAGTTCTCGTTGTCGTACCAAGAAACTACCTGTACCTGATAGGTATCGTCATCGATCTTTGCAACCATAGTCTGAGTTGCATCGAAGAGAGAACCGTAGGTAATACCGATTACGTCAGAGGAAACGATCTGATCCTCGTTGTAGCCGAAGGACTCGGTAGCAGCAGCCTTCATTGCAGCGTTGATGCCCTCAACGGTAACGTCCTTGCCCTTAACAACTGCTACGAGGATAGTTGTAGAACCTGTGCAGGTGGGAACTCTCTGAGCAGAGCCGATGAGCTTGCCGTTGAGCTCGGGGATAACAAGACCGATAGCCTTTGCAGCACCTGTGGAGTTAGGAACGATGTTC
>JAGAPH010000097.1 GCA_017623375.1 Clostridia bacterium | reverse complement strand
GACATTAAGGAAAAATTCCCCGAAATTCCGAACGGACATTATCCTTACTATATTGCGCAGCTAACGACGTCAACGGATGAAAAATGGACTGCTAATGTTGGCAATTTAAAAGAACTCGGAATGCCGATGATAGCACGCTTCTCGGGCTGGGAGGACGTTGTTGCCGACGTTGATGCTATTGATACGTTTATCGGTCAATATTCAACCAACTTCAATGCAATAAAAGACAGGATAAGGCTTCACGCAGACTGTTATAATTACGAAAACGAGACGGCATTTAAGAAGCTTTTGGACTACGGCATTAACGGAGCAATGGTAAACGATCCGCTTTCCGCTTGTCAGTTCGTGGCGAAAACATATTACAATGATTAAAAATATTACGGAGGAAAACATGAAGTGTTGGAGTGAACCATCTGTAGAAATAATTGTGCTTTCTCCTGCTGATATTCTTCAAAATTCAGGCAACGATCCATTTTTAGAAGAGTACGATGAGTGGGATGCTAACGGTGGAATACCCGTGTTGAAATAATTGAGATAACTGTCTGGTAATTTAAAAATTCACCTCCTCATTCGGGTTGTGTGGGCAGATGAATTTTTAAAAGACAGGTTATGAATTTACATTTAAAGGCAATAAAACCAATCAAAATATTTAAGGAAATTTGAAATGAAAAAAATAATTTCACTGTGTTTAGTAGTAGTTATTCTTTTAGGCACGGTTTGTATGACGTCTTGTACAAACGACGAGGAGACTGATGGTACCGTTGCCAATTCCGATACGGTTGAAGATGGTAGTGCGTTTTCAACTGTTCGTCGCGAAGATTACGGAGAATATGAATTTAAAATATTATACTTTTCTATGGGTGATGGATTAAATCAACAGGATTTTGATGCAGAGACAATAAACGGTGAGGTTCTGAACGATTTGGTCTATAAGAAAAACAGTATGGTCGAAACAGAATATAACATAAAATTAAAGCTTGACCTGCTGCCCAAAGCCGAACAGGCTAATTTGATCCGAAACGTTGCAGCATCTGGAGACACACCTCATGACGTATATGGAATTGGTTATCAATATCTGTCTCTTGCTTACGATGGTTACCTACTTGACCTTAACACTCTCGAGGACTTGAACTTCGATGAAGAATGGTGGGACTCAAACTGGAACAAATCCATGGGGGTAAACGATCAGCTTTATTGCGCTGCGGGAGATTTTAGTATTCAAACACAGCTTTCTGTATCCGTTGTTTGCTTCAACAAAAAATTATTTGAAATCTACGGTCTTGAAGAGCCTTACGATCTTGTCCGTTCGGGCAAATGGACGTATGAAAAATTGTTGGAATACACATCTGATTTCTACGTTGACCTAAACGAAGACGGCGAGATGGACGTTGACGATCAATACGGACTGACGGGTTGGAGAGCCGAATCGGCGTACTCGATGTTCTATTCCTCGGGCTTTAGCTTTGGAACAAATAGCAGAGAAAACGGCTTGCAGTTGAAATATAATGCTGATACTATGAATACGGCATTTGAAAACGTTTATAATTTATGGAATGAACAAAAGAACTACATGAACTACGGATCTTCTTCCACCCACTCGTATTCATGGGACGTATTTAAAGACGATCGCGCATTGTTCTGCGACACCGTCCTTAGCAAGATAGGGCTTTTCCTTAAGGATATGGAATCTCCCTACGGTATACTTCCATTGCCCAAGGTGAGTGAGGATCAGAAAAATTACGCATCGTATACCGGACGTATAATACCGTTAACCTGCGTTTCTAAGGCAGTTTCCGAGCCGCAAAGAGCGGGAAATATTATTGAAGCGTTGTGCGCCGTATCATACGATCGCGTAACACCCGATACGTTTGCTATAGTAACCAAGACTCAGAATGCTCACGATGCGGATAGCGGTGAAATGATAGATATCGCTATCAGAAATAAGTTCTTCGACCCTGTTCATTGGTATGAAATTGTCGGATTGCACGAAATGCCTGAGGTTTTGCTCAAAGAAGATTCCACAAACATTTCGTCCTATCTGAGAACTTATTTTGATCCTGCGAAAAAACAGTTAAATTCAATCAATGAAAAATATGGCGACCTGAAGAATAACTAAGGAGGAACATTATGAATATTACGGCAAAAAAGCTTTTAGCAATTATAATTTCTGTTTTTATGCTCATCAGTGTAGTTCCTGTGTCTGTTTTTGCGTCTGACACGCCCCAACAAGGAACTGCGATCACCGATGCCGCGGGCTTTGCGGCAATGACGGCAGACGGTACGTATTATCTTGCAGATGATATTACGGTAACGGAAACTTATCAGACAGAATTTAAAGGTACTTTCAACGGTAACGGCAAAACTATTACTGCAAGTACCACGTTGTTTGATAAGCTAATGGATGCTACCGTTGAAAACTTTACCGTTGCAAGCTTAACCACCGTTACGCTTGCAAACGGTGGCGGAATGGTATGTAACACTGCCGGTGGGAACACGGTTCTTCGTGACATAAAAAACACTGCGTCATTGAAAAGCACAAACGCTGAGAAAGCTCATAGCTTGGCAGGAATAGTCGGAGACCTTGCAAAAGGCTCTAACAACAGTACGATAACCATTATCGGTTGTGTTAATACCGGAAATATAAGCGCGCAAGAAAAGCAAGGTAACGCCGGCGGTATAGTTGGCGGCGGCGTTATTGAATCCGGAACCTATAACGTTTTAGTTGAGGATTGTAGTAATTCCGGAAATATAACCGGAAAGAAGAGCGGCGGCGTTGTCTGCTTGTTTGACAAGCTCAGCGGAAGCGTAACGCTGAAAAACTGTCAGAACTTGGGTAATGTCGATGCTAAGAACGACCTCGCGGGCGGTATTATCGGTCAGGTAACAAAAGCTATCGGCAGTCTTGAGATTTACGGTTGCGTAAACTCAGGCGACGTTAGCACGACGAACAAGTACGTTGCCGGAATCATAGGAATATGTCAAATGGAAGGAAGCACGTTTGAATGCAGTGATTACGTACTTATATCGCACTGCTTCAATAGCGGAAATACGACTACGACCAATACTGGTTGCTACAGCGGAGGTATAGTTGGAAGATTTTACGGCGGTATTGTAGAGTATTGCGGAAACACGGGTAATATACAGAGCGGAAAACACGTAGCCGGAATAATAGGCGGCGCAAGCACGGGAGTTCATACCATAAGATATTGTTACAATACAGGAAGCGTTTCGGGACACAGTTATAGTGCAGGTATAAACGCTCTCTCAGGAGTAATACTTGATGAGGTATATGGCTGCTATAACAGCGGAGCTATATCGTTCGTACAGGACACGACCACTCCAACAAGCATTGCTCAAATCGTAACCGTATACAAAACAAATGCGGGTGACTATCACGATAATTATTACGTTGAGGGTATGAAGTATAATAACACCTTGCTTGGTCAGGAAGTGGATATGCCCTGCTACGCAAAGGGCGCTCTCTCCAGCGGCTATGAGATTATAACCGAAGGCGCGGTAAGCTATAATGAGGCGGATCTATCATCGGGTAAGCTGGCTTATGATATTAACACTTCCGCCGGAAAGACCGTTTATTTCCAGAAGCTTACGGGTACTTCCGATGCTAATCCCTCTTTGGATACCTCAAAGGGTACGGTAATAAAAAGCGGAGACAGATATTTAAGTATATCTATTGCTACGGAAAATGCGGCAGCTATAAAATTGGATTCGGCTTCCGGTCTCAAATTCAACACTGCGATAAACAAGAACGAATACGACGCGCTTATTGCCTCAGGCATTTCTGCTGACAGTATAACCTACGGAACTGTTATAACCTTTAATAGCTACGTTGAAGCTGTTGAAGGTAAGGGTGGTTCCTTTACGATGTCGGATTTTGACGAAATGATCACCGGTGGTACGTCTTATATCAAGGATGCGGGAAGCTCCATGGTGGTTGACGGTGATAGTTATGTATTCTCGGGCTCTGTTTTGGATATCGCTTCTAAAAATTATAGCAGAGAATACAGTGCTATAGGATATCTTAAGATCGGAGATGTCATCGTATATTCCGGAGATTACGTAACGAGAAACGTTGCTGACGTAGCGGAAGCCGCATATACGGACAGAGCGCCGAATTCGAGCGCTGAATATGGCAATCAAATTTCCGCAAGCAGTGCGAACGCCATAAACGCGACTGAGAGCTACAGTGCATATACCGAGGCACAGCTTACGGTTATCAAATCCCTTTATAACGCAAGATAAATAAGGAGTCGAATTATGAAAAAAATTATTGCGATTTTAGTATGCTTATCTATGCTTTTGATATGTTTTGCAGCTTGTAGCAAGGATGAAACTACAGACGATACAACGAGCGATAGCATTGCCGAATCCGTAGATAACGGTACCTCGGATACCGAAGACGAGAAAGATGAAGAATTGACCGAGCCAAGCTTTGGTGATGAGGACGAAGATGGAGGCGACGGCAAAATAACTATAGCCGGAGAAAACATCGGAACACCCGGCGGAAGCAATGCCGGTGAAAACTGGTCTAAGCCTTATTAAGCATAAAGAATCTTGCCTTAGCGAATATATGTGATATAACCCACATAAAAGCCAGGTAATACATATTAAATAAAGATGCTAAAACGATCAAGGTTCTTTGAAAAAATCAAGAACCTTGATTTTTTAGAAGTGTAGCTGTAAGGAGAAACAATATGAAAAAAAGGATAATTATTGCGGTTTGTTTTGTGTTGAGTGTTATAATGCTCTTGACGTCCTGCAATGATAACGTATCGCCAAACGAGACCGAGAGCGCCTCGGAAGCGTCGGAAGCGTCTATTGTGTTGTTCAACGAAGACGGCAGTCTCAATTATACGATAGTTCGTCCCACGAAATGCTCCGCAAGGGTCGAAAACGAAATATCGAATATGTGTTCTGTGATAGGTAAGCTATCCGATAAAGAATTGAATATAAAAATAGACTCGCTTGACGAAGTGGATGACGACGGAATATGCCGTAACGGCGATAAGGAAATACTCTTGGGAAAAACCAACCGAGCTGAAACCAACGAGGTGCTTTCCTCGCTGTCAGAGGATGAATATGCTATGCGAATTATAAACGATAAAATAGTTGTTGTCGGTAGCTCCGATATTGCAACGCAAAAGGCTATCGAAGAGTTCCGTAATAAGTACATTTCAAAATTTGAAAAGGGAAAACAGACCGTAATAGAAAAAAGCAGTACGTTTTCGGGCTTTTACGACGGAGTAGTCGATCTTTGCGAGGGTGCGGAATTGAGAGTAATGACCTTAAATGTTGCGTTATCGGGAGATGAGCCGAGTAAAAGAATAGAACATATTATAAATCTGGTTGAACAGTACGAGCCCGATATATTCTGTTTGCAGGAATGTAATGCATTTATGCATACAAATCTTGTTTATAAATTGAAAACGAATTACGGAATTGCCTTTGAAAAGCATCAGGACAGCGACGTTTACATTTATACTCCGATTTTATACAGAAAAGATAAGATCAAGCTTGTCGAAGGCGGTGGAGAGTGGCTTGACAGCAGATATGTTGGCACTAATACGAAGTGTCTTTCATGGGGTGTTTTTGAGCTGAATTCAACTGATGAAAAAATTTTTGTTCTTTCCTTGCACGGAGCTGTATTAAACAATTCATATTCGGGATATGAAAACAAATCGAAGGAAGAGCTTCAGGCAGAGGAAACGAAGATGAGAGCCGACAACGTTCGTCAAATGCTGGACGTGGAAAAAAGCATTCAAAAGAAGTACGGCAAATTACCTGCTATATTCGCAGGAGATTTTAATTTTGCAAAAAATGAATTGCCTTATCAAGTTGCAACTAACGCGGGACTTACCGAGGCGGAGGTATCGGCTACGGTATCTAAAATGCCGGGATACAAAACTACTCACTCTGTCGGGGAACCTCCAACTACAGAGGCAAGATACAGTATAGATCATATATTTTATTATCCTGAAAGCATTAAAGCATACGTACATTACGTTGGAGTGAAGACTGAAGATGAGCTTTGGGCATCCGATCATCTTATGGTATATTCCGACGTTGAAATTTTGGGTTGACAATTAAAAAAAGAGGAAAGATATGTTATATAAGAAAAACAGCTCACCGTCACTTTCCGATGAGCTTTTCAGAAATCCCACGGCGGAGTATCGCGGAGCGCCGTTTTGGTCGTGGAACTGCGAGCTCGAGGAAAAAGAGCTTTTGCGGCAGATAGAAGAATTAAAACAAATGGGCTTCGGGGGCTTTCATATACATTGCCGTTCGGGAATGTCAACGGAATATCTTGGCGATGAGTATATGAGGCTCGTTAAAGCCTGCGTAAAAAAAGCAAAAAAAGAAAATATGCTTACGTGGCTTTACGATGAAGATAGATGGCCGTCGGGCTACGCCGGAGGACTTGTAACTAAAGATAAGAAATATAGAAAAAGATTGCTTGTATTTTCCCCCGAGCCTAAAATTGACGGAGAAATCATAAACCTCAAGGGGTATGGTGACGTCTCGGAGGTATTGATAGATTTCGGAAAATACGACGTTGTATTAAATGACAGCGGTGAGCTGATTAAATACCGCAGACTTGGGGAAAACGAAAGTCCCGAAGGGGAGGCTTTCTATGCGTACGAGACCGTGCTTGAGCCTACGCCGCGATTTAACAATCAAGGCTACGCCGACGTTTTAAATCCCGATACCATACGCCGTTTTATCGAGGTTACACACGAAAGATATAAGGAAGCGGTAGGAAAGGAATTCAATAAAAATATTCCTTCCATATTTACAGATGAACCGCAGTTTGCCCGCAAGGCGAGATTGGGCTTTGCCACAAGTAAAGCTCCCGTTGTGCTTCCGTGGACAGACGATCTTGATGAAACCTATATAAAGACATACGGATATTCTCTTGTAGATAAGCTTCCCGAGATCATTTGGAATCTTCCGCGCGGCGAGATATCTACCACAAGATATAGATATCATATCCACTTGTGCGAGAGATTTACCGATGCGTTCAGCGTTCAATTGGGAGAGTGGTGTCGGAAAAACGATATAGCACTCACGGGGCATATCATTGCGGAAGAAAATCTGAAGCTTCAGACCGAAAGAGTCGGAGAAATAATGCCGTTATATAAGGGCTTTCAGATCCCAGGAATAGATATGCTTTGCGCAAAATACGAGTACAACACGGCAAAGCAGTGTCAGTCAGCCGTCCGTCAATGCGGCAAGGAAGGAATGATGAGTGAGCTTTACGGCGTGACCACGTGGGATTTCGATTTCAGAGGCTTTAAGCTGTCGGGAGATTGGCAAGCGGCTATGGGCGTTACCGTCCGCGTACCGCACCTTGCTTGGGTATCGATGGAGGGTGAAGCCAAGCGCGACTATCCTCCCGCTATCGGATATCAAAGTCCTTGGTACGAAAAATTCGGATACGTAGAGGATCACTTTGCACGTCTTAACACAGCGCTTACGAGAGGAAAGCCTGTTGTGCGTATCGGCGTAATTCACCCTATTGAGTCGTATTGGATAAATTACGGTCCCGAGGCGCAGAGCGCTATCGTATTGGATGAGCTTGACGAGAATTTTGAAAATATAACTAAGTGGCTGTCCTTTGGCGGATATGACTTTGACTATATTTGTGAAACTACTCTTCCCGAGCTTTGTGAAAAAGGCGGCGTTCCCTTGAAGGTCGGAGAGATGGCTTACGACGCCGTGATCGTTCCTGCATGCGAGACCTTAAGAGCGACTACGGTCGAGCGACTTGATGCTTTCAGACGTGCGGGCGGAAAGCTTATATTTATGGGGAACGCGCCTCGCTTTATGGATGCCGTTCCTTCCGAAAAGCCATCTGAGCTTTATAATAGCAGCACGTCTATATCATTTGGTCAGGTTGCGCTTATAAACGCTCTTGAGGACGTAAGGGAGATAGAGTTGAGACGCGGAGACGGAGCTTACACCGACGATCTTATTTACCAAATGAGACAGGACGGAGACGACCGTTGGGTATTTATATGCAAGGCAAAGCTTCCGTACAACAAGGATATCTCAAAAAAATACAAGCTGATAGCCAAAATAAAGGGCGAATGGAACGCACGCTTATACGATACTCAAAACGGTGACATAAAATCTGAAAATACCGAGATCAAAAACGGTTGGACGTATATCACTAAAACGGTTTATGATTACGATAGCTTTTTGTTCCGTCTGTCTCCGTCAGCTTTAAGCAACACGGCTGAAGCAACAGACAAAAAAGAGATAAAAAAGGAGAGGATACAGCTCTGCACAGCTAATACGGCTTGCTTTAGTCTCGGTGAGCCTAATGCGCTGTTGCTTGATATCGCCGAGTATGCACTCGACGATGAGGAATACAATCCTCGCGAGGAATTACTGCGGGCAGATACCGCCTGCCGCAAGAGTCTCGGCTGGCCTGTGTTATCGGGCGGCGCCGCTCAGCCTTACTGCATAGAACGGGAGCCCATAACGCACTCCATAAGGCTAAGGTTTAAAATAGACAGTGATATAAGGGTATTCGGAGCAAGGCTTGCTATTGAAAATCCCGATAAGGCAGAGATCGTATGGAACGGAAAAGCAATATCAAATAAAGCTGTTGGATACTACGTTGACCGTTCGATAAAGACGGTTCGTATTCCCGTAATAAATAAGGGCGAGAACATACTTGAGCTTACCTTACCCTTTGGTAAACGGACGGCAACCGAGTGGTGCTATATCCTCGGAGATTTCGGCGTTAAGGTAACGGGTTCTCAAGCGCGCATAGTCAAGCTTCCCAAGGCTTTAGGCTTTTCGGATATCGTATCGCAGGAGCTTCCGTTTTATAGCGGAGCGATCGATTATTATATGGATATTGACGTTCCTGCGGATAACGACGGATACGAATTGCTCTTGAGAGCTCCGCAGTACAGAGGAGCGCTTATTGAGGTGCTTTTGGACGGAAATTCGGTTGGCAATATCGTGTATCCCCCTTACACTCTTTCTCTTGGCAGCGTATGTGCGGGAAGCCACAGAATAACCTTAAGACTTTACGTCCCCCGAACTAACGGATTCAGTCCTTTACATCTTTCAGACAGTGAGCGTAATTGGATAAATCCGGGAGCTTGGAGAACTAAGGGAGACGGCTTCTCTTACGAGTATCATTTTAAGCCCGAGGGAATTATGATGCAGCCGTCCGCAGATTTGTTGGAAAACTAAAAAATAGGAGAACATTATGAAAATAGCAATTCAATCGGGAAGATCGACGTATGAGATAGGTCTTGCCGAAACTTACAGAATGTATGCCGAAGCGGGCTTTGAGTCCATAGATTGGAATATCAACGACTATCTGCCCGGAGCGCAGG
>JAGAPH010000096.1 GCA_017623375.1 Clostridia bacterium | reverse complement strand
CTTAATTTCAACGACGATGCTACGCAGCATATCTGGTTCCGCAATATGCCTCCTCAGCATTTTGAGACGGTACGCACGAATAATGAAATATACGTAAAAACAAAAAAGGCAACGCTAAAGCTTTGCCATGAGCTTGAAGATAGCCGTATTATAATAGATGGAAGGGAATTCCCTCTGAAAAATGAGGATAACCTCTTAGGTACTGCCCGAACGCTTGACTGCTACGACGGAAGCATATATATCCGCAACGGCGCAAAACTTGAGCTTGAGGACGGTGTTTGCTCAAGAAATGGCATCGCCGTTTTTGACGATACAGGCGCGCTGCGTCTTAATTCCGACGGCAAGCTGGAGCCATGCTCAGAGGAGCTTTTGGATATCTACGTATTCGCTTTCGGAAACGACTACAGAGAAGCGGTACGCGCTCTATATTCTATATGCGGAAAGACTCCTCTGCTTCCTCGCTTTGCCTTAGGCAACTGGTGGAGCCGTTACCACGCTTACACCGACGAGGAATACCTCTATCTTATGGATCAGTTCGAGAAAAACGGAGTCCCGCTCACCGTAGCCACCCTCGACATAGATTGGCATTATACCGACACCCTCGATGAGGATAAGCAAATAACCGCGCAGGGCAAGAATACGCTCGACCGCGGCTGCCTTGCCACTCCCGAAAACAAGCGCATAGGCTGGACGGGCTACTCATGGAACACGCGTCTTTTCCCCAACTACCGAGCCTTTCTCAACGAGCTTCGCAGAAGGAATCTCAAGATAACTCTCAATCTCCACCCCGCAAGCGGCGTTCGCTACTACGAGGATATGTACGAGGAGATGGCAAGAGCAATGGGAGTTGATCCCGCCACGGAAAAGGTGATAAAATTCGACATAGCCAATCAGAAATTCATAGAAGCCTATTTTGACATACTTCACCACCCCTATGAGGAGGACGGAGTTGATTTCTGGTGGATAGATTGGCAGCAAGGCACCAACTCGGAAATGGAGGGGCTTGATCCCCTTTGGGCGCTCAACCATTATCATTTTCTCGACATCGGCAGAAGCGGCAAGCAAGCCTTGATAATGTCCCGCTACGCAGGCGTTGGCTCACACAGATATCCCATAGGATTTTCGGGCGACACCAGCATATCGTGGGAAACGCTCCGTCTTATGCCCTACTTCACCTCAACCGCGGCGAACATTGGCTATACCTGGTGGGGGCACGATATAGGCGGACACCATCTCGGAGTAAAGGACGACGAGCTGTATCTGCGCTTTTTGCAATTCGGCGTGTTCAACCCCATTAATCGCATGCACTGTACCGACTCCCAGCTTATCACCAAGGAGCCTTGGGCATATGAGAACGGCATTGGCGAATTAGCAAAGAATATGCTCGTTCTGCGTCACCGGATGATCCCATTTCTTTATAATTGCAATTATCTCACACATACTGATGGCCTTGCCCTTTGCGAGCCCATGTATTATCAGTACCCCGACTGTCCCGAAAGCTACCAATACAAGGATCAATACATGTTCGGTCAGAGCATGCTGGTGGCTCCCATAACCCACCATAGCACGGAAAACGGTCTTTGCGAGCTTGAAGTCTGGTTGCCTGAGGGCGTTTGGACAGACTTCTTCACAGGTGACATTTACCGTGTAGGTACGGGCGGAAAAGCCATTACCGCAGTCCGCTCCCTTGATTCTATTCCCGTATTCGTAAAAGAGGGCTCGGTAATAGTGCTGAGCAACGACCGCGGAAATAGCTGCGATAACCCTCATAGCCTCGAGGCGAAGATATACAACGGAAACGGCGAGTTTTCCCTCTTTGAGGACGGAGACGGCAAGCAGGCGTTTACAAAATTCCTGCTCTCTCATACAGACGGTACTCAAACTGTAAGAATTCATACAGAGGGAGATTCGTCCGTTATTCCCGCAGACCGTTCCGTAACGCTCACCTTCCCCAATATCATCATTCATCACCCCGCCGACTCCGCTTTAGGATTTTCACTCAAAGCGCCCGAGATAACCGTGACCAAAAACGGCGTTCCATGTAGCGCTCGGATATGTGCGTATGCAGAGGTAAGCGTGACCGTCGAGGACTTCGATCCATCTGCGGTATATGAGATAAGTGTAAGCTCCGAGCCATCTGACGACTTCAGGAATTCCATGAGATCTATGATAGCAAAGCTTCAGGTAACGCAGGGGGCATTCTCGCTTCGCGAAGGCGTAATGAAAAAAATATGCGCCTCCGCCACCGTTCCAAAGGCAGTATATAAGGTCCTTCTTTCCGACCTTAAGGAAATAGACAAGAAGCGCATCACCGAAGCCGCATTTTAAGGCTGAAACGGGCTGAGTCAAGCAAATGACTCAGCCCGTTTTGTGTTATTTACGGTTATTATGATCTCGGCATTGCTCCACGAAATCGCTGGGAGAAACGCCCGATATACTCTTGAATTTTTTAAAGAAATACGCGTAATAATTAAAGCCCGATCTTATAGCAACGTCATTGAGGTTATAGTTTCCGTTCCTTATATATCCCTTTGCCATCTCTATCTTATAATTATTCACGTAATCTGTGAAGGACATTCCGAAATTCTTTTTAAACAACGTTGTAAAATAAGCCTTGTTATACGACAACATATTGGACACCGCCTCAAGAGAGATATCCTGCAACGGCGTTTCCTGAATATAAAGCACCACGGTCTTTATAAACTCCGCCGAGCGCTTGTTCTCCTTTTCGTTTACAGAGTAAGTTGGCTTACCGACAACATCAAAGAAGCTAAACATATTGGCTATCTGGCAAAGCTCATTCTCCTCGGCACAGTTACGTATCATGCCGCGAGAATATTCCAACAACTCTTTCTTTACGTCTTGGTTTACGTTCAAGGTATTTGGATATACTCCCCTACCATTAGTAAGATCGTTAAGAATATGCTTCAAAAGCAGGCTGGGCACTGCCTTACACCGATTTACGTCAATATTTATAGCATGGTACACGGTGCGGTCGTATTCATCGGGAATATATCCGCTATGAGGCTCAAAGGGATTTATAAAAAGGATATCGTTGGCGTAAAGATCGTACTGCTTACCGCTCACCTGAAAGGTAACACAGCCTTCATCCACCACTATTATCTCAATATGCTCGTGAAGATGATAATGGCAACAAAGACGGGTATCCCTAACTATCGGATACCAATGGGGATAAACGCCTTGGGAAAAATGAAAATTCATAGTTGAAATACGTATCAGCCTTTGCGATTTCTTTTCATACGCAGAATTACCGCCTTGCATAATTCACCCTCCGTTTTTATCTCTCTCCGACTTCATTATAACAGATTTTTGAGGTGTTTTCAACGTTTTTTTTATTTTTCTGCTTATCCAACAAAAAAGATATATACCTCACGGTATTATTCTGTTTATTTTATTTAAAAATAGTTTATCATCATTTTTTACATAATTATATAAATTGCAGTATATTAAAAGCACAATTCAAGATTTTATTCTACATTTATCCCTAAAATATTACGTTATAAAATATAAAAATATAAAAATAGTATATCAATTTTTAAACCAAGTATATTCTACCCGTTACCTTGATAAAAACATGCCGTTCTGAACGTCAAAATACGCTCAAAACGGCACGTTTGATAATTTGGTCTATGCTTCTTACATTACTTTATAAATCTTTTTCTGTAATTTAACGGGGCGCAACCCGTCATTCTTCTGAACATCTTATTGAAATTGGCACTTGTCTGAAAGCCGCAACGTAGCTGTATCTCAAGAATACTCAGCTCAGTCTCCTTCAAGAGCCGCTTTGCTTCGTCCACGCGGCGAATGAGGATATAGTTCCAGATGGTCATTCCGTTGAACTGCTTGAACACCTTGCAAAGATAGTTGGGACTTATGTTTCCTATCTGCGCAAGCTTATTCAAGGTGATATCACTTGAAAAATTACAATTTATATAATCTATCACCTTAGAAAGCTCGTCCACACATTTTATCTGAACCGACTTCTCGCTCGGCACGCTGTTTACATACCCGAGCTCGCGCGTCATGAGCACCAGAATTGACAAAAGCTTAGCCTTTACCATTATTTCGTAGTTGGAGGGAGTATTAAAGAACTCCTCCTCTATCTCGTAAAACATCTCCCTTATCCTCTGTGTAACGGAAGCATCTCTGTCCAAGCGGTTACAAAAGCGCTCGGAGCGGTCGAAAAATATTCTGAGAAATGAATAATCCTGCTCGCTCTGAAATGGAAAAAATATGTATTGAGGCTCAAAATGAAGGTTCATTACCGTCATCTCCTCATCTATACGTGAGATGAAATGCTCCTCATTAGTAGAAAAAACGAATATATCCCCCGCGCAAAATTCAAGCTCTTTTCCGTTGCAGCAATAGATACCTTTACCTTTTTTGAACAATGCCAGCTCAAAGGAGGTATGATGATGCGGCGAATACGTTCGGAGCGCCGGGGCATGCTTAGAATGAAAGACGGAGATGAGCTGAAGCCCCGTTTCGGGGGAAACTATCGATCTGCGATTTATTTCCATAGATACTCTCCTTCAATTCAATATCGTAATTTAGTATATCACACAATGGCTTGGGCAGTCAATATGTTTGAGAAAATTTAATTGCCATATCGTAATATAGTTTAACTTTCTGATAGTATAGTGGTAGAATTGGCTCACCTTTTTTGCTATAATGAAAAAAACAAAAAAAGGAGAGAACATTTTATGAATAATCAGATCGACGTAAAAAATCTTAAGATCACAGATCTTCGCGTTACCAACATTGACGGCATACCCAAGCACTGTATCCTTTTGAAGATATACACCAATCAGGGTATAGTGGGCTACGGAGAGGTAAGAGACGCGTCCAGCGCCACCTACGCGCTCATGCTCAAGAGCAGACTCGTTGGTGAAAATCCCCTTAACGTAGAGAAGCTCTTCCGCCGTATCAAGCAGTTTGGCGGACATAGCCGTCAAGGCGGAGGCGTTTCGGGAATAGAGATCGCTCTTTGGGATATCGTTGGTAAGGCTTACGGTGTTCCCGTTTATCAGCTTCTCGGCGGAAAGTACCGCGACAAGGTCCGTATGTACTGCGACACCGATGTTGACGGCAAGCATACGGGAACGGATATGGGTAATGCCCTCAAAAAGAGAGTGGAGATGGGCTACACCTTCCTCAAGATGGACCTCGGCATAGAGCTTATGCTGGACGAGCCCGGTTGTCTCAACGCACCCTCGGGCTTCCTTGAGGACATCAAGAAATACTCCATGAAGGCTATCAACCACCAGAAGGGCTCTATCGACAGAGATATGATGCTCGGTAAGAACTACGAGGTATTTACCATTCCTCACTACGCAACGGGAATACATATAACCGAAAAGGGTCTTGACTATCTTGAAAACTATGTCAAGGAAGTACGTGACGTTATCGGCTACGAGGTTCCCCTCGCTATCGACCACTTCGGACACGTTTGTGTTGAGGACTGCATAAGATTTGCAAAAAGACTTGAAAAGTACAACATCGCGTGGATGGAGGACATCTCGCCTTGGCAGTACACCAATCATTTCAAGAAGCTGGCTGATAACACCACAGTTCCCGTCTGCACGGGCGAGGACATCTACCTTGCCGAGAATTTCGAGCCGCTATTGTCTACAGGCGCAGTACAGGTCGTTCACCCCGACATGCTCACCGTAGGCGGCTTCGGAGAGATAAAGAAGCTTGCCAACATGTGCGACAAATACGGTGTGGCAATGGCTATCCACATGGCAGAAAGCCCCATCGGCTGCATGGCGGCGATCCACGCGGCAGCAGCTATTCAGAACGTGCTTGCGGTAGAGTTCCACTCCACCGACTGCCCTGAATGGAACAACATCGCGCTGGGCATTGACAATCCTCTTATTGTTGACGGATTTGCGCGTGTTCCCGACGCCCCCGGTCTCGGAATAGAGGCACTCAACGAGGAGCTTATCGCAAAATATATTCACAAGGACTATCCCGGTCAGTGGGATCCCACCGACGCTTGGGATCACGAATGGGCTAACGACCGCGAGTGGAGCTGATATCTCACGAAAGGAGAATAAAATGTCAGATCAAAAGGCAAAAAGAGTACTTGTAACAGGCTCGTCTCAGGGCATTGGCAAAGCTATTGCGGCAGAGCTATGCAAGGCGGGATACACCGTTATCGTGCACGGCTCAAGGAGCATGGAAAAAGTACGCTCGGTCATGAATGAGATAGGCGCACACGAGGCGGTGGTTGCCGATCTTTCGGATATGGACGAGGTGCGTGGACTTTACGAAAAAACGGGCGACATTGACTGTCTTATACTCAACGCCAGTGTTCAGTATAAGGAGACGTGGGACTGTATTTCCGAGGAGGCCATGGACAAACAGATCACCGTAAACGTCAAGAGCACGCTCACGCTGATACAGCTTTACGCCCCTGCCATGAAGAAAAACGGCTTTGGACGTATAATCACGATCGGAAGCGTAAATCAATACCGTCAGCACCCCGAGCTGGTTTTGTATTCCGCCACCAAATGCGCGGTAATGAGTCTGGTAAAAAATATTGCCAAGCAGCTTGCGCCCTACGGCGTGACGGTAAATAACGTCGCTCCCGGCGCTATAGCTACCCCCAGAAACGCCGATGTCTACAACGACGATGAAAAGAGACAGGCGGTAGAGGCGGTAATTCCCATGGGGCGCTTCGGAACACCCGAGGACTGCACGGGAACAGTGCTTATGCTCTGCTCGGACGAGGGCAGCTATATTACAGGTACCGACATTATAATAGACGGCGGTATGCGTCTATAAGATTGAGAGGAATTTAAATGAATTTTAACGATAGAGAAAAAATAATCGCATTAACACCTTTATGGAAGGGAGAAAGATTTCCTGACGGACGTCCCAAGGTTGCGGACAAGTATCTGGACGCCTTGTACGGAATGACACTTGAGGAGGTATGGAAGCCTATCTTCGTCCTTGGCTACGAGCATCAATTTGTTGGAGGCGGTCTTGCGCCCTTGCATACGCTTCACGATGACGGACGCAAGCTTGTGGGACGTGCCGTAACCTGTACCTACGCTCCTACACGCCCCGATCTGCATGAGGTTCAGTTTAACCGAGGCGCAGAGGACGGACTTAAGGGCAACTACAACCAATGGGTCATAGATTCCCTTGTAGAGCGCGACGTCGTAGTCTGCGATATGTACGACAAAATATATAAGGGCACGTTCTTGGGCGGAAATCTGACCACCGCATTACATAACCGCACCAAAACAGGCGGCGCGGTAATTTGGGGCGGTGTGCGCGACGTTGAGCAAATGAAAAAGGTTCCCGACGTACAGGTATATTACAGAGGTATCGATCCAACTCCGATACGCGAGTTCGTCATGAAGGATTGGAACGATATTACCAATTTTGGCGGAGCAGTGTGTTTGCCCGGAGACGTAGTATTCGGTGCGGGCGGCGGAGTTCTGTTTATTCCTGCTCATCTTGTTCCCGAGGTGGTAGAGGGAGCTGCGAAAACCCACGTAAAGGACGATTTTGGATTTGAAATGATTTGCCAAGGTAAATTCACCACGGCGCAGATCGATAGAAACACGTGGAGCGAGGAGATGCTGGATATGCTCCTCGATTGGATAAAGAACGATCCTCGCGGAGAGGAGTATCGAGATCTTGATTGGTCTAAGGAATACGACCTGGCGAGAAACGGAGATCCTAATGACACGCAGACCGCTCTGTGAGTTCTTGGTAGCCTCATGCGTCCCAGACGGAGGCGCATACCGCTACCGCTTATACGAGGACGGAGAGCTTGAGCATACGGATACTATCCCTATGCCAAGCCCCATGTTCCTTCAAGCCACCGACGTGCTTTGGGCAGTGCTACGCGCCCCCTTTGACGGCTCGGACGAAAGCGGCTTTGCGGCATACGACCTCAAAACGGGAAAAGCTTTGACGGACACTGTTTCCACAAGAGGAACGGTAGCCTGTCACATCGCGGTTGAGGGAAATGACGTTTACTGCGCGAATTACGTAAGCGGAAGCGTGTTTAAGTCCCCGAATAAGCTGGACGTTCATTGTGGACACGGCGTCAATGCCGCAAGGCAAACGTCGCCTCACGTTCATTCCGTGCTACTGTCACCCGACAAAAAGTATGTTTTGTCATGCGACTTGGGGCTTGATACGGTGTTCGTTTACGACCGCCACCTCAACGAGGTATCACGCGCCAAGGTCCCCGACGGAAACGGTGCGAGACACGTGGTGTTTTCCAAGGACGGGAGCTATGTATACTGCATGAATGAAATGTCTGCCACCGTTAGCGTTTTCGCATATGACGACGGACATCTTACATACCTCAGTGAGGTAGATATAAAGCCCGAGGGCTACGCCCGCGAGGGCAAGGGCTCGGCTATCAAGCTAAGCCGCGACGGCAAGCGACTTTACGTCACCGAGCGTGGCTCGGAGACTATTGCTCTGCTCACGGTATGCGGCGATAAATTGACGCTTGTGGCTCATGCAGAGTCCCACGGAGTCGAACCGCGTGACTTTGCTCTCATAGCCGACGAGCGTTGGGCGGTATGCACCAACCAATTCGGAAACAATTTTTCTCTGTACAAGGTAGAGGACGACGGCAGGCTTACCTTTGTTCGTTGCGTTCCCCTTCCCGCGCCTTTGTGCGTTATAGAGTTATAAAAGAAAAGGAACTGAGTAATTGATTTGTCTCAGTTCCTTTTGTTGTTGGCAGATGTTTTCAAATTTTGACCTAAACTTTAAGAGTGGGTTTGTGCGAACATATCATTTGACAGCAAAAGAGGCTAAGCTCCAAAAAAGCTTAGCCCCTTTGCGTTTATTAACGTTATTCTCAAACCTCGGGAATAACGATCTCAACCTCTTTACCAAGCTCGGCGGACTTGAAGATACCGTCGATAATAGCCTGATTGTAGATGATCTGGCTTGTGGGAACAGGCGCGGGTGTGCCGTTCTTACAAGCGTCAAGGAATGTACGAACCTTAAGATCGAACAGACCCTGCTTCATCTTAATAACGGGAATTTCCGTTGCTGTCTGAAGTCCCGCTACCTCGTGATAGATAGTCATAGGACCGCCAACTGTTCCGTTCCAGCACTCTGTGGAAGGAATACGGAGGCTTCCCTTTGTACCCATGATGATGGTGTCACCGGGGGTGTCAAGGTTCATTGCCCATGCTATACGGAAGTCAAGAACAATT
The DNA here is from genome assembly GCA_017623375.1 of Clostridia bacterium. Classification (GTDB taxonomy): domain Bacteria; phylum Bacillota; class Clostridia; order Oscillospirales; family CAG-272; genus HGM12713. The sequence goes on along the minus strand of JAGAPH010000096.1, from coordinate 3,386 downwards.
CCGCCCTCAAGACGAATGAACGCTGCGGCGAAGTCATCAACTCCGAACAGCTTGGAGTATTCCTCGCCCTTTCCGTTCTTGTATCCCGAATACTTGGGATCCTTACCGAAGAAATCAGACTTATAACCAGAAACGGTAAGAGGCTTGGGATAACCGATAGCGTTGAGAACCATGTCGAGAGAGTAGCATCCGATATCACCGAGAGCTCCTACACCTGCGGTCTCGTTCTCAATGAACGTAGTTCCGTGAGGAGTGGGGATACCTCTGCGACGTCCGCCGCCTGTCTGAATATAGTAGATCTGTCCAAGCTCGCCGGACTCGCAGATCTTCTTGATCTGCTGCATGTTAGCGTCCATTCTGGGCTGGAAGCCGATAGAGAGAACCTTTCCGCTCTCCTTCTCTGCCTTCATTACCTCGATAGCCTCGTCGAGAGTTACCGTAAAGGGCTTCTCGAGAAGTACGTTTATGCCCTTCTTAAGAGCATAGATAGCGGGTCCTGCGTGCTGACGGTTGTAGGTACAGATATGTACCGCGTCAAGCTTCAGGCTCTCGTCGTCCAGCATTTCCTTATGAGAGGGATACTCCTTGATGCCCAGATCGTCGATACCGTTTCTCTTGCAAAATTCCTGTACTCTACCTGGAATAAGATCAGCACACGCAACGATCTGTGCGTCAGGCTGGTTCTTAAGTGCCTTTACGTGGGAATCTGCGATCCAACCGCAACCGATAATACCCACGCGCATCACCTTGCTTGTGTCGATAGCGCCGTCAGCGCTCTGGTCTGTAAATGTGTTAAGACCGTCCATAGACTTATCTGCCATGATAAGATCCTCCTGTATTTTTATTTTTTATTTTTTGATCAATAGCCGAGAGTTCTGAGATATTCTCTGCTCTTCTTAATAGACTCCATGGCAGTAAGACCCATAGAGGGATTGTCCTGCTCGACAACTACCCATTCGGTACCTGCAGCCTCTGCCGCCTTAAGGATAGCGGGAAAATCCTGAATACCGCTTCCAACGGGGCGGAGCTCGAAGTTACCGGGGCGCTTGGGAGCCTCGCTCTTAATTCCGATAAGCTCGTACATATTCTCGGACTTTTCGCCGTAGAAGTCCTTAAGATGAACTACGGGACATCTGCCCGAATACTTTCCGATATACTCAGCGGGAACCTCTCCACCAACGTTTACCCAACAGGTGTCAAGCTCTGTCTGAAGATACTCAGCGGGGACCTCCTCGTAAAGAATATCGAGTGCGTACTTGCCGTCAAGCTTCATAAACTCAAAATCGTGGTTGTGATACAGAAGCTGAATGCCCATATCCTTTGCTACCTTACCGAGCATCTTGACGTTCTCTATTACCTCAGAGAAGCAAGGAGTGCCGGGACGGTAATCGGGTGTAAGATAAGGAACCGCAACGTACTTACAGCCAATGGTCGAGTATTTTGCAAGGATTCCCTTGGGAGCACCCATCATATCAAGATAAGGAACATGAGCGGAAATGGGAGTAAGTCCTATCTCCTCGCACATTTTCTTGATTTCCTCGGGATCGTTTCCGTAAAGTCCTGCGAACTCTACTCCGTCGTATCCCATCTCTTTGATCTTTTCAAGTGTGCCGCGCAGGTCAGCCTTTGCGTCATCACGTACAGAATATACCTGTACTGCTACCGGTAATGCCATGATCAATACCTCCGTTATTTTTATTTGGCGTTTCGCGCCTATGTTAATACTATTATAAGACAAATATTTTTGCTTTTCAAGTCAAATATCCGCTTTTTAAGGACAAATATTGCCATATTACCGTCATTTCACCCCAATAGGGAGACGATAGCGTATATATCCTCAGAAATTTCATCAACGCCCCTGTATCCGTCAACGATACATATATTATCGGTCTCGCCCAAGTCTCGGATAACAGACAAAAATTGCTCTCTGACCTTAGAAAGTGTTTCTATATTTTCGTATATCTCCACAGTTTCTCTGCCCTTCGATATCCTTTCAAGGCTCTGCTCGGGAAGCAGATCCACATAGATACAAAGATCGGGCTTGCGTATCTGCGGACATCTGAGATTCATAGACTTGACCCACTCGTAGTCGGTAGACTGCCCCTGATACGCGAGAGTGGAGTAATAATATCTGTCGCATATCACCCACGCCCCCGACTCCAGAAGCTCCTCGATGCCTCCCACTGGGGCGATATTATGGGCTATCCTATCCTCCACGAACAGAACTGCCATTTCACACTCGCTCTTTTTTGCCTTACCGCCAAGCGCCGCTCTCAGTGCCTTTCCCGTAGGCAGCTCCGTGGGCTCGGCAGTCATGACCACACTTGCTCCGTTCTCCTCAAGGCGGTTTGCCAGAAGCCTTGCCTGTGTGGTCTTTCCCGACCCGTCTATTCCTTCAAAAACAATAAAACGTCCTCTCATAATCATCCTTCCGTCAATCTCAAGCTTATCTCTCCACTGGTAAGCACTCTTCGCTCACCGCCGTCGCACTCTATCTCCAAGCCTCCGCAGTCGTCAACGCCAACGGCAAGTCCCCTGCGGCTTACACCGTTCTCGGTGTACGTGACTCTTTTGCCAATGACCACCGATCTGGCTCTGTATTCCTCTATATAAGACAGGTCTCCGTCCGTCACACGGCGGTAAGCGTCGTAAAGCTCAGCACATATCTGCTCCGTCAGCCTGTCTCTTATACTATCTGTGTCCGACAGTCCGAGCGATCCTGCCACCCCTGAAAGCTCCTCGGGAAAATCCGATGTGGAGAGATTTATCCCCACGCCTATCACCGCGTAACGCCTGTTATCGGAGAAAAAGGATTCCGCAAGTATACCGCATACCTTTCGTCCGCCGAGGTACAGATCGTTGACCCATTTTATCCCAAGCTCTATCCCCGTAGATCTTTGTATAGCGCCCGACACGGCAACTGCGGCGGCTGACGTAAGCTTGACTGTAGACGCGGGCACATCGTCGGTAATATCCAAAAGTAAGGTCATATATATTCCCGTATCATGCGGAGAAAAGAAGCTTCGCCCCATTCTGCCGCGTCCTGCCGTCTGAGCGGCGGCGCAAAACATTGCGGGGGCTTTTCCGCCCTCCATGGCGTATCTGCGAGCCTCGTTATTTGTGGAATCAATGCTTTTATAAAAAAACGGAGCTATGCCTCTTTCTCTCAATGCGGAAAATTTTTCAATTTCGTTCAACTCAACGTTGATTTCCTTCATATCGACATGCCCCCGTAATAAACGACTTTCAAATTGGGATTTAGCGATGTGTTCGCTATATTAGCACTTACTTCATAAGGCTCCCTCCGGGAGGGAGCTGTCAGCGAAGCTGACTGAGGGAGAGTGCGTCAAAACATAATGAAATCTTAACCGTTATGCACGCAGGCT
>JAGAPH010000095.1 GCA_017623375.1 Clostridia bacterium | reverse complement strand
TTAAGTCTTAAGCAACGAAGCTCTGCAAGCGTCCAATCACTAACGTTTGCTGACGTAGGCAAGGTCATTCCGTTGACAGTCTTCCCTGCCATGTCGGAGAAATTCGTGGTCTTGGTAAGCGTCTCATCATGCACAAGCACGGGAATACCGTCCTTGGAAACTCTGACGTCAATCTCGCACACGTCAACTCCCATCATACAAGCGCTTATTATTGCTTCAATGGAGTTTTGGGGATACCTTGCCGTATCACCTCTGTGCGACCATACCATAAATCTTCCGTCGGGATCGTTCAATGCCTGTCTCTTTTCGTCGAAGTCAAGCATTTCCTCGGGAACTTCAAATTCTCCTTCCCAGCTAAGCTTCATAGCTGTGGGGTCGTTTATGTAATCTTCTCTCGAAACGTACTCAGTCTTGTAGAAGATACCCCCTGAGAATAGCCTCTTCTCCGTCGGTATAATCTGCAGAGGTATCCTCCAACGCCAAATTTGCAATGTATGCAATATTCGTAGTTGCATAGTCTGCCGAATATACCTCGGTGCCGTTTATAGAAACGTATCCTATCGCACTGTAATCCCATTCGTAGTTTTTGGTTTTTATACCCGATATAGAGCCGTGGAAATAATAATTATCCTCATCATTGCTTCCTCTCGGAGCCATAAATACGGCTGTTCCCTCACCCGTGGGAGTTACGTCGAGATAAGGATTTTCAGTATTAAGATTAGCAAGACCTGCCTTGGTAAATTCATAGCCGCCGCCCAGAACAACCTTGAGATAATCGTTGGGAGTAATGAGCGTACCGAAGCTCATAGTAACGCCCTTGCTTGCAAGCAGGTCGTAATCTGCCTTATTGACCGCGGTGGAAAATCTCAGTCCCGAATTTTCTCCGTCAAGTCTTACGGAACCGCCGTTGTAGGTGTAGAACGCAAGGCTGTAAAGCTCATTATCGGTGTGCTTGAATACGTATCCGTGTGTAGGATCGGTTACGGGGTGATCGTCCTTGGTCGCACCGCCATCGTTGACGTTCTGGTAATATACCGTATTGCCGATATCAGCATTCATATCAAATGCAAGTTTGCCCGAAGCAAGGTCGTCATCGGTAAATGTAGTTGCGTAATCCGCTTCTCCCTTAATGTAATTGTTCGTTATCTGATCCGACGTTCCTGTAGGAGAACTTACGGTATTATCGCATGTAATACCCGGAATAAGAGTTGCTCCGAAAATTTCACCTGTCTGATACTTTCTTACGCCGCTAATCGTTCCGCTATTATAGCAACCGGTTATTATTGTAGCACTATTATTCGCATCTCCAACAATACCTGCTGCTCTGACACTGGTAGCCTCAGCGGCTCCTGTGTTATAGCAATACTTTATGATACTACTACCGGTCAAGCTTCCTAACACACCGCCCGCATTAGCCGTAGATGTAACGTTACCCGTGTTTCCGCAACGCTCCATAACAACGCCAACTACCGTACCGGCAATTCCTCCGCAAGTCGCATTTTGTGTCGTAATCGTATTTTGTATATCGCCGCTATTGAAGCAATCGGATATGCTCAAATCACTAATTTGGCACAGACCGATAATTCCTCCGGCCTGTTTTTTGCCCTTGGTTGAAGTAACCGCTCCGGAATTTCGGCAACCGGTTATCGTTACGCCGGTAACTACTTGACCTACGTGCGATACGATACCGCCCGCGATATCACCCGACGTAACAGCTCCGCTGTTCTCACAATTCTCTAAAATCAGTTTTCCGGTAAAATAGTATCCCAAACAAATGATTCCGCCGCTTTTTGAAGACGATATGGCTCCTGTATTCTTGCAATTCTTTATGTTGACGTCACAAGTAGCTGCCATATCCGTAGCGCCGCACGCAATACCGCCCGCGCGCATGGCGCCGGTTATACTGCCGGTGTTCACACAACCGTCAATAGTTATGGTAGCAGTGGTATCTGAGACGAAATCGCCGACTATACCGGCTACCTTCACCGTGTTGGCGGACTGCAAGCTTACGTTGTTCGTTATGTTTCGCAAAGTAGTATTACCACCCGCTTTACTGCAAACTATTCCTCCGTCTGCCGTCAACGTTACGGCAGAGTCTGATGTGACGGTGAAATTTTCGACCGTAGCGTTCATAATCGCACCAAATATCGGTGCGGATACCGTAATGGTTTCTCCGTTACCGTTAAATTTACCCGTAAATTGTTGTGAATAGGTTTCTGTCAAGGTAATACTGTTGGCAAGATAGTATGTACCGTTCGGCTCCATTGCCGCGAAATCGTCAGCAGTTTTTATGGCTTCTCCTTGAACTGTAGTAGCACTGACTGAAAAAATTCCCATCGGGAAAGTCGATGCTATCATCATTAATGCAATGACAAAAGCTAAAACTTTGTTTTTGAACAATCGTTTCATGATGAAACCTCCTTATAATTTGTGTTGTATTCATTATACCATATTTCAAATCTCGCTTTCAATAACCCAATGGTAGCAAAACATAACTTAATTGTATATATTGTCCAATAATTATTCCATTTGGTCATATTTACCAATAAAATTTAACGTGATTTTTTCCATAGTATTGTTGACAAACGGTTTTTCGTATGATATAATTTTTTTACAATAGTCACTTTAGGTTATGAATTTTAGAATAGGAGGTTATGCCGTTGATGTCAGAAAAAGAGTTCAAAAACGACGCAGAATACAAGGTTCGTCCTCTCAGAACCGCGCTTGTGACAGTATTGAAAAGCGAGAAAAATAACGTGGGAATGCACAGCCACAGGTATTATGAATTTGTATACGTTGAAAGCGGCTCTGCAGATCATATATTTAAAGACAAGCGCATTACGCTGAACCCGGGAAATTATTTTATCGTACCGCCAAACGTTCCTCACGGTTATGCGCCCGTAAGCGGAAAGGATTTTCGGATATACAACGTCTGCTTTACTCCCGATATAATAGATAAAACCTTCAACCTCGGCACTACTCTGCCCGAAATGCTCGCGCATCCGCTATTTGATATAACGGTAGACAGCGTTGACGATTCCTTCTATGAAAACGTTTTCTTCTGCAATAACGATACCGTTTTTCAAACCGTATCCGTCGCCTTGAGCGAATATTCTCAAAAAAAGCCTAACTACCGCAGAATGTTAAGGCATATCGTGTGCGCTCTTTTGATAGAGGTGTCGAGGAACATATCCCCCGACACGGACGAAAAGGGAGCTAACGGCTTCGTTTCGGACGTTGTAAATTACGTCAACGAGAATTATCAGTCCAATATCGAGCTGACCGCTATATGTGAAGAATTGGGATATAATCACCACTACGTCGGCCGTTGCTTCAAAAAACAAATGGGACGCACCTTTACGGAATACGTCCATAAGATTCGCATAAAAAAAGCATGCTTTTTCTTGTTATCTACTACAATGTCTATCGCACAGGTGGCAAATTCAGTTGGATATCAGAATATAACGTATTTTTACCGCATATTCAAGGAGCAAACGGGAACCGATCCCAAATCATTCAGAACCAAGGAGACCTTGTCCTGAACAAAAAGCTTTGTACCGTTAAATAGTGGGGAAACCAATTTTTGATTACAACGGGAGTATGCATCAATACTGTTATTTTATACATCCTTTTCCTTCTGCCATATCTCTGCTATATTTAACTTGATTTAGTTAACCTTGACGGTTCACTGTGAACCCACCCACAGTTCACCAAATAGGCAGAGTTATCCCTTGGTACGTCGGTATTTTTCAAAATCTTTTACAGTAAAGAGCAGTGAGCTTTTCGCGCCACTTTGGCGATATCTCTGCTCCACCTTAATAAAACCGTGTCTTTCAAGGTCATCGATAGCTCTCTTTACCGTTGACCTTGACACAGACAGATCCATAGCAATTCTTCGCTCGGACGGAAAGCATTTTCCGTCCGAGTTTGCCTTTTGTACGAGGTAAAAATACACCGATATAGCTCTGTTCGGAAGCCCTGCGGCATAAATTGACTCGAAGTAATTCATTGAGGACTGTCTCCGTTTTGCCTACGGTCAACTACACGCCTGTCGGGACTCAGCTTGCGGTTCTTATCCTTGAGAGTCTTTGGTGTCCTTCCCATTACTTGCTCGACGTAGATAGCTCCCGACATATCGCCCTCGTATCGTGTTCTTTGTTGGCACAGATGAGTGTATTTTGCTTTTATAGCCGCTACGAGCGTATCTCTGCTCGCATATTTGATGGCGTTGCTGTCTCTCACAGGCACGCAATAAGGCTGTTTCTCAAACTCTATACCCCATTCAAAGAACAGCTTCAGCTTTACTTTGATGGGATAGAAGCCTGTTTTTGTAACGATAAATGTTCCTTTTGGCAGAGACTTTAATTCGTCTGCGGTCATAAGCGGGCGTTGCATCATATCAAGAGAGCGTGACGGAGAATCCTTGCTTTGACTTATAGAACCCGACATTACGGTCTTTACTCCCATCGACTCGGACAGCCTTTCTGCCGACTCGGAATTGGGGGCAAATCCGCCGAACACCGTTAGCTGTGTATTGTCTATGATTATCTCCGCTCCTTCCTCTCCGTAGTTCTTTTCGAGCTGTGCGAAGGACTGAATGATGGGAACTATGCTTACACGCCTTGATCTCGATGCCGAGAACATCATCTCGGCGCTCTGTATAGGCGGTAGCGTACCGAACTCGTCGCAGTAAAATACCACTCTGTTTTTGAGTTTACCGCCGTTCTCATCGGCAACGGCAAGTATCTCTCTGTATAGCTGCTGAATGATAAGAGAGACTATGAAATATTTGCTGCTGTCTTCCTCGGGCATTATTACGAAGATAATGCTTTTTTCATTGCACAGCTTTTCGGCATCTATCTCTGTTTCCGAGCACATAATGGTTTCAAGCTCCGAATCAAGGAATGCGTTGAGCCTTGAGAGCGTGGTTGACATTACCGACGCCATCGACTGCTCGGAGGTGTTCAGAGCCGCACCCGCAAACCACTTGGCTTTATGGTCATCGGGAAGCATCTCCATGAGCTGTTGGAACTGATTTCTTTTTTCCTTGCCGGGGGCGAGAAGCTCTTGGATTATCTTGAATACAGAGACGATATGTCTTTCCTCGGGATTGCAGAATTCCGCTACAAGAAGAATAGAGGCTGTCAGCAAGCCCTCGGCTGCATCGTAGAAGTAGCTGTTTTGTCCGAAGTTACCTGACTCCATACCCGAAAGGATTATGGTTTTTGAGATTATCTTGGCATACTTTTCGGCTTTGGCTTTGTATTGCAATTCGCCTGTTTCCTTGTACTTGTCCATGTACTTGTTTACAAGGTGCAAAAGGTTGTTTCCGTGAGAACGCATAGGGTTTCGCAGGTCAATGACAGATACGTTATAGCCGTAGTATTTTGAGGCTATCGTGCCGTAGTTTCGCATGAGATCGCCCTTGGTATCGCCGGTAAGGATCGACATTCCGGAGGCGAGGGCGTACTCTAAATTTGGGTACAGCCAAAACGCGGTTTTTCCTACTCCCGCCGCTCCTATCATCATACAGTGTACGTCACCCGTATCTACAAGAGCAACCGTCTCGCTTCCTTGCGTTTTACAGCCTACAACTATACCTTGCTCGGTCGGACGGCTGTCGGGGTTCTCACGCCATTCTTTTGGCTTGAAGGGTACGTGCTTGTACACGTCCTTTACTTCCTTGCGCGTAGCCCATCTCGCAGTTCCGTGCTGACCGTCACCTACGGTCTTGTTTTTTATCCCTCGCATACTGTACATATAGGCAAGAGAGGAAATGAGAACAAAAATACCGCCCATAACGGCGGCTACCAATAATAAAATTTTTACGCCTTCCATACACACCTCACATAGTCATTTCCATTGATTCCTTGTTTTGGACTTCGGCTTCAAACGCAATAGCTCCGTCAAGCCGCAGACACATCATCGCAAACTTCTGCATACTGTGGCATTGACTTTCGATTTCAACACGGGTAAAGGTATCCTTATCCGTAAACGACCTTTCGAGATTTGAAAAGTATTCCTTTAGATCGAGCATCTGATTGACTGAATTTTTTGTATCTTTATGAGGCATATATCCCTTGAATATCTCCTTTACGACCTCTGCGGAGCTTGTTTCTTTCTCAATCTGTGAGCTTCTGCATACACAAAAAGCAATAGCAATTTTCGACATATTGAAGAGATGCTGTTGTTTCTCCACACTTGAAACCGATTTATCCGCTTTATCAAGTAAATAGTAAAGTCTCTTAATTGTTTTGCCTATAATATAGCCTTTGCTTTCAAAAATATCCTTGCAGTTTTCATCACAATATAAGTCAATAGTCTGAAGCTCTCGGCAACGCATTTTCATATGCTCCATACGGGGATGCTCGGATGCGGGAATTGCTTCCTTTCCGTTCAAAGACTTTAGATCCTCATCCCAATCCTTGCAGACCGGCATAGCTCTCCAAAGAGAGTAATCTCCCACGCTTCTGATGTTTTCTGCTACACGGTATGCTCCCTCAATACCCGCCCTGTCGTGATCGAGACAGAGGTAAACATTTTTTATATTCGGATAGCTTTTAAGCATACGTATTGCGGCAATATCTGCGGTCGAGCAAAGCGCAACGTAGGAATGTTGCTCCCAGTCCTTTTTGTGAAGTGAGATATACGCTAACATATCTATGGGAGCTTCAAACACGTACAGCCTATCCGATTCGCCTACAAAATTGAAACTGTAGTTAGGATCGCTGCTCTCTGCGTTGCCTTTGAAGCTTGAATTTGAGGCTGTGGATCGCTTCTGTATATGCTTTGGAACAACGTTTTCATCAAGGCCTACGAATACAACGTTGTGGTATTCCGCATCCTCGAATATCAAACCCTTGTGAACAAAGGCATCCACTACCTCTCGGTCGATAAATCTTTCGTTTAACAGATACGCATATACACGGCGCATATCGCTATTTTTAGGCGGTACTTCAAAGGGCTTCTTGGGCTTCTCATTTTCCCGTGGCTCTCTCGGCGTTCTCTCAATGACAGCTCCCGCACCTCTGCCAAGCAATGCTTGAACAGCTTCGGGATAGCTCATACCAAAGAATTTCTGTACGAAGCTGACAGCCCCGCCGCCTACAAGCTCATATTGGCTGAACCATTCACAGCCCTTGATGGATACCTTGCCGGTCGGAGCTTCCCACCAATATTCGTTGCCGTGTTTTTCTACAGATTCGCCAACTGTACGCAAATATGATACGATATTTGCTTCATTTGCGTCTTTCTTTTCCTGTTCGCTAAAATGAATGTATGGCATATT
>JAGAPH010000094.1 GCA_017623375.1 Clostridia bacterium | reverse complement strand
GCTGTCAGCGAAGCTGACTGAGGGAGAGTGCGTCAAAACATAATGAAATCTTAACCGTTATGCACGCAGGCTCCTCCACCCGCTACGCGGGAGCCCCCTCTCGGAGGGAGCCTTATGTGAGAGCGAACACAGATTGTAAACTCACCGATAAATCAAAATTTGAATTAAACATTCAAACGAAAAACTTGCCAAACGCAATGAAAAAGGGGAACCTCTTTCAAGAAGTTCCCCTCAGAAATAACGTTCCCCCAAGCTCAATTCTTCGCCGTAGAATCGATCATTTCGTTAGCGAAAAATCTTTGAGCGTCGGAAATAAATTTATTTACGCGGTTAGTAAGGACGTAGAAGCCACCCGTACCGTTTATTGTGATATACGCTTTTCTTGAGGTAAGAGTATAGAAACAATATTCCATCTCCTTACCCTCGGAATTGAGTATAGTCATCTTAAGGATCAAACGGCTCTCGTCGTTCTTGATAGCGTCCTTTTCCTCATCGGTAAGCTCATAGGAGTTAGCGATAGAAGCATAGAGCAGCGTCTTATAGAACTGTCTGAACAGGTTTGTATCGTAACGAACGTAGGACACGTCCTTAGCGTTGTCAATAGCGTCTACTCTCACCTCGTCGGCGGTAACGTAGACCTTACTTCCGTCAGCTCCCTGAATGGGATTTGCCAGAACTCTTACCTGCGTTTTCATGACGTTGTAGTCGTAATACGCGTCTGTTATGGTCTTATATTCCGTACCCGCGGAATTATAGCACTTTATCTCAGATGCGGTGATGACCCACAGATTTCCGTTTACGTCAAGCACGGAAAGGCTTGAGAACGTAGTCTTGTCGTGTCCCGCGGAATCCTTAGCGGCAACAGAAAGATTTGTAGAGCTTATAGACTCGGTGCTATCACTCTCGGAGTTATCAAGCTTGAACTCCGCCCAATAGTTCTTTGCGTTAAGAGTTATCTTATCGCAGAACGCGATATTGAGATTAATGTAGCTTGAATTGATCCAGTCAAAGGTATCCCAATTAAGGAACTCAAAAGTATGCGCCTTGATCTCCACGATCATATCAAGGGTGTATAGCAGCTTATCAAGCTCGCCGTCCTTGTCGACGGAGTATATCTCGGTAAATGCGTAGCGATTTCCGTCCTTATTGGGCGCGGTAATATACAGAACATGTCCGAATGTGTCGATGACCTTTCCCTCGTCGTCAAGCGCGTCGTAGTTAAAGGATATCATGTGCTCCGACTCAAGCTTATATTTTGGGTTGCCCTTATCGTCTGTTCCGTCCTCAACGGCAAGTCCGTATTTTACCAGATCCTTTCCTCCGGGAGAAAGCTTGCACACCTTAGAAAAGGCGGGAGTGTAGATATTCTGCAAGCAAAGATTGATATTATCCGAGGAGGGAGTATATCCGTCAAGGGTAAATCCGCTGAACACGTAAGGCTCGGACGCCTTTATTGTATTCTCTCTTTCGGAAAGGTCGATATAGGAAAAGCCTACTATCGCCTGATAAGCGTCCTTATCCTCGGTCGCCTCGTGGTTCTTGTTGAATATAAAGAAATCCTCTACGTCAAAGTAGGTATTCATGGTCATGGGATAAGTCAAGGCGGGAGTAACGAACTCCTCGACTGCCGCAAGCATGGTAGTACCGAAATCGGCGCTGAGCACATACACCGCGTCTCTCTTGACCTCGCTGCCCGAGCTCATGTCCACGTACTGCACGTAATATCCGCCGCCCGTGACCAGCATGTCGCCAATAATGACCTTATACTTATTTCCGCTGGTGTCCGTAAGAACGTAATACGCGGGAACGTAATCGTATTCCTCGGTAACGTACTTGCCCGTTTCCTCGTCGATGACGTATTCGCCCGTCTCCTCGTCCACCACCTCGCGCACTCTTCTGCACGCCACAAGTCCGTATTCGGTAAACTCTCCGTTTTCGTCCTTGATGGGATCTTTTATCTTAAGCGTTGTAAGCGTATATCCCGCACTTACGTAAAGGGAGGCAAACAGCTCCTGATCGTAGGCGGTAAGGGGCGAGCCCTTAATGATAAAATCACTTGAATCGTCTATCTTATCCTTTTCAAGATTGTATCTTACAAAGGTAAAGCTTCCCTTGGAATTATGCACATCAAGCTGACGTATATTCTTCTTTTCGATATGTGGGAACATGAGCAGTCGGGAATTGAAGCCCTGCACCTCGCTCTCAACGGTGTCCACCACCGCGATCTTTTCATATTCACCTGTCTCGGCGTCCACCTCGATAAGTGAGCCCGCGTGAGTTACGTAATATCCGTACTGCTCGTCCGTTGGAAGAACGGTCTTTTTATCTGTATCGTAAAGCGCGTATGCCTTATCGCGGTAACGGATATAGTACACCGTTCCGTCCGCGTCGTCGGTCACAGGCTCTGTCTTAACGAAGTCACGCACGAAGAAATACGCCACGCCAAGAGCAACGACGGCGATAGCCGCGATAATTATGGCTATCTTACGTCTTTTCATAAGCGTTGATCTCTTTTTTATCATCTGTTCTTTCTCCTAACGATAACTACAATCCCCGTTATCAGCGCGATGACCGCGGGAACGATAGAAAGCACAAGAGTATACTGTGTGGATTCTGCCGTGGTGATCGTGTCAATGGTATCGTCCGCAAAGGGCTTGAATTCAAGTCCTACGGGAACAGGCTCCTGTCCCATAGTACGAAGCGCTGTAAGCAGCAGGTCGGTGTTTCCGTAAGAGGTGGACTGCAGCATTTTTGTGGACGCGAAATCCACCGAGCCACAGGCAAGCACGTAGGAGTTTTCCTGCATGGTGCTGTAAAATTCCTGCTGAGTGCGGCTCTCTCTGGATATGGTCATAAGCTTGAGAAGGTTAGCATCACTTGCCACCTCTACCTCAACTCCGTTAGCCAGAGCAACTGCCTTTGCGCTTGTGGTAAAGATATCGAATATATCGCGATATGTTCCGTCCTGACTGTAGGTGCCGTAATCGAACTCTACGTCATTTTCATTGGTGCTTCCCTCCTCGGGGGTATAATGGGTAGGCTCATATACGTCCGAGTAGGATATGGACATGGCGTTCTTGAATACGATAGGCTTTACCGTTCTGCTTCTCATGTCCTTGGTAAGGCTTCCGCCAAATCCCGTTGTAACGTACTCACCCATAAAGGTGTAGCCGTCGGTGGTGAGCGCCTGGGACTTATCCATGATAAGTCTGGTATCGCCCTCGTATCTGTCAAAGCTTATTCCCCACTCCTCAAGGTAGCTCTCAAGATTGTCAAGCCTCGGTGTGGCGGGATCCATGAATACCATCATGGAGTTTGTTCCGTCAAGGAATCTATCAAGCTTTTCTACCTCGTCTATATCCGAAACTCCGTCGGGAACGAGGAAGTCGGTGTCGGGATTGAATACCACCAAAAGTCTGCATCTCTCGGGGATCTCCTGGGACGCCATATCAAGCGTTTCGATAATATATCCCGCGTCAATCAGCGTATTGAGGAACTCCTCGTCGGTAAACGCCTCGCCGTGGTTGGTGGTGAGGCAGGCAACGGGAGACTCGGCTCTCGTTACCGCAAGAATGGAGGAGCAGAACGCCTTTTCTCCGTTATAAGCCCAAGGCTCGTCGCTGGAATCGTCATCGAATACGTAGAAGGAATTTACAGTACGTATTCTGTACTCCGTTCCAAAAGCGATAATAACGCTTGTTGAGGTTATATTGGTACGGCTTGTGGCTCTGTACTCGTCAACGGAGGTGGGGTTTCTCACCACGTTGTAGTTGAGCACCTCGATATAGTCGGGGAATTCAGCCGCAAGCTGATGCGCCGTCTCGAACACGTAGTTCTGAGCGGAATTTGCCTTTACCTTATCCACCTCGTCACAGAAGATTATCTTTATCTTCATGTCCGCGTTTTCCGTGCCCGCGTTTTCGGCTCTTACCTGGTCTACCATCTCGATGGGAGACTTGGTGCTGTTGGCGTACTCTGCGTCACCGTTCTTGATGAGGTCTATGCACTCATCGGAAAGTGTGAACAAAAGAGGAGGGGTCAGGTCTCCGTACCACGCAAATTTCTGCGCCAGCGCAGAGAAGATAACATTTACTATAATTATCACGGCGATTATCAGTGCCGTGAGGAACAGGGACATGCCGCCATAGCGAAGCTTGCGTCCCGTAGAAGCTTTCATTTTCATCGTTTTATCCTTGCCTTTCTTTCAATTACGGAAGCATCAGCCCCAACGGCGCTTGTCGTACACACGGGATGTGAGCAACAGAAATACGCCTGTTATAGACAGATAATACAGTATGGCGGTGTAGTCAAGGATACCTGACGTAAAGCTTCCGAATCTGCTCATTACGCATACCCAGCTGATGACCGCACGGATAGCGTAAACGTCAATATACTGATTTACCACGTCAAGTATGAGCATAACAAAGATTATGGATACAGTAATAACTGCTGCGGCAAGCTGATTTTCGGTCAGCGAGGACACGAAAAGTCCGATAGCTATGAACGCCGCTCCAATGAGAAGCACGCCTATAACACAGGCAACTATCTCACCCGTAACAGGTCCTATATGAATAGAGGAATACTCCTCCCCTGCTCTCTCGGCTCTGGCGTAAGAATAAAGCGGGAAGAAGTTAATGCAGGATACCAGCACCGTTCCGAGGAAGAGGGTAAACGCCGCTAAGAACTTGCCGAGTATCATCTGCCAAGCCGTTATGGGAGCGGTGAGCAAGAGCTGCTCGGTGCGCAGCTTCTTTTCCTCAGCGAAAAGCTTCATGGTAAGAAGCGGGATAAGTATGATAAACGCGAATATTAGCATGGTGAAATAGCTTCCCGTGGAATAGGATTGGCTTCCAAGGGTGGTATAGCAGCACAAAAGCGCCGCCGCCGCGAGAAATACGCCTACGTAAACGTATCCTATGGCGTTTATAAAGTAAGAGCGAAGCTCCTTTTTATAAATTGCAAACATTATTTTACTTTCCTTTCTTTATTGAGTCCTTATTTGTCGCCGCTCTCACTGTTATCGTCATCAAACAGTGCGGAGTATCCGCCGCCGCTCTTGGTCTTTTCAGCATTCTCCACCAAGGTCTTTGCGATCTCCTTCTCCGCCTCGCCGCGTCCGCGGGTCTTTGGCGTTCTGCGCTCGTATCTGGACTTGGGCGCGCTCTGATCGACGATAGCAATAAATACGTCCTCAAGGCTCATGCCCATAGCCTCCATACCAACCAGCGGCCATTTCTTTTCCGCAAGTGTGTAGAAAAGGCTCTTTCTGATGTCGATTCCGACCTCGCTTTCAATAAGATAGGAGTAAGCGTCTCCGTCTCTCTGCGCAAGCACCTCCGCGTGAACGATACCCTGCTTTGAGCGAAGAGTTGCCAGAACCTCCTTCTGAGGTCCGCATATCTTCACGTTGAAGCGGCGGTTATTCTCAACGGCACGGGTTATGTTCTCGGTCTTTTCATCGGCAACTATCTTGCCCTTGTTGATGATTATTATTCTGTCGCATACCGCCTGTACCTCCTGCAGTATGTGCGTAGACAAAATAACCGTATGATCTCTGCCAAGATTACGGAGAAGATTTCTTACCTCGATTATCTGCTTGGGGTCAAGTCCAACGGTAGGCTCGTCAAAGATTATGACCTCAGGGCTTCCGATGAGCGCCTGCGCGATACCTACTCTCTGACGGTAGCCCTTGGAGAGGTTCTTGATAACACGGCGGTAAACGTCCTTTATCTTCACCACCTCGCAGATCTCCTCAAGGTGCTTTGTTCTGTTGAGCTTGCAGCCCTTCAGATTGTAGTTGAATATAAGATACTCCTCAACGGTCATGTCAAGGTAAAGCGGGGGCTGCTCGGGAAGATATCCGATGTGCTTTTTCGCCTCAAGAGGGTTGTCCAGCACGTCAAGCCCTGCCACCGATACCGTTCCCGAGGTTGAGGAAAGATATCCCGTAAGAATGTTCATGGTCGTACTCTTTCCCGCACCGTTAGGTCCAAGAAGTCCTACGATCTCGCCTTTTTGGATCTCAAAGCTGATGTCGTCAACCGCACAGTTTGAGCCGTAGTTTTTCACCAGATGTTCGATTTTTATCATAACACAGGAAATTCCTTTCTTGTTTTTCTGTCCTTATATGCCTATACAGACAATTACACAAATATCATTATAACATAATTTTTTAAACATTCTATGAACTATACACATGTTTATACAAATTTAATTTGATTTTTCTGTGATAAATTTGTGTTTTTGAAGAAAAAATGCAAAGCACCTCTCAAACCACCCCACCTATCTGACATAAAATGCCTTTTTCAAATTTTGATTTGTCGAAGCACCCTCTCCGTCGGCTACGCCGCCACCTCTCCCAAAGGGCGAGGCTTTTTATAGGTTCGCACCGTCCAAGGCTCCCTCCGAGAGGGAGCTGGCGCGGAGCGACTGAAGGAGAGTACGTTTAAACATAATGAAACTTAAAACGATATGCACGCAATCTCCCCCACCCGCTTCGCGGGAGCCCCCTCTCGGAAGGAGCCATATAACGTTCGTGCGTACATAGCAAACACCCCGATAGATCCCAATTTGACAAAGCTCCCTGTAAAGCCGCATTATTCGTATATAATTCAGTTGTGCACTTTGACGATTTTGCTCTTTTAATATTGACATTTTTATCCGTAAGGTCTATAATTAAGCTATCTTTATTATTGAAAAAGGAGACCAACCAACACCATGAAAAAATTCAATCTCAAAAAAGTGCTCAGCCTCGTGCTTTGCATGCTCCTTCTGACCTCGGCGCTGCTTCTTACGGGCTGCGGTACATCGCGCTACGATAAGGGCGAAGAGGACGATCAGGGACTCGTTTATTACCTCACACAGGACAAAAGCGCGTATTCCGTAAAGGTTACGGGCGGAAATATCGCTACCGACGTCGTTATCCCCTCGGAATTTAACGGAAAGCCCGTTACTATTCTCGACGCGGCGTCAAACCTTGACTCATACGTGCTCGGTGAAAAGTCGCTCAGCATTCCCGACAGTATAACCATGCTCGGCTGCTACGGTGTAAGATCGCCGATAGATAGCTACATAGACGAAAACGGAAGCCTCGACGGCATAAGCAGTAAGCTTGCAAAGAACGTTGTAGCGCATAACGGCTCGATATACATGGGCAACGAAAGCAATCCTTACCTTATGCTCGTATATTCCTGTGACGAGGATTATTCCACCCACTCGGGCACGAAGCTCATTGCCGATATGGCGTTTGACGAGAACGTAAGAAGCATAGACGTTTCCGAAGAGGTGGTATATATCCATACGGGTGCCTTCCGCGGCATCTATTGCGACACGGTACGTGACGAAGCAAGCGGAATGTCCGTATATAACGGTGTAAAGATAAGCGTTGACGAAAACAACCAAAATTACAAGACGGCAAACAACATGCTTGTAAACAAGGATGCGACGAAGGTCATCTACTGCACGCTCGACCTTGTCACGGCAGTTCCCGAAACGGTCAAGTATTTTGAGACCGACGCTATTTCGGCAAGCAATATATCCGCTTACAGAGAAGCTCTTATAAGCATGGAAATGGCAAGCTTCGACGCTCCTCTGTATCTTCCCAAGGGCGATAACGAGCACGCCGTATTGCTCTACGCTCCCGAGGGCTCTACCATAAGCGACAAGGTTGAGATAATCGCCCCCGGCGCTATGGTGGACTTCGCAACGGTTACCATTCCCGAGAGCGTCGTTCAGATAATGAAGGGGGCGTTCTCCTCGTTTACTCTCACCTCGGCAACCGTAACCACGACGGGTTGGTACGCCGCAGACAAATACGCGGACGGATACGGCTACGATTTAGGATACGTTTACGCTCCCGATGAAAAAACGACGATATTCCCCAAGACGGGTGACAACGAAAAAATGGCAAAATACACCAAGGGCTGGAGCGACCCCGCCGTTGCGGCGAACGCCATCAGCGGCTACGACAGAGGCACCTCTGATTGGTGCCGCCCCGTGGATTGAATTAAATAAGCAGCACACAAGCCGCCGGGCGAGGTCAAGCGACCTCACCCGGCGGTTTATATTGTTAAATTGGGGTTTATCGGGGTGTTTGCTATGTACGCACGAACATTATTTCGTAGGGGACTATCATGTCTCCCGCCTTGCATAAAAACACTTTTCCGTGACAAAAAGCCGCTTTTGCTATCAAAAAACGGTAGCAAAAGCGGCTTACTATTACTTTATCTGTGTTCCCTCAGGTACGCAATCGTCAACGAATATAAGCTGACAGCCGCAGGCGTTGTTGGTCGCCGCAAGCAGCATTCCGTTGGAGTTTACGTTGCAGATACGGTTGGGCTTGAGGTTTGCGATAACGATTATCTTTCTTCCCACTAACTGCTCGGGTGAGTATTCCTCTTTGATAGAGGACATGATACCTCGCTCGCCGATGCCGTCAAACAGTGTCAGCTTGAGACAGGAATGAGACTTACGGACGCCCTCTGCCTTGAGTATCTTACATACGCGAAGATCAATCTTTGCAAAATCGTCGATGGTCACCTGCTCCTTAACAGGCTCTACGGGGTCGGGCGTGCGATCCTGTACGGTCTCCTCCGCCTCGGGACAGCACTCCTCAGCGGGAGCGTCTGCCGCCATCTCCTCCTCTGTCTGAGCATAGGAGAAATCAAGCAGTCCAACATATTTGTCAGACTCAATGGTATATAAGAACAAATACAGACGGGGACCCTTTTCCTTATCTATAAGAAGCTTATATACAGTACGGAAGAACGCGCCTTGAATACCCTTAAGCTCCTTGTCGGTCATGTCAGTGCCGTAAACGGTCTTGGGAATGGCGTAAAGCTCGGCGTTAAGCTCGTCAAGCGTATAGCCACCCTTTGAGATATATGCGTGAAGAAGCTCTATCTCCTTCTTTTCCTCGTCGGAAAGCGTGTTATATACCTCCCAATTACGGGTAGTGCGAAGCTTGTTCACCTGATCGGGAGCGCACTGCTCAAGCCAGAACTTTGCTCTGTCAAGTCTGTCGGCAAAATCTGCCTCACGGTAAGGCATGCCTATCTTCTCAAATACAGTCTCAAGCATAGGCACGTTGAAGTTTACAACGGAGCCGAGCTGAACGAGAAGCGCCATGGGAACGGTTGCGGGCTCTCTGCCCTCCACGGTGCAATTGTAGATTATATCCTGAGATAGCTCGGTTGCCTTACCCTCGCGACATTCATTCAGCATCTTGTCAAATTCAAAATACTGACGAAGGATCCCGTCGTCAAAGCAGATATCAAACGCCTTGGTGGGGTCGGTCTTTGCGTAGAGCCACAGAAGCACCTCGGGCTGATAAAGCTTGAGAAGCGTCTCGGGTGTGAGATTAAGTCCCGAGGAGCTTGACATCTTACCCGTCATTCCCTTGATACCGATAAACTCATAGCCCTGGAAGAGGGGCGCTTCATGGTTGAATATCTTCTTGGAGATTATCTTGGAGTTGTTGTAAGAGCCCGTGGGAGCGGCGTGATCCTTTCCGCCCGGCTCAAAGTCAACGTCCTCGTATCTCCAACGCATAGGCCAGTCGATCTTCCAGCCAAGCTTGCAGTTGAAGTTCTCAAGGAAATTGAAATGTCCCTTATGACCGCAACGGCAGGTATAGTCTGCCTCTGTGCAGTCGTCGGAGAGAGAGGTGATAGTGGTAAAGTCGGTGTGACACTCGGGACAGAAGATGCTTACGGGGTAGTAAGCCGCTTTTTCCGCGTCATGCTCAGCCTTAAGCTCCGCCTCGCTCTTGCTTGTGTCCTTAGTCTTGAAGGAATCGAGTATCTCAAAGATCTCTCCTCTCTTCTGAAGGGACTCTATAATGTCCTTTGTGTACTTGCCCGAGCGGTACATCTCTGCCTGATAGCGGCAGTCAAGCTTGATACCGAAGGGCTCGATACCCTTGAGGAATTCCTCCTCAAAGTGCTGAGCGTAGTTCTCATGACAGCCCCAAGGATCGGGGATATCAACGTAAGGACAGCCTATATATTTGTCGTAGCTGCTGCCGACGACCTCCTGCACGTTAGCGGGGATCTTACGGCAACGGTCATACTCGTCCCATGAAATAAGTAATTTTGCCTTTTTGCCCTTCTTTTCCAGCGCCTTGACCACGAAAAGAGGGGTGGCAAGGTCACGGAAATTTCCGATATGAACAGAGCCCGAGGGGCTGACGCCCGCGGCGCAAACGTATTCTTCCTTATTGGGGTTGCGCTCTATTATCTTAAGCGCAATTTCTTCTGACCAGTGCATTTTTGTCTCCTTAAAATATAATAAACATAATTTTTCAATATAATATTTTATCATATCGCCGCAGGATTGTCAAGGGAAACAATAAAATTTATATCCGCACGCCGCACATACCGAATTTTCTTTTTCAAATTTTGATTTATCGGTGGGTTTACAATCTGTGTTCGCACTCACATAAGGCTCCCTCCGAGAGGGGGCTCCCGCGTAGCGGGTGGAGGAGCCTACGTGCATAACGGTTAAGATTTCATTATGTTTTGACGCACTCTCCCTCAGTCAGCTTCGCTGACAGCTCCCTCCCGGAGGGAGCCTTATGAAGTAAGTGCTAATATAGCGAACACACCGATAAATCCCAATTTTACGTTTTCTTGTCAACAAAAAAAGAACACTGTTTTTTGCAGTGTTCTATATTTTTGATTTCAAAGGATAGCAGACGCAAGCGTTGCTATTGGGTGCGTGAATAGCTCGAGAACGAACACGATAACACAGGCACTGACCGCTACGAAGAACAATCCCCGTCCGAAATACGCAAGCAATATTGCCGCAACAAGCGCCACTGCCGCCGCTATCGGCGACTGTGTTGCCGACAGTATGGCGGGAAAGGTCATGACTGCCAAGGTCACATAAGGCACGTAGTACAGAAACGATTTTACCGTTCTGTTCTTTATCTCCTTGCGGATAAGCGTGAGCGGAAGAACGCGTATAAGATACGTAATACCCGCCATGCAAGCGATGTAAATAATAACGTTACCCTTCATTTTCGTTCTCCCCCTTTTCCTTTACAGGAAAAATTATTGCCGCCGCCAGAGAAATGACCACAGTAAGTATGATTATGCGTATGCCGTCGGATATGTCCCTTATAAACGGCAGCTTTTCCGCGGCATAGCTTGCCGCAAAGCTGACTGCAACAAGTACCGCCACTATCTTGTTTTTCTTTGCCTCGGGAATAAACACGGATATAAACATTCCGTAAAGTCCCACGGCGAGGGCGCTGAGAAGTCTTGCGGACAGCACGTTCCCAAGCACCGCACCCGTAAACGTTCCTCCCGTCCAGCCAAGAGTTGCCACAACAAACGTGCCGTAGGTAAAGTAAGGCGACAGCCTACCCTCGACCGCAATGGAAGCACCGAATATCTCGTCTGTGACGGTAAAGCCCAGAAGCAGTCTTTCCCACCACTTGGTAGTGCTGTCTAATTTTTGAGAGAGCGACGCGGACATCAAGAGATATCTTGCGTTTGCCACCGCCTCCATAACGGTGACCTCTATGTATGAAGCACCAACGGCAATAAGCGAAAAGCCCGCGTATTCACCTGCCGACGCATTTATCAAAAGGCTGGTCACTGCCGCCTGAATTGAGCCTATCCCCGCACTGCGCGCCGCAATTCCCAGCGCGATAGCCACGGCGAAATATCCCATGCAGATAGGCACACCCGCCTTCATTCCCCTCAAAAACCATTGTCCACGTGTCACAGACAACGCCTCCTTTAACCGATAATAAGCAAATTGTTAGGGGAAACCCCCGCAAGGGGCTTCCCCATATGATATGTAAAAATACTCAGATGATCATTTATCTTCCGATTTCTTGGAAAGCAGGAGATTTGTAAGGATACCGAGTATAAGCGCGCAAGCGATAGAGGTGATGGTGACCTTACCGAAGTTAAGCGTCAAGCCGCCGATACCCGCAATAAGTATAACGCTTACTACGAACAAATTTCTGTTCTGCTCAAGATCCACCTTCTGGATCATCTTAAGTCCCGATACCGCGATAAATCCGTAAAGCGCCATGCAAACGCCGCCCATTACGCAGGACGGAATGGAATTTACGAACGCCACGAAGGGAGAAACAAAGGAAATTATGATCGCACCAATAGCCGCCGCAAGAATAGTTACAACAGACGCGTTACCGGTGATAGCCACGCATCCTACGGACTCGCCGTATGTGGTATTGGGGCAACCGCCGAACAGTGCTCCCACCATAGAGCCCACACCGTCTCCGAGAAGAGTTCTGTGCAGACCGGGATCCTCAAGAAGATCCTTTTCGATAATGGTCGAAATGTTCTTGTGGTCAGCGATGTGCTCAGCAAATACAACGAAAGCAACGGGAATGTAAGCCACGGCAACAGTAGCTATATAAGAGCCGCTCAACTCCCCGAACGCACCGAATGCAGTAACGAACGTGAAGTCGGGGATGGATACGAAGGTGGAAAGTCCAACTCCGTCAGCCACGAGAGCCTTGAACGCGCTGAAGTCGATGACCTTAAGAGCGTCTATGCCTGCGGCGTTACCGATAACGGTAAATACGAGCGCCACTGCGTATCCGGCAAGAATACCGAGAATAAAGGGGATAAGTCTTGCCATCTTCTTGCCGTAGGTTGAGCAGATAACAACGACAGCAAGCGTTACCAGACCGCAGACAATAGCTATAAGCTTATGACCGCCCGCAGGTGCCTTTCCAAGATCACCGACTGCGTTTCCCGCAAGTGAAAGACCGATTATAGCAACCGTAGGTCCGATGACCACGGCAGGCATAAGCTTGTTTATCCAAGCTACGCCTACAAGCTTTACTATGAGAGCAATGATAACGTATACCAAGCCCGCGAGGATCGCTCCGATAATAAGACCAAGGTAGCCGAGTGCAACCGTAGACGCGCCCGCAAATGCCGCCGCCATAGATCCGAGGAAGGCAAAGGACGAGCCGAGGAAAACAGGACTTCTGAACTTAGTAAACAGGAGATAAACGATAGTTCCCACGCCTGCGCCAAAAAGCGCCGCCGCAGGTGCCATTCCGTGTCCCACGATAACGGGAACGACCAGCGTTGCCGCCATTATAGCCAGCAGCTGCTGAATAGCAAAAACGATAAGCTGAGGAAACTTGGGTCTGTCTTTTACACCGTAGATAAGCTTCATTGTAATATCCTCCGTTTTTCTTAGGTCATGAGCAAGTATCGATGTGTTACGCCGCAAGCCTTGCGTATTTTTATCTTCAGCATAAAAATCACGGCTGGGGCGATCCTCCGCGCTCGCTTTACATATGACCCTATTTATATAAGTATAACACAAAACTCGAAATTTGTAAATAAAAATCGCTCCGTCATTTTGTGTAAAATTCTGTCACATTTTTGGATAAATTATATGTGACAAAATATTATGTAAGAAGTAGCGTTCATTCCGCAAGCTGGATATGTGACAGGTAATACTTTTCCTGAAAGTCCACCGCCGCCCGTATCTCCTCTGCGGAAAAACTCATGCCCTCGGGCGCCGCCACCAGCTTGTCCTCAACGTCGTTCTCACGGTGTACTATGGCTATTATCCTCGCCTCGTATTCCTCCACGGGCGTGTCAACTCCCATAAGATATACGTCAAGCTCCTCCCCGTCGCCACCCAAGACCTCGGGAATATAGCCGTAATTTATCTTATACGTCAGCGTGTATTTCTCTTTTTTATGTACGTATCCGATAGGTCTGTCTATTCCTATCCTTACCGTTTTTCCGAGATAGGATAATACCTGAGCTTTTCTTTCCTCGTACGTCATGTCTTTACCTCATTTTATCTGTCTTATTCTACCGCAATCCATTTCATATATCCGATCCGCAGTGGCGGCAATATCACGGTCATGCGTCACCATGAGCACCGTTTGACCGAATTTTCTTCCGGAGCTAAGAAGTAGCTCCATAAGCTCCTCCGCAGACTGTTTATCCAGATTTCCCGTTGGCTCGTCGGCAAAAATGATGCTTGGACGGTTTATCATTGCCCTTGCTATTGCAACTCTCTGTTGCTGCCCGCCCGACAGACGGCTGGGCAAATGCTCCAATCTGTCGGTCAATCTCAACGCCTGACAAAGCTCATCAAGATACGTGCGAGAAACAGTATTACCGCCGATAAGCGTTGGCATTATTATATTCTCCCTTGCCGTTAACACGGGAAGAAGATGATAGCTTTGAAAAACAATACCTATCTCCCTGTTCCTGAAATCAGATAACTCTCTGTCGCTCAGAGAAAATATGTCTCTTCCGCCTATCATTACTTGTCCGCTCGTCGGTCTTTCAAGTGCTGACAGTAAATGGAGAAGTGTTGTTTTTCCCGAACCCGAGGCACCGACGATAACGTTAAACGTTCCCTTTTCTATGTGGATACCGCAATTATCCACAGCCTTAACCGAATACTCACCCTGACTGTATATCTTCGTAAGCTCCGTGGCACTTAATATATGATCCATACTATACTCCCGCCTTCATGTCGTTATATATCTATACTTCTGATGCCCTCCGCTATGCTTCTGCTCATTACTCGTCCAAGATGCCTTCTGCATATGAGATAGTGACCTCCTACATATAATACGCCAAAGCTTATAGCAACGGCAGCTATAAATATAACTCTTACGTAAGGAATTCCCACCCATAAATACAGGCTAATACCCACAGCCAAGCCACCGATAACAAACGCCGCCGCACTGACCGTTATCTCCTGAGAACACAAAAGCCTTAACAACGCTTGCTTGTGAGCGCCGAGCGCTCTCAAAACTGATATCTCGTAATTTCTACGCATCAGAGCGTATCTCGTGTCCGCAAGAGATATAGCCAACGACGCGGCAAACAAAATAAGCGCCTGAAGCATATAAAACGCGGTAAACGTATTGCTTTGCTTTATAATAAGCATATCGTTGTGATATCCGTCAGTAAAATAAAGAAAATTTTCCCCAGTTATACGCTTAATATCGGCGTAAGCCTCTTCCTCTCTCCCGTCAACACAGTATACCTCCAGATCGCAATATGTACCGTTACCGTAATCAAGCAAAGGAACCACTCTTTCCACCGTGTCCAGAGCGGATACCCGACCTATGAGCTCCTGCGTAACGTAATTGCCAAATCCCGAATGTATTCCGTAATCTCTGTCGGATATTTTTGCCTGATCTCTCATTCCGTACACACTCACAGAGACAAACACAAAAACCATCGGCAATATGAGCAACAGACTCTTGCTTGCCATGCGAGAAACGACAGTGCGGACTGACCGTTTCATATAAATGCGGTTGTATAAAGAAGTCTTGGGAACAGACGCTTCGCTTATCCTCTCACGTGACAAGCCGCCTCGTGCGGCTCTACATTTCTCTCCCTTAAGCATGGGACAGACATCTCCGTTCAAGATACCGCGAAAAACTCCTATGGATAGCATAAAAGCTATATACGTCAACACATATGTGACCACCGTCTCCACGATTGGTACGGCAAAATCCATCAACATAAAATCCGACGTATAGGTTGCGCTGACGGTATCGGATATTATCTTGAATATTACAACACTCAATATTAGTGAAAGCACTGCCGACACATGATAGATGATAGAATACTGAGCTCTCAATATTCGCAAGATCCGCTTGATCCCATATCCGTACGATCTCATTGCCGCATAGTCTGAAATATCATTTTTTACCTTTATGCGCATAGAGATCATCATACAAGCGACTGTCAAAAGCATAAAAGGCATAATAACGGGAAACGACTTTGATAAAAAGCTGCCGGTTGCAAGATCGTAATACTCTTTGTTTATCCAATTATCCTGCGGTCCGTAATTTGTATAATATACGTTATCCCTATACGCAGGCTTATTTATTATTCCGGTCTCTCTGATAATACGGTCGCACTGCTGCTTGAGCTTGTACGGATCGTTGTCAGTAAGCCTTATCAAGCATGTCAACGAGTCTCCTCTTATCTCCGTCTGTACCGATCTGACGTATGTAAGCTCGTCTATCCTCCTGATATCCTCAATCTCAAGATCGGGCAGGCATATATGATATCTTTCCTCTGCGAGTCTCATATCGGAAAGGAAGACCCCGTACTGCATAAATAGCGTATTGAATACTATGAGCATTCCGCTGAAGCACACAAGCGCACTCGTAGTAAACGCAGTTGGCCTTTTAAGCAGTTCCCTTATACCGTATTTTAAATAATTATCAAATTTCATTTCTCAAAGCCTTACTATAGTAGGCTGGTGTCCCGTGGCGGGGATTATCTTTTTCATCATATCCTCAGTTCTTATGCGAAGGCTGGAGGTGTTGACACAGGGGTGGCAGCCGATGTATTCACCCGTCAACACATCCTCATCAATAAGCAAGCGCACCTTCTTTTCACTGTCATTCATAAGTCCGAGAACACTGACAGAGCCCGGAGTAATGTCAAGAAGCTCCTCCATATGCTCTGCCGTGGCAAACGACAGGCGAGACGATCCTATCTGCGCGGATATGTCCTTGGTCTTAAATTGCTTGTTTCCCGGGATCATCAAAAGATAAAAGTCGGTCTGCTGACGGTTGCACAAAAACAGATTTTTGCATATGGTAGCGTGAAGCGCCCTGTCAATATCCTCACAGACCTCCATAGTCATTGCCGCCTCGTGATCTATGCGCCCATATTCTATTCCGAGAGAGTCAAGAAAGTCGTAAGCCCTCATTTCCTTGTCAAGTCTGCCCTCCGCCGAGTGGGGGCGTCCGTTCTCCAATATCATCATTTTATCATTTCCTCCTTTACAAGACACGCAAGCAGTGCCTCGCAGCCCTCGTATATGTCTTTATAGGCAATATCAAATCGCTCGCTATACCATGGGTCGGACACGTCGGCATCTCTGCCCGCAAACTCAAGAAGCTTATATATCTTACCCCGCGCACCCTCTCCGAGCATGCGGTGCATATTGCGTATATTGGCACTGTCCATGCCGATAAACATGTGATATTTCTCAAGATCCGAGCGGTTAAGCTGAACCGCTCTTTTTCCTCCGCACTTGATCCCGTGGCGCGCAAGCTCCTCGACGGCTGGCGGATACACGGGATTTCCCCGTCCGCTCCATATCTCCTCGGTGCTCGTGGCGCTTGAGGCAACGAAAAACTCGTTTTCAAGTCCTCTTTTTTTCAGCATATCCTTAAATATAAACTCCGCCATGGGACTGCGGCAGATATTTCCGTGACAAACAAACATTATACCTATCATGTGTTTTTCCTCGCAATACGGTAATACCGTTATTTTATCATATCGAGCAACAAAATTCAATAACTCTTATGACTTTTGTCCTGTTTAGTTGAAAATCATTGACAATAAATATCAAAAGGGATATAATGATCATAAACAATAATGACTGTTTATCATGAGGACATCGTATGAAATACAAAAAAGTAATAGAAGCAAAATTTATAGACCGCCCCAACCGTTTTGTGGCAACTGTGGAAATAGACGGAGCGCCGCAGACCGTCCACGTAAAAAACACGGGCAGATGCCGCGAGCTTCTCCCCAAGGGAGCGACGGTATATCTGAGCGTTTCCGATAATCCCCACAGAAAGACCGCTTACGACCTTATTGCCGTCATAAAGGAGCGTCAAGGAAAAACGCCTCTTACCATTAATATGGACTCACAGATCCCCAACGACGTTGCCTGTGAATGGCTTGCCGCGTCGGGGCTTTTCTCGGATAACGCTCGGATACGCCGCGAGGTAACTCACAAAAGCTCCCGATTTGATATCTACGTGGAGGACGGCGAGCGCAAAGCCTTTATAGAGGTAAAAGGAGTCACTCTTGAAGAGGACGGCATCGCCATGTTTCCCGACGCGCCAACCGAACGAGGCGTAAAGCACCTGCGTGAGCTTACCGAATGTATAGGTGAGGGCTACGAGGCGTATATACTCTTTGTTATTCAAATGAAGGGAGTGCGCGAGCTTCGCCCCAACGATAACACGCACAGGGCGTTCGGAGACGCGCTCCGCCGCGCCGCCGAAGCAGGCGTTGGCATTATGGCAATAGACTGTAACGTTACCCCCGACACCATCGAAGCCAACGGTACCGTCCCCGTTGTGGTGTGAAATTAGACACGTAATATTTTCAAATTTTGATTTGTCGGTGGGTTCGCACCGCACCCATTTTTAAAGTTTTCGCCCGCTTTTTTAAAAGGCGGCGCAGTGGAGGGCGCGGAGCCCTCCCCGACCTCCGCAGAGGTCGGAACTCCTTTATCGTGTAAAAAATGCAGGAAAGGTGAATTTCAAAAGCTAAGGCTTTTGAAAGAGGGGAACAAAGTAACGCAAAGCGTTACTACCATGAGGGGTTCCCCTGAATATCAAACACAATGATTTTGAGGAATTCCGCTCTCTGCGGAGAGCGGCTGAGGCTCCGCCTCAGACTCCCTTCTCATGATGAAGATATTTCGCCGTCTGCGGACGGCGACAAGGGCTCCGCGCCCTTGACTCCGCAAGCCTTTAAAAAGGCTTGACCTAAACTTTAACAGTGGGTTTGTGCGTACACATCGAACTCACCGCTAAATCCCGATTTATTTCAGCTCGAACTCTCCAAGCTGGGTAGTCTCGATATAGCCGTCCTTCAGGGCGCGCAGCTGCGCCATATGAGGCTGCCCGATATGTATCTCCTGATGACGCTTAGTCTCCCAAGCCTCAATAAGCAAAAGCTCATTAGTATCGGACTCTGAATAGTAATAATCATAGCGCAGACAACCGTCCTCTGCGCGTATCTTATCCAGTATCCCCTCTTTTCTCACTCGCTCAACAAAGCCCTCTCTTTTGCCCTCAAGGCATTTGAATTTAACATAGATAGTGTACATAAAGTCCTCCTTAATATAATTTCATCACAATTATAGCATATATGGGCATAAATGTAAAGCAAAATTCATACCGATGAAGGAAACGATCTCAATCAAGAGCTTATTGAGCCGTGCCATCAGCTTGGTAAGCTCTTTTACTAGGTATTCTATCTTGTCCGGCGGTATCACTCCTTTTTTAACCCTCGGCTTTTCATTGATGAAAAGGAGAGATTTGAAGTGCCCGCCGCCGTCGCATAGTCGCATTGCTCCGCAAAACGGCACTTCGAGTTCAATTTTCGACTTCGATAAAAATAAGGGACATCCCAATTGGGATATCCCTTATTTTTGGCGGAGAAGGAGAGATTTGAATTTGTGTGCCGCTGTCCTATTCGTCTTATTTGTCTGCATAGTCGGTAAAAATGGGAGTTTTTATGCCTTTTTCGTCTTATTTGTCTTATTTTTCTTATTTTTCTTATTGATTTGAAAAATCGTAAGGGATTTTGTATGAGCAAATCCCTTATAAAAAGAAAGACCGCACAACATCTGTTTTGATGTGTACGGTCTTATCTTAAGCCATAAGCTCTTTAAGTTTTTTGATGCGGTCATTCATATTCTTGGCACTTTTTATTTGTGCTTCCTTTGTCCCGTGAGCGTAAACTTTTAATGTGAAATCCGCTGTGGAGTGACCGAGATTATCTTGTACTACCTTCACAGGATCTCCACTCTCAAGTGCTCTTGCAGTGTAATTGTGTCGCAAATTATGGAAACGCTCTTCGGGCAATCCAATCTCTGCGACGCTTTTCTTGAAATGTTTGCGGACGGTGCTATGAGCAAAATTCTTGCCAAACGCATTTTCAAAAACGAGGTTGGGAAACGGCTCATACCAAAGGTCGCCAGCTCGTTTGCGTTGCTCGTTCTGTTCTTCAAGTCGAGTGCGAAAAATATCCATGATTTCATCGTCGACACAAATGTAACGAACATCGTCGTCTTTAACAGGAGCGATCTTATATGGATTATTGTCGTCATCATCGATGCTTTCGATCAATTCATAATCGCGTTTTCTAAGTAACTGTTGTTTGATTGTGATAACATTGTTCTCCCAGTCAATACAATCCCACGCTAAGCCTAAAACTTCTCCTTGGCGAAGTCCCATAAACAAAGCAATCATATAAACTTGATTATATATGTCGCCCTTTATAGCCTTTAGAAACTCTACTGTTTGACGATCATTAAGAGGTTTCACCTCGATTTGCTTTACTTTGGGCAATGTAGCACCATCTGCTGGATTTTTGCTTAAATATCCCAACCCAACAGCTTTGCTAAGTACTTTATGCAATACACCGTGGATACATTTGATTGTCTTTGGAGAAAGAGCTTTGCGTTCGTCTGTTTTACGACCGAGCCCATCTACAAAGTCCTGTACAGCAAAAGAGGTCAGTTTGCAGAGCTTTATGTTCCCAAGAGCAGGGATAATATGTAA
The DNA here is from genome assembly GCA_017623375.1 of Clostridia bacterium. Taxonomy (GTDB): domain Bacteria; phylum Bacillota; class Clostridia; order Oscillospirales; family CAG-272; genus HGM12713. Next base: position 19,215 of record JAGAPH010000094.1, on the reverse strand, counting down.
TCTCAAACGATCTTCATAGGATTTCTTTGTTAAATCCTTAAGATTTGATGTATGGTGGTTGAGATAGTATATTGCCCCTTCCTCAAACGGCATCTGATTGGGCGACACGTAAGTACCCTCATTGATTTGGTTGAGCGTTTTGATTCTAAACTCGTTAGCTTCACGCTCGGTCTTGAAGCTCTTGCTACGCTGAATTTGCTTGCCCGAAAGGTCAAACCCCTCGGTATAGCGTACCTCATAACTGCCGTTGCTTCTCTTGCGGATGCTTCCCATACCATTGGAAACCTTGCCTTTATTCTTGGCGGTATTCTTCTTGTTTGCCATAGCTTATTCCTTATCCTTTCTGTTATTCTTCTTGTCGCCGCCTCGGTCGAGCCAAGCGAGCAATCCATCTCGGTCGAGATAGACTCTGCCGCCAATCTCCACCACAAAATCATTGTCACGGTGGGTTAGCGTGTAAAAGCTGTTTCGGGTGATGCCCATTCTCACAGCGTCATGGACTCCGATATACATCGGGAGCGTTTCTCTTGTAATACTTGTATTTACAGTATTCATACTTAAAATATCCTTTACGAAATGTATTCGTTATTTCTAACGTACACATATTTTAGAGTGATATTTTTCATAAAAAGAGAAATTGTGTTCGAGCAACCTCCGCCTATATTTTCAGCTTTTTAGCGGTTGTCGAGCAAGAAGCCGTAACTTGTGAATAGGCACGAATTTTCGAGCCTTACATCTCTGCCGAACGTTTCATAATCGAAATAATTTTTTAGGTGTTCGGGAATATCGATACTTCCGTATTCTTCCACGTAGTAATACCCCAACCCCTCATCATCCGTAACATCGGGGAGCAAATCAAACTCGTCAAGCTCGTCCAAAAGGTCTATGACCTCTGCCACACTCCTGCAGGCTTCATATTCAAGCACCGCACCGAGCTTGTCGGCATCCGCATCCGACAACACCTCAAGGCGTTCTGCGAGCTTATTTAACGCCGCCACGCTTGAATACTCCGAAATAACATCACCGATAGCCACAAATTCGTTTTCGTAGTCCGTGATGAAATATTCCTCGTACTGTTCGTTGATACCGATCTCCTCAAGCACCTTGTCGAGCGTTTCATCGTCCACGGGGAGCTTTACCCATTTGCCCACAAGATAACCCTCGTTATAGCGACCAAGGTTTGTGATAAACACTTTCATACTTCTGTTGCCATTCAAATAATTCTTGCCTTGCATATTAAACATCCTTTCTGTCAACGCATCTATGCGTTATAACCTTATATTGTATAAAATCCATTTGCGGTTTATAACTCAACGCATAATAAAAGCACCTCTGCCACAAAGGGTAGAAGTGCTTTTTCACTTTATACGGAATCCCTATCCAGATAGATAAGTGTGGACGAGATTCTATAATGTAGAAGGTGTTGTGCGAGTTCGGCAAGCACCGCAGTATCGTAGCCACGTACCGTTGGCGAAGAATATCTGGGGTGGTTCATTGCCTGTTCGTATTTCTGCTGATCAATAAATAGACCTCTCCGACCATCATACAAATCACGTCCATTGTCCTTCGCTTCCTTGAGGCTGGAATATAAGGATTGGGCGTAATTCCCACGCTCATAATGCGGATTACAGTTCTTTGAGCAATGCGAAATAAGGCGTGCGTTCTGACCGGCAGTTGCAATCTTATTATCAACGAAGCTGGTCATTTTCTCACGCTGATCTGGGAGCACCAACACACAGCCTGTTTTCCCACCTTTGCAACCCTCAAAGCGAAAACCAATGACTTGCCCATCGTCATTTCGGATGGCTTGATTGGCGGTAACGCTCATAAGCGTTTCACGCCTTGCACCTGTACAGGATGCGAACCATAGGGCATCTTGATTACTGGATCTATCGGCTGTTGAATTTGCCGTTAAAATCCGTCTATTGTGTATGACCTCTTTTTGACTTCTGTTCCCTATGTTAAAGTCTTTTGGGGTATAGTTCGTTTGCAAAACCTTGTTCAAACTCGAGCAAATTTTTGCCGTCGTCCATTTTGACTGTCCTTTCTTGGTTTCCATATACTTGGCAACCACTTGACTGTCAATTTGTGAAATATCCTTTACGCCCTCGTTTTTGAGGAAAGAACCAAAATCATTTATGACCTGCCGATATGTTTGTGCTGTTTGAATACTATGCACTCCCTCTGATCGGTTAGGATTGTAGTTGGGCGAACCGACCTTTTCTTTTTGCTTCTTTTGTCCGATCCTCAAAAGGCTATCCAGCTTTTGATTTAGCTGTATTTTAATGTTTTTGTGGTTTCTACCCACAGAATTATCACCCCCCATTAGTGTTGAATTTTCGTTAAGACTAAAACCAAACTTTTAAGGGAAAGTAGGCACAACCCATCAAAAAAATGTTGGATTTTTTTCGCAAAAATCCTGCGTTGCTCCAACCTAAGTTTGGAGCTTGTTCTTCGGGAAGAGACGGCTTTCGCCGTTTCTTCCCCCATAAAAAATTCAATATGATGCTTGGCTGCGTTATCTCGAGCCAAGCACAAATCGAATTTCATTGATACTTTTCAATATACTTTCTGAAAAGTATCATTCTGCGGTACATATTTGCCTTTTCAACGTTTTTTACGCTTTGAGAAAAGGCAAGTATGATTGCCAGTATAAAGGCACTTTTCCTTAATACGCCTGTGCGAAATCGCGTACTGTGGCATTTTCGCCTATGTAGAGATCACGCTCAAGCGGTAACTGGCATCCGAATAAGTTCACTTTGGTGTTCAGAATTTCGCTAAGAGTTACATAGCCAAATTCCCACTCAAAGATGTGGCAAAATCCGAAAAGCAAATAGTCACCATCTTCTTGCTTTTCTGCTTCCGTGATAAGCCACGTGCCTGCTCCGTAGGGATTAAAATACTTCACAAGCACAATGGCATCCAAGCCCTTGCCATCTTGTGAGCCGAGTGGAAATTTTGCCGCCCTCTGCTCAATTTCTTTCGTCCAAAGTTTCATTTTTTACATCCTTTCTGTTTCGTTACAAACCTAATTCTTGACCTGTCGAATATGCGTAAATCCATACGCTTTGTTGTATTATATGTCGAAATCGCAGTTATAATAACTTTTTTCGCAACATCTTGCGAAAGTCTATTGAAAAAAGTGAAAGTTTATGTTATAATGTATAGGATCACTATACCTTACAGGAGGAACGTATATGGTATCCTACAAACCGCTTTGGCGTTTGCTCGTCGAACGTGAAATGAGCAAAGGCGACCTGCGAAAACTCGCTGGCATCGCACCCAACACAATGACAAAGATGCGTAAGAACGAAGAAGTCAGTATGACCGTTCTGAATAAAATCTGTGCCGTCCTTAATGTCAATTATGGCGACATCGTTGAATACATCCCAGCAGAAAACACCGAAGGAGAGGTACAAGAATAATGGCTAATATAAGCAACGTTGGCGTAAATATATCCGAGAAAGCGACTCTGATCTGGAACGTGGCAGATATGCTCAGAGGTCCTTTCAAGCCCCACGAATACGGTCTGGTTATCCTGCCTATGACCGTTGTTAAGCGTTTCCACGACTGTCTGCTTCCCACCCACGCAAAGGTGCTGGAAACCTATGAGAAGGTCAAGACTCTGGAAGTTATCGACGGCTTTATGACACGTGCATCTGGATACCAGTTCTACAACGTATCCAAGTACACGTTTGAAACGCTCCTTGCCGATCCTGAAAACATCGAAGCGAACTTCAGAGATTACCTTGCCGGATTCTCTGGCAACGTACAGGATGTTCTGGCGAAGTTCGACTTCGACAACATTATAAAAAGAATGGTAGAGAGCAACACCCTCTACCTCGTTATCAAAGAGTTTAATAGCCCCAAAGGATACCTTGGTGCTGACAAAATATCTGCTGTCGATTGTGGCTACGTGTTTGAAGACCTTGTTCGCAGATTCAATGAATCCTACGGCGAAGAAGCAGGAGCACACTTTACATCCAGAGATATTATTTACCTTATGACCGATATTCTGCTTTCCGATACAAAGTTCAACGGTCAGAACATCACCGTGTACGATATGGCTATGGGTACTTCCCAGATGCTTTCCTGTATGGAAGAACGCATCCACGCACTTGACGAGGATGCAACCGTTACGTGCTTTGGTCAAGAGTTCAATCCTTCCACCTTTGCTATCGCAAAAGCAGATATGATGATCCGTGGCGGTGATCCCAACAATATGCGTTTCGGTGACACGCTTTCCGAAGACCAGTTCAAAGGATACAAGTTTGACCGCATCATATCGAATCCCCCCTTCGGCATTGACTGGAAAAGAGAGCAAAAGGCAGTTGAGGCAGAAGCGAAGCTGGGTGAAGCTGGTCGCTTTGCACCCGGCTTGCCTAAGATTTCCGACGGTCAGCAGTTGTTCGTTCTGAACGGTCTTGCCAAGCTTGCCGATGATGGCAAGATGGCAATTATCCAGAACGGCTCGCCCTTGTTCTCTGGTGATGCAGGTTCTGGTCCTTCTAACATTCGCCAGTATATCCTTGAAAACGATTGGCTGGATGCCATTATTCAGCTCAGCAACGATGCCTTTATGAACACAGGTATTGCAACGTATATCTGGGTACTGTCGAAGGACAAACCTGCGTATCGTGCTGGCAAGGTACAGTTGATTGATGCTTCCCATTGTTACGAGCCAAGAAGAAAATCCATCGGAACAAAGAGAAATGATATTACCGATTATTGCCGTGAACTTATTGTAAAAGCATATGGTGAATTCACAGAAGGTATATTTGGCGACAAGAACGGTATTTACTGCGAAGCGAAGATCTTTGATGCCGTTGAATTTGGCTACAACAAAATCGTGGTAGAAAGACCTCTGCTTGATGAAAACGGCAAGCCTGTGCTCAAGAAGGGCAAGAAGGTTGCTGATGCCGATCTCCGTGATACCGAGAACATACCCATGGAAGAAGACATTGATGCGTACTTCGCACGCGAGGTTCTTCCTTATGCTCCCGACGCTTGGATTGATAAGACAAAAACCAAGGTGGGATATGAAATCCCCATGACAAGATACTTCTATAAGTATCAAAAGCCCGAGGCGGCGGACGATATTCTGTCGAGAATCATTGAATTGGAAAAAGATATAAATGAATCTATACACAACATATTGAAATAAATACCCCAAGGAGTAAACATGTCTAAAGATAAATTATCTATACCAAACATTCCTCAAGAACAAAACTATGTCATAGCCTACATAGATATTTTGGGGATAAGGGATAAAATTGCACATCAAGATGATAAGCAAGTTTTTAAAGATATCTATTATCAATTTTTGTTAGCGGATAGGATTATGCCCCAAGTCGAACTTTTTGAAGCTCAAGATATAAAAGTTAAAATTTTTTCTGACAATATTCTTTTTGCTTATCCTGTAAAGGATTCATTTGATAAGGAAGATGTATATCTATCTTATCGTAAATTGGTTGATTATTTGGGATTTTTTCTTCACTCTATAGCAAACAAAGGGATTTTATTTAGAGGGGCAATTACTTTTGATAAATTGATGATTAATGATTTATTGGTTTGGGGTGAAGGACTTGTAAAAGTAGTATATTTGGAAGAGAATGTTGCTATTTATCCACGCATAATTTTGAGCGAAGAACTGTTAAAAATCTTCGATGAATTTGCCATTTCTGGAATTGAGTATGAAGAAAAATTTAGTTGTCTAAAAGATTTTGATAACTGTGTTTTCTTTAATCTCTTTGATTATGAGGATACACAAGCGACAGAAAGTCTTTTATACTATGCAAAAAAACACATTAAGGAAAATATTGAAAAAGAGCGAGAAGGAAAAAATAGATCGAAAATTTTACAAAAATACTGTTGGTTTGAAAACTATTTAATTGAGGTGGAAAAAGAGTACACTGCAATTAGGACTAACCTCGAACAGGAGAATTGACCTATGCCGATAGAAATGAAAGACAGTGGGATTGAATGGATTGGGGAGATACCGAGCCATTGGAAACTGCCAAAAGTAAAACAACTTTTTCAAATTGGCAGAGGTAGAGTTATTGCTGTAACCGAGTTAACCGAAGAAGGTTTATATCCAGTTTTTTCTTCACAAACAAAAAATAATGGTTGCCTTGGATATATTGATACATACGATTTTGATAGAGACCAATTGACTTGGACAACTGATGGTGCTAATGCAGGCACAGTGTTTTTGAGAACAGGAAAGCATAATTGCACAAATGTATGTGGCACTTTATTACCATACTCAAATGCTCATAATTTAAAATATTTAAAATTTGCTTTAGAGTATATTGCTATTTATCATAAACGAGCAGATATAAATGGATACAAGATAATGAACAATGAAATGGCTGATATAGTTATTACATTGCCTTCAAAACAAGAGCAAGATGATATAGCCGATTTTCTTGACAGAAGATGTACCGAGATTGATGCAGTCATCGAGCAGACCAAAGCCACCATTGAGGAATACAAGAAACTCAAGCAGTCGGTCATCACAGAGGCAGTCACCAAGGGCATCCGAGGTGATAGACCTATGAAGGATAGTGGCAACATATGGTATGGATGTATTCCATCGGAATGGGATATAAGAAAACTGAAATATGTATTTACCATCAAAAAAGATATTGCTGGTAAAGAAGGATATACAGTATTATCCATTACTCAAAAAGGTGTTGTTCCTAAAAACATTTCAAGCAATGAAGGTCAGTTGGCAGAAAACTATTCAAATTATCAACTTGTTGCTATTGGTGATTTTGCAATGAATCATATGGACTTGCTTACTGGTTGGGTTGATATATCCCAATATGAAGGTGTAACGAGTCCAGACTATAGAGTGTTTGTGCTCAACGACACAATTAATAATTGTAAACAGTACTATTTGTATTTAATGCAAATGTGTTACTCTAATCGCATTTTTTATGGTTTGGGTCAAGGTGTTAGTGGTATGGGAAGATGGAGATTGCAAGCAGATAAATTTTTGAATTTCACCATTCCGATTCCACCAACACAAGAGCAAAAGGAGATTGCCAATTACCTCGACCAAAAATGTGCCGAAATCGACACCCTTATCGAAAAGAAAACTGCTCTGCTTGCCGAAATGGAGACCTATAAAAAATCTCTCATCTTTGAGTATGTCACGGGCAAAAAGGAGATTGTGTAAATGAGTGAATTGGATTCAATCACATCGGCTTTTCAGCTATCAAGATACGAAAGAAGCCAAATGGCAAGAAAACACGAACAAGAGAAAAAAAGAAGCCGAAAGAACTGAGAATCTTAATAAGAACTTCCAAAGCATTGTTGCTGAAATGCAAACACAAAATAAGATTTTAGCACAACAGGTAGAGGATGCTAAGCGAGAGTCTGAAGAAGCAAAAAAGGATGCAAGAAATGCAAAGGTGTTCTCTTGGATTTCTTTTGCAGTTTCTACTTTGATTGCGGCGGCTTCCTTGATCGTGGCGATTCTTAAGTAAAGGAGAAACAATATGTGGTATGAATGGCTCATATTTGGAGTAATATTTCTCCTTATCCCCATAGGAATTATCAACATTAAGATTATGGGAGAGAAAAAGATTAAACCTACCGAGGAGCAAAAGAAAAATGCAAATCTAACATTTGGATTGTTAATACTTTTCTATTGGCTTTGTGACCTTTTCTATATGGCATTTATCTTGGATAGTCTTGCTTTGAAGTTTATCTTCGGTGGACTCATTATGACAATCATCTTTATGAATCTATCCAAGGCTTTCATCGGTGGAAATCCTCAACTGAAATGGGGACTTGTGCAAGACTTTATTGTCGGTGTGGGAATGTCGGTGTATCTGATATATATCATACCAAATGCCGATTTGCAGAATGTTGTCATTCCTATTGTCTCGGCAGTGTATGGCGGTCTTATTACTCTTGTCGGTGTAGCTTGGACAATAAAGCATACCCAAGCAGAGCAAAAGAAAGAAGAAATTTCAAAGGCAAAACCTATTTTTACTTTCAATATGCTTTATCAGCCAATAAAGAAGGTTGAGAATAAAAAAGTCTGCTTTGATGATGCTACCGAAGATCTGGGATGCAAAGTCTTTTTTGAACTGGAAAATTCCGACCACTCCTCTTTTACTATTGAAAAAATATTTCATGACGGAAAATGGTGGAATGTAGAATGCAATAAAACAATGCTTCCAAATAAAACAATCTATGTAGAGTTTTGTTTTAATGATGATGTCAATAATCTTTTCATAGAGCTTAAAGATACTTTGAATAATTCTTATTATTATGAGGTGAAAGTGCTTTGCTTACACCTTGTAAAAGAATATTCTAAAATATCCCCTTGGTTACATACTGTTAGAGAAATTAAAGAAATTTCAGTTGATGTAATCACCGAAAGGACGAAAAAATTATGATTACAACCGAAAAACGATTTGAAACCGACATAGAAGCGTTCTTCCTGACCGAACAAGGTGGCTACACCAAAACCACCGATACATACGATCCTGCTGTCGGACTTTACGTTGACACGCTAATCAGCTTTATCAAGGCAACACAGCCGAGAGAATGGGTACGCTTTGAGAACACCTGCCAAAGCGATCCTGTTAAGAAGTTCTGCATAGCGTTCAACAACGCTTGTGATGCTTACGGTCTGATCTCGGTGCTCAGGCACGGTTTTAAGCACAGGGGCATTACCTTCCGTGTATGCTACTTCAAGCCCGAATCCCATCTGAACAAGACGGCAACTGTGCTCTACCAGCAGAACGTTTGCAACGTGGTACGCCAATGGCATTACTCCGCAGACAACAACAAATCCGTGGATATGGTTTTGGTTATCAACGGTATTCCTGTTTTCGCTCTGGAGCTCAAGAACCAGTACACAGGTCAAAACGTTGACAACGCCAAAAGACAATGGATGTATGACCGTGATCCCAGAGAGCTTCCGTTCCAGTTTAACAAGCGTATTCTTGCTTACTTCTGTGTTGACCATACCGATGTGTTTATGGCAACCAAACTGGCGAAGGGTGATACGTACTTCCTGCCGTTCAACCAAGGTTCAAACGGTGCTGGCAACGATGGTGGCAAGGGCAATCCTGCCAACCCCAACGGATACCCGACAGCGTACCTCTGGGAGAACGTTCTGATGAAGGATAGTGCTCTTGACATTATCCAGAAGTTTATCCATTGTAAGGACAATAAAACCCTTATATTCCCACGTTTCCACCAGCTTGATGTTGTTCGCAAGCTGATTGCCGATGTTCGCCAGAGAGGCACAGGCACAAACTACCTCATTCAGCATAGTGCTGGCTCTGGTAAGTCAAACTCTATTGCTTGGACTGCGTACCGTCTGGCATCCTTGCACGACGAAAACAACAAGCCTATATTCTCGTCCGTTATCATCGTTACAGACCGTACTGTGCTTGACAGACAGCTTCAAGACACAATTTCGTCCTTTGACCATACGTTGGGTACGGTTGAAACCATTGGCGAAGGAAAGACCTCTAAAGACCTCAGGGATGCTATCAACAACGGATGCAGAATCATTGTTACCACGCTCCAGAAGTTCCCTGTAATCTACACCGAGGTTGAGAACACCAAGGGTAAGGGCTTTGCCGTTATTGTGGACGAAGCACACAGTTCCCAGACAGGTGCTTCTGCCGTCAAGCTGAAAACGGCTCTGGCAGACACCGAAGAAGCTCTCCGTGAGTATGCGGAACTTGAAGGAATTGCCGAAGACGAGGTTGACACCCACGACAAACTGCTGCAGGAAATGATCGTTCACGGCAAACACAAGAACCTTTCCTTCTTTGCCTTTACCGCAACACCCAAGGGGCAGACCTTGGAAATGTTCGGCACAGAATACACAGATGGTTCGTTCCACCCCTTCCACGTATATTCCATGAAACAGGCAATCGAGGAAGGCTTCATTATGGATGTCCTCCAGAACTATATGACATACCATACTTGTTTCAAGATTGCCAAGACCATTCCCGACAACCCCGAAGTTCCTGCTTCACGTGCCGCTAAGGTTATACGCAGATTTGAGGAACTGCACCCCTATAATATCTCACAGAAAGCCCAGATTATCGTTGAAACCTTCCGTTCCACCACATCCAAGGCTATTGGTGGCAAGGGCAAAATGATGGTGGTTACATCCTCTCGTCTGGCGGCTGTTCGCTATTATCACGAAGTAAAGCGTTACATTGAAGAACAGAAATACACCGACGTTGACATTCTGGTGGCGTTCTCTGGTGCTGTTAAGGATGGCGTAAACGAATATACCGAAACCAGCCTGAACGTGCGTAAGGACGGCTCCCACATCTCCGAGGAACAGACCAAGGCAGAGTTCCACGACAATTTCAACGTGCTGATCGTTGCTGAGAAGTACCAGACAGGATTTGATGAACCCTTGCTTCACACAATGATTGTTGACAAGAAGTTGCGTGGCGTTAAGTGCGTACAAACGCTCTCCAGACTGAACCGCATCTGTGCAGGAAAGAACGATACTTTCATTCTCGACTTTGTAAACACGGCAGAAGACATACAAGAAGCGTTCCAGCCGTTCTATCAAGAAACTTCGCTCTCGCAGGAAGTAAACACCGATTTGATTTACAAGTTACAAAGTGAGCTTCACGCCTACAATATCTACTCTGACAACGATATTCAGGCGTTCTCCGCTATCTACTACTCAAACAAGAAGCAGGATAGCACGATGATGGGTAAAATGACTTCTGCCCTCAAGCCTGTTGCTGACCGCTACAACAAGATGCAAGCTGATGAACGCTACAACTTCAGAAGACAGGTGCGTTCCTACATCAAGTGGTACGGCTATATCTCGCAGGTGTGCCGTATGTTCGATGCGGAAATGCAGAAGGAATACGTATTCTGTTCCTACCTGCTCAGATTGCTACCTCTTGAACCTACGCATATGATCGATCTGGAAGGTGCATTGAAGCTGGAGTTCTACAAGCTGGAAGAAACCTTCAAGGGCGAAATTGCTCTGATCGACCAGTCAGGCGTGTATGAACCTGCCGACAGCAAGGGTAAGGCTGTTCCCGAAGCGAAAGAACCTCTGGAAGAAGTTATCCAGCGTATCAATGAGCTATTCGCAGGTGATTTCAGCGATGCAGACAGAGTGCTTCTTTACGCTCTGCACGATAGGCTCAAGGATGATAAGAAGTTGCGTAAGGTTGCACAGACTTCCGATCCGCAGGTATTCGCCCAGAGCATCTTCCCAAAAACATTTGACGAGGTTGCACAGGACAGCTACGTGGAGCAAACCGAAGCTTTCACTTCCTTGTTCCAGAACAAGAGCAAATACCAAGCAATTATGTCAGCTCTGGCAGGAATGCTTTATAAAGAGTTTAACAGACCGAGAGTATAAAACAAAAGAACCCCTCTGGCATAAAATCACTTATGCCGGAGAGGTTCTTTTTTCTGAAACCTTGCAAGTTCGACCAATTCGCTGGTCTGCTCCCCCCTTTCGGGGGAAATCGGTACGTTACGTTAAAAAGACTGGCTGTATGTTAAAAAGAAAGGAAAAAAGAAAGGATAACAAACATAAAAACAACATAACGTACCGCCTTTCTGCTTTTTGAATAACTTTCAGTTTTCAAAGCCTTGCTTAATAATGGCATTTCACCACTACCTATCTTTATTATACTATGTGTTTTTGTAAATATAACTGATTTTTTGTCTAATAACAAATTTTTTTGCGTGGTACTCAAAAAGGAAGGTAATCGTCTGGCAGGTTGCGATCAAATATACTTATCGGAATATAGCTTTCATCAACTTCGACAACAGGCATTGGCTGTTCGTTTTGACATTGGAATAAGAATTTGTTATCAAAAGCCATCGGGAATGGGAATTTCTTTTCTTCTACGTTGAATGAAACAATAACCATATTATCCGTAATCTCTTTAACTCTACCCACGCCATATTTATTGTGTTCTACAGCATCGCCAACCTTTATGCTATTTGCGTTTAGCTCCTGCTTTTCAGTAGTGTTCTTTGCTACTGGTTTTTTGACAGCCCATTGATCAATCGCCTCTTTGCTTAAAAGCATAGCTTCATCGGCTGAAATGTTTCCTTTGGCATATTCTTTTTGTAATATGGCTTGCCAGCTTACAGCTCCGTTGCCATCGCAATCATAATTTTTCAAAATGTCGTGAAGATCCCATAAGAAAATATCTTCGCTAAGATATTTTTTAAGTTTGCTCTTAAATCGGCTTTCAATACGGTATTGGTTGTACCTGCCAGATGCATAAAACTGGCGTTCCAGACGCCCTTGAAACTCAGCTTCTTCGGTACTAAGATTATCAGTTGATGTTATTATTACATTGGCATCATCACCGTATTGCTTAATTTCGTGTATAAAGTGGTAACCTTGGTTTTTAGTGCAATCAAATACGGTCTTAATGTTTGGATGCTGTTTTATGAAACGAACAAATTCATCATAATTATTACCATTCAAGGATAAGTAACCAGTTTGAGATTTGAAAATCTTAAAGGACGAAAACAAATTGTTGCGATACAAGGTAATGAAGCTTAGCATATCCAGAATGTCGCTAAAAACAAATAACCTTTTTACCGCATCCATACTTTTGGATGCTGGATGCTCTGTAAAGAAAGAACCAACGCTTCGATCACTACAATAAAGCTCGTCTGCGGACAAATTATAAACTGACACAACCTTACCATTATAGGATGTAGGATAGTATATATTGCCTTGATTGTCTAAGGTAATAAAACGATTAAACATCATCGTTGACAGCAAGTTATGATCTATATGATGTTTATACTCATAAATACCATAAAGCTTAGCTAAACCATCCTTACTGGGCTTAAACTTTTTGTAATAATTAAGAAACGTATCATTTACAGGAACATTTGATCTCAACAATGGATATTCTGTTTTAAGAAGATTTGCAATATCCGTTTTATTGACTTTCTTCAAAAAGGTATGAAGAATATAATACGTTTGATACTCATTAAAGCCTAAAACATCTTTAATAAAGGCAAACGGTCTAAAGAATTGTTGTTTACCAAAAAGTTGATATGCACCATTACTTTTGATACAATATTTAAGGGTAGCATCATCACCAAAATAGAGTAAATAACCATCTAAATATCTTAAATACCGATTAGGATTTAACCAAAGCAATACTTGGTCAAGATAAGCTAAATTGCAATCATCAATAATTGAATTGGTGATTACAAAGCCTAACTTTTCGTATTCCTTGATTTTGTTATTAAACCTTTTACTTGTTACAAAATCATATTTTGATTGAAAGATTTGCATTATCTGCATTGTTTATATCTCCTTTACTTTAATTTAACGTTATGACATACGCCAGCGGAAACAATTTTAACCAAACTGTTTCCTTACTGGCTTATAGGTGCTTGCACCGCAAGGTTTGTTTGATACACCGTAGATATAACGACTCAGCCATCAACGAGAAGTTAGAGTTATATCTACTTATGCATTATATGGCGTTTTATAACCGTTATTATGAAAAAATGTTCGAGCAACCAACGCCGATTGAAAACAAAAAAAGCACGCATTTCTGCGTGCTACCAGTATGGGAAATCGTGATTTTTATGTCCGTATGGGATTGTAAGGGATTTTTGAGCTATGAAAATGAAAAAAGTCCTTGAAAATCAAGGACTTTTTCTGGCGGAGAAGGAGAGATTTGAACTCTCGCGCCGGTATACCCGACCTACACCCTTAGCAGGGGCGCCTCTTCGGCCTCTTGAGTACTTCTCCATAACAAGTCTGCCGTTTCTCAAGACCTGCTTTTAATATTATACCCTATTTTTGCCGTTTTGTCAATATGTTTTTGCTATCTTTCCGAAAAAAATCCGAAAAACTTTTCGCCTTTTTCTTCTCTCGCTTATATCCGTTCGTTTCCCCACGCATCAGTTATCTTTTTCCTCGGCAATAGAGATATATGCCCTCTCAACAACGGAACTATCTTATCCATTGAAGCGATATCCGTAGTTGCCGAAAACTCCTCATAAAGCATTCTTTCCGCTTTGTGAAGCGCATTAAGGTCGGTAGAGCCCGCCTTTCTTCCGCTTTCCGCGATCTGATCGAGCTTTTCCGAAACCGTGTTTACCAGCACGATAAGCTCCCGACGGTCTCCACGAAGGAGAACTTCCTTAAAAGAGTTGTTGCGGGCACGGCTATCGGTTATCCATTCCAAACGTTCATCTCTCAGCTCACTCAGCATAGCCGTTATCTCCTCAGCAGTCAGCAAACGGCGCATAAAGCCCACCAGCTTTTCGTTAGCAAGCGGCACGAAAACCGTAGACTTTCCGTCATTTACAGGTGTCAGTATATAATATTCCTCCTCCTTGCCTATCATACCAAAGCTTTCGCTTCGTATGTCGGATATGACACACACTCCCTCGGAACGGTATATCACATAGCTGCCAACCTCAAACATTCGCGCCCTCCTTACGTCTCGGATGATACTTGTTTCCTATATTAATATTTTACCACAAAACGCGAAAAAATTCAAAAGGCATAATTCACAAAAAAGCCCAATCGGTGCTTGTGATTTATGCCTATACGAAGTAATTGTATTTTTATATTTTTATTTTCTCCAAGTCATCTATAACCGCTGCTATAGCTCCTTCCCTTACGTCCACGGTCACTCTGTCCGCCACTGCCTTGACCGAGTCAAGAGCGTTTTCCACCGCATAGCCGATATCTGCCTCCTTTATCATGGAGATATCGTTCTCGTAATCGCCAACACACACCAAAAGCTTCGCCCCCGTAAGCTCCGCTATCCGTTTTGCCGCGCGCCCCTTATTACAGCCCCTGCTCTGCACCTCTATACCGCAATTCCAGCTCCGCATGGCTTCAAATTCTTCTCCGAGATATTCGGATATAGTCCTGCACTCCTCCTGTGTAAAGGGAGTGTCGGGCAAGGAATGAAATATCAATTTATAAACGGGTAAGGACATGGCGGCGCGAAGCTCCTCGTAAGCAGTCTTTCCGTCCGTCATCACGGTAATCAATTCTCCCTGTCTGAACACCATTATATTTTTGATATTTTTAACGTCATTTATTATCTTAATGGCAGGAGTAACCATGTCACCCGACATAAAGCCCTCCCAAACTATCCTGTCCTCAAAGGGATCGTATATGACCGAGCCGTTCACACAACCGAGATAGGTATTGGGACGGATTATCTCTGTGTGGTTATTGAAAAAGTATTCGCTTCTTCCGGAAATGATAGTAAAAAGACCGCCGTTATCCTGAAAATATTTTATCGCCTCAGTATTGCGCGGAGAGACCTTCTGCCCATACGCCAGTGTATTGTCAAAATCAGTACACAACAGTATTCCCGAAAATTTTCCCATTTTCCGTCCCTCCTCATCAGATATCGAGATAATTTTACTTTAATTTAATAATTCTGGTATTAACAAAATATGTTGTTTCTGTTAATCTTGAATTTTTTTACAAACAATATTTTCGGTTTTCCGAAATCTTTCCCAAAATGTCTGCCGTATTGAATTTCTTTAAAATCCTATTTTATTCTTGACAATATTGAAAGAATAACGTATAATTATATAAGGAATGTATTATGACGGATTTCATAATGCTTTTCAAAATTATTTTTACATTTCCTCATTAAATAATAAAGAGGTGCAACATGAGCTACAAACGCTTTGAAGAGCTTCTTAAGCTGAACAATACCACCGTTTACAGGGTGTCAAAGGCAACGGGCATTTCTGCCTCCACATTTACCGATTGGAAAAACGGACGCTCCGTTCCCAAGGCGGACAAAATGAAACGCATAGCCGATCATTTCGGAGTAAGCCTTGACTCTCTTCTCGGCTCGCGAGTGGGCAGAGAGAGTGAGCTTGCGGGATATACCTCGGTCAAGGCTAAAAAAATGATACCAATTATCGGCGAGATACGCGCGGGCTCCCCCATCATAACAAACGAGACCATATTGGGACATGAATTTGCCGACGTGGACGACGTTGACGAATATTTCTTCCTCAAGGTCTGCGGAGACAGTATGAAGAACATCGGCATGGTCAACGGCTCGCTGGTGCTTTTCAGAAAGCAGCAGTATGCCGAGAACGGAGATATAGTGGCGTGTCTTGTGGGTGGCGACAGTGCAACGGTAAAACGCTTCAGACGCTCCCAGAAAAACATCTACCTTATTCCCGAGAACGAGGACTATGAACCCATAAAACTGTCCACCGACGATTTCGAGTCGGGAGAGGCAAGGATCCTCGGCATCGCTTTGGAAGTAAAAATCAAACTGTAAGGATATTTTATGATCGCATTAAGTACGGAAAATCTTTCCCTTTCATTCGGCACGAATACCATACTGACGGGTGTCTCGTTCTCCGCGGACGAATGTGACAGAATAGGGATCATAGGCGCTAACGGCTGCGGAAAGTCCACGCTTTTCAAGCTTATACTTGGCGAGCTTGAGCCCGACGGGGGAAGCATATATATTTCAAAGGATAAAAGCATAGGCATACTTCGGCAGGACGACGCATTCTGTGATTTTGAGGGCGAGGACGGAGAGGCAAGCGCGCTTGAGGTGATGTACAACTCCTTCCCCGAGCTTTTAGAAGCGGAGAAAAGGCTTGCCGCCCTCGAGGCTATGCTCGCCGACGGTAACGATACGCAAGGCAGAAGCAAGGAGTCCTTGGTCTCCGAATACACATCTCTCAACGAACGCTTTATCAGAGACGGTGGACTTGAGTTTCGCGGCAGGTGCGCCTCCACACTTTCTAAAATGGGCTTTGACTCCGATAGCATGAGCCGCCCATTCTCCTCCCTCAGCGGAGGTCAGCGTACACGTCTCGCTCTCTCCCGAGAGCTTTGCAGAGAGCCCGATATCCTCATGCTCGACGAGCCTACAAACCATCTTGATATGGAGACCCTCGGCTGGCTTGAGTCCTTTCTCGCCGCATATAAAAAATGCGTGCTGGTCATATCCCACGACCGTTATTTTCTCGACCGAATAACCAATAAGACTCTTTGCATCGAATACCATAAAGCCAAGCTTTACGTAGGAAATTACACAGGGAGCATGGAGCAGAGACGTATCGACCGTGAGATACAGGAAAAGCACTACAAGAACCAGCAAAAGGAGATCGCAAGACAGGAGGCGTATATCGCTCAGCAGAGAGCGTGGAACAGGGAGCGCAACATCATTGCCGCGGAGAGCCGTCTCAAGCAGCTTGCAAAGATAGAAAGAATAGAGCGTCCCAAGGACGCGCCAAAGGGCATAAGCTTTAAGTTCTCCTCGTCCATTGCCAGCGGAAACGACGTAATTACGCTGAAGGACATCAGCTTTGCTTACCCCTCATCGCCTACTCTCATCAAGGAGCTTTCCTTGGTAGTCAAGCGAAACGACAGACTGTTTATAGTAGGTCCCAACGGCTGCGGAAAATCCACGCTTATAAAAATACTTATGGGCAGGCTTACCCCCACTAAGGGATACGTGGATATGGGATATAACGTAAACGTAGGCTACTACGATCAGGAAAACCAGAACCTCATCCCCTCAAATACCGTGCTTGAGGAGCTTTGGAGCAACTACCGAACGCTTACCGAGCTTGAGATACGCAACACGCTTGCAAGGTTTCGCTTCACAGGTGACGAAGTTTACAAGCTGGTGGGTGAGCTGAGCGGAGGAGAAAGAGCCAGACTTACTCTTTCAAAGCTTATTCTTTCCGATATAAATCTGCTTATTCTCGACGAGCCCACCAACCATTTGGACATAGACTCCCGCGAGGCGCTTGAGGAGGCTATCTGTGGATTTGACGGAACGGTAATAACCGTTTCTCACGACAGATATTTTCTTGGGAAGCTCGCCACAAGGCTTCTTGACCTGACGGGCTGCCCAAGTGAGCCGCCAACGGACATGACCGTACACAAGGCAGGAGACGGCTACGAGGAGCTTTGCCGCGACAGGCAGCGCAGAGCGCTTCTTTCATCGGAGTGTGCATCAGAGCCGCAATCGGACATATCCGCACCGTCCGCATCCAACAAGGATATATACCTGCAGAACAAAAAGCAGGCGGCAGACGCGCGAAAGGCTCAGCGTCGATTGGAAAGGCTTGCCGCCGAGCAAAAGCAGATAGAGGCGGAGCTTGAGGCTATCGAAACAGAAATGTCGGGAGAGGCGGCATACGATTACGTAAGGCTCTCTGAGCTTGACACAAAAAAGAACGCCCTTGAGGAGCGTTTGCTTGAAATTTATGAGGAGATAGGTGTTTAAAGATATGAAGATAGGAATAATAGGAGCTATGAGCGTAGAGGTGGAGGCACTTAGAAATAAGCTTGAAGAGCCTCGCACGAAGATTATTAGCGGTATTGAATTTTTCAGCGGAAGGCTTTACGGCAAGGACGTGGTGATCGCTAAATGCGGAATCGGAAAGGTCTTTGCGGCTATCTGCGCGCAGACCATGATACTTGAGTTCAACGTAACGCATCTGATCAATACAGGCGTGGGCGGAACGCTTTCGGACAAGCTTGACCTGCTTGATATAGCTATTGCCGACGGAGTTGTCCAGCACGATATGGACACCTCTCCCATAGGAGACCCCATAGGACTGATATCGGGCATCAACAAGGTAGTGCTTCCCACGTCCGAAAGACTGAGAAAAATAGCGTGTGAAGCCGCTGCCGAGCTGAGCAAGACCTGCCATACGGGCATCATAGCCTCGGGCGACCAATTCATCAGCAGTGAGGAAAAGAAGAAATACATCACGGACAATTTCGGAGCGGTATGCTGCGAAATGGAGGGCGCGGCGATCGGGCACGTGTGCTACGTAAACGACGTTGAATGTCTCATAGTACGTTCGATTTCCGACAGTGCCTCGGGCAAGGCTACTATGGAATATCCCGAAATGGTGAAGCACGCCGCCGCACAGTCCCAAAGGCTGAT
Organism: Clostridia bacterium; assembly: GCA_017623375.1. GTDB lineage: Bacteria > Bacillota > Clostridia > Oscillospirales > CAG-272 > HGM12713. The sequence goes on along the minus strand of JAGAPH010000094.1, from coordinate 286 downwards.
AGAAGCGATAATAGACAGACTTTAATTGCCGACATGATAAAAAATAAGCGGATATATTCCGCTTATTTTTTGTTTGAGATGAAATATATAAATCATCAAATTTTTATTTGTCGGTGGGTTTATAATCCATGTTCGCTCTCTCTTTGTTGTAGGGACCGGCGTCCTCTGTCAAGAGCAAGATTGTAAACAGTTGTGCAAGAGGATTGTATACACATTTTATGTTCATCCTTTATGCATTTGGAAGCCGAACGGAGCGTAGCGGAGAGAGGCTTCCAAATGCGGCGCG
>JAGAPH010000093.1 GCA_017623375.1 Clostridia bacterium | reverse complement strand
GTTTGCACTTTCTTTGTTGTAGGGACAGTGCGTCCAATTCCGCTACGCTACATGACTGTCCGTTCTTGGCGATAATGTATCTTAATTGAAAACGTTAAGATTTCTTTGTGTTACGAACGGACAGTCGAGGACGCCTGTCCCTACAATTTTGTTTGGTGCGAACATAGCAAACTCACCGACAAATCCCAATTTGAAGAAATCCATGTATAAACGCTCTCTAAACCGCAAAAACTTAAAAAAATGAGAGTTTTGCGGGGGAGATCGTATGAGAGAGATCCACAGGAGAAATCTGAATAGACTGAGACATGAGGGAGCGGGCGATCTTGCGGATATCAATGAGCAGGAGCTTGCCAAGGATAACGGAAGGCTTGGGCATAACAGGCGCGCTGCCGAAAGGGCAGAGAGCAAGACGGAAGAACGAGCAGATACTAAAAGCGCAGAGACCGCCGATGAGCAGGATATAATAAAAGAGATATTTGGCGAGAGCACAGAGGAGCAGAACAATACGGCTGATGACCGTGATAGCGTGCCGATGAGTGTCATTCCTGCTGATGTCTCGCACTGTGATGAGAGTGCGGAGAAAGAAACGGAAGAAATACCCGCACCCGACCTCGGAGCAGAGGAAACGTCTGCTCATTCAAAGAAAAAAAGCAGGCGCGGAGGCGGAATATACGTATTTGTAACGGTGGCGTGTCTCGTTGCCGCATTAGGTATACTTTTATATACCTTTATGGATAGAGAGGACGTGTCGGAGGACATTTCCCACGAAGATACGGAGAGTGTCGATGAGGGACGGGATAGCGAAGCGTCCGCAGATATAGCAGTGTCGCTTGATGCGGAGGAGATATACGCTTGCGGGGCGCCCTCGTCGGTTACTGTGATAGCCGAGAAAAACGGGGAGATCACCTATAGCTCGGGCACTGTCCTGTTCGCTGACGGATACATTGCCACGTTATGGGAAACGGTGGCAGAGGCAGATCGAATTCGTGTGTTACTGCACGACGGAAGTGTTTACGAGGCATTGGAGGTGGGCTCAAGCAGTACGGCGGATCTTGCGCTGCTTAAGATCCCATGCGGCGACCTTAAGGCGGTCAGCGTTGCGCGAGATGATACTGTAAGCGTGGGAGACAAGATATACGCCATAGGAGCGCTTATGTCCGATAGCTTTGGGTCAAGCCTTTGCTCGGGAGAGGTATCCTTTTGCAAAAGAGAGCTGAGCGTTACCGACGGAGAAGGCAGACAGACCAATATAAACGCCATACAGATGAGTATACACGGAGACAGTGTGCTCAAGGGCTGCCCTGTTTTCAATGAAAGAGGAGAGGCGATAGCCATTATGCTGAGTGTGGGCACAGAGGCGGCAAGCTTTGCCTTGCCTTTTGAGGCGGCGGCACAGGTATTGCAGGCAATAAGGCTTGGCGAGGAGCCGAGCGAGGACGTACTGTCCTCGGTGGTATCCGTAACGCCGAAACTTGGCATAATGGGAGAGCGCTTCAGTGAGGGGGAGACTTGCGGGGTGTCGATAGTGTCGTTTACGTCGCAAGAAAGTGATTCGGCGGCAAAGCTGAGAGTAGGCGATCTTATCGTAAGAATAGACCAAACGGAGATAAGGAATACGTCGGATATTAAAGATGCGGTGAAAGTAAAGTCCGCAGGGGACAATGCAGAGGTCTTTGTACTCAGAGACGGACAATGTCTCTCTTTTTACGTCACTCTCGGCGAAAAATAACAAAAAATCACTCATAAATCATTAAAAAAATTGAAAATTCCGAAAAAGACTTGCAAAAAGCAAAGGAATGCGGTATAATATATTAATTATATTATACAGCGTTCCTTTTTTGTAACCGTTAGTCGGAAACAGGGATATGATAATAAATAGAGCTTTGGGAAATGGAGGAATAATGTGGTGACTTTGTCTTTTTGGGATATGCTCATAAGAGTGGGCGTTTCCGCGCTTTGCGGCGGACTTATCGGTATTGACAGAGGGAAAAAACGCCGTCCCGCGGGTTTCAGAACATATATGCTCGTTTGCGTGGGTGCGGCAATGACGATGATCTTGGGCATATATCTTGCAATGATGATAACGGGTGTTTGGGCTGAAGGACTTGAGGGCAGGTCTGTCAGCGTTGACGTTTCGCGTTTTGGCGCGCAGGTCATTAACGGCATCGGTTTTCTTGGCGCGGGAACTATCATAGTTACGGGCCGTCAACAGGTAAAGGGCATGACCACGGCAGCAGGTCTTTGGGCGTCTGCCTGCATGGGACTTTGTATCGGAGCGGGATTTTATCTCGCGGCACTTATATGCTGCGCGTTCATTATTTTGACTATCGTGGTATTTTCTAAGCTTGAGCATTTTATTCTTTCACGTTCACGCGATATAAATCTGTACGTTGAATTTGAGAATACGGACGATCTTACCGACATCATTGAGCGCATAAAGCAGCATGATATAAGGATATTTGACGTGGAGGTGACTAAAGCGAAATATTCGGAAACGCACTATCCAAACGCTATCTTTTCGCTTCAGCTTCCAAAGAAGAAGCCTCACACGGCGGTCATGACGGCTATTGCCGAGATAGAGACCGTACGCAGCATCGAAGAATTATAAGGGGGGAGAAGAATGTTTGAATGGCTTAATTTTTTAAGAGGAACGGAGCTTGATTGGCTCTCCGTTTCCGTTCGTCTTTTCCTCGCCGTAGTCTGCGGCGGCTGCATCGGTATCGAGCGTGAGCGCAAGCGCCGCCCTGCGGGCTTCAGAACGCACATACTTATTTGCCTCGGTGCGGCTATGACCACGCTTACCAGCCAATATCTCGTGCTTGAGATGCGCCTGTTTACCGATATGGCGAGGCTTGGTGCGCAGGTAATCGCGGGAATAGGCTTTATCGGTGCGGGTACTATAATCATAACCAAGCGCAGACAGGTAAAGGGACTTACCACGGCGGCAGGTCTTTGGACGGCGGCAATAGTGGGACTTTGCTGCGGAGCAGGATATTTTGAGGGGGCGGTAATAACCACTGTGGTTGTTATTCTCGCTGAGCTTGTTTTTGCGAGACTTGAGTATTTTATAGTATCAAACGCAAGAGCGTTTAACCTTTACGTTGAGTATTCGGAAAGCGGAAATCTTGGCTCTATCGTTGACGCTATTAAGAAAAAGGGCGGATACATAATAGATATGGAGATAACCAAGAACGCCAAGGAGGGACGTAATCCTTGCGCGGTATTCTCTCTGCAGACGCCGAGAAAGGTATCTCATCAAGCGCTTATGACTGTTATCGCAAAGCTTGACGGAGTTGTGTCCGTTGAGGAACTGTAATGAAAATCAAAAGAGCTGAGTCGGTTGACTTAGCTCTTTTTTGTGTGGAGTGTACCTTCAAATTTTGATTTGTCGGTGGGTTTACAATCTGTGTTCGCACTCACATAAGGCTCCCTCCGAGAGGGGGCTCCCGCGTAGCGGGTGGAGGAGCCTGCGTGCATAACGGTTAAGATTTCATTATGTTTTGACGCACTCT
>JAGAPH010000092.1 GCA_017623375.1 Clostridia bacterium | reverse complement strand
TTCGCTCTCCGCTTCCCTCTCGGGCGGGACAGCCTGTCTATTATACCACACTCAGCTTCGCTTGTCAAGATCTTTTTTCAAATTTTCTTGAAATTTTTTCTCTCAGTCAGCTTCGTGTTCCCGCCTCTCTCAAGGCGACTCCAATATTATACCCCTTTTGTCTCAATTTGTCAAGCGTTTTTTTCAATTTTTTTCGCAAAAAATCAACATTTTATATTTTATCTAAAATCAACAGTTATACAATACGCCATTTATGCAAAATCGACAAATTAAAACCATTTCATGTGTATAACTTACATTCGGTAATTATTCAGATTCCGTTTGCGATACTCCCCCGGTGTACAAAAAACATTTTCCTTAAATCGGGCACACAAATGGGACTGAGAAGAAAATCCGCACTCATAGGCGATCTCAGACAAAGTCTTTTCAGTTTGAACCAGAAGCCATTTAGCGTGCTTCAGCCTCTCCTCCAAAAGATATTGCTGGGGAGTCTTGCCTATTACTGTTCGGAATACGTGATGAAAATGATTGGGAGAATAGCCGACTATATCCGCCATGTCCTTAAGAGTCAGTGGCTCTCTGTAATTCTCCTGTACGTATTCAAGCACAGATTGGATAAGCTTATAGCGTTCTCTGTGCGGCTGTCGGTCACAGTTTACGTTCTTTTGGCTATCCTTCCTTATATTATAAAATAGCTCAAGAAGTCGAGCGTTTATCAGATCTGACTGCTCATCATATCCCTCGTTCAGAAGATGAATGGTAAGGCTCTCGAATATTCCCTCATATATTCCTCGGTCAATGATCTGAAAAAACACAGGAGCTTGCTCAAGCATCTCCCTGTACGGCGACTCCTGTGGGAAATGAACGTGCATATAGTAGCATCTGAAATCGGCTATACTGCTGCGTATCTGTCCAGGCTTGCCGCAAAGCAACGTTCCGGGTGCTATGTCTATTGTCTGTCCGTTTATAATTGCCTTTCCCGTAGCGCCGATATAGTATTCTATTTCAAAATATTTAGTAATTCTGCTATTGGTGCTTTTTTTACCCGACAGAGCGATCGCCGTATCAAACACGCCGAAGCTCTTCAATTCGCATATTTTCAAGCCACTTCACCTCACTTTAATAATATTATATCATCATGTGTTCAAAAAAGCAATATAAATCGTAAGAATATATAATTACGCCGTAATATCATGATATACCCGTGTAAAAAAATAATCTATAATTAATGTATCGCATATAGCGAAAGGAGAAAAGCATATGAAAATATTTGAGGTTGAGGGACACAGTCCAAGTCTGCTACCCGATGGAGTTGAGCTTGAGCTTGTATGGAGCGACGAGTTTGACGGAAACGAGCTTGACAGAACAAAGTGGGACTACCGTCTTTGCATGATGGGTAAACGCCACCCTGCATGGACCGACAAGGGAGTCAAGATCGAAAACAGTTGTGCCGTTTTTACTATTTTCGAGAAAAACGGAGAGGTAGTTTCGTCTCAGCTCCAGACGGGACAGAATTTTATGGACGAGCCCGTAAAGCCCACGAAATTCGGAAATGAGCACCTTCAGTGGCCTATCGGCAAGCTTAGAGAAAACAGATACACCCATTCTTACGGTTATTATGAATGTCGATGCAGACTTCAGCAGCTTCCCGGCTGGTGGAGCGCATTCTGGCTTCAGTCCCCTATTATCGGAGCCAGCCTTGACCCCAAGGTCACAGGCTCTGAGGTGGACATAATGGAGTCCTTTTACCCAGGTGAGGTACACACGCACAACGTCTTTACGGGCGGATACGGTCAGGACATGAAGCGTCTTCACGTTGGCGGCTCGGACGGTTTTTCCACAGATGTGTTTCATACCTTTGGCTTATTGTGGACAAAGGACAAATACGTTTTCTACGTTGACGGAGTTGAGGACGGCGTTGTGGAGGAAAATATTTCGGCAATACCTCAATTTATTCTCATCTCAACGGAAGCCAAGGGCTACCGCAAGGAAAACCACCGCCCCACTGATGAGGCTCATGCCGCGGCAAAGGCGGGAGATACGTTTTTAGTTGATCACGTCCGCGTATTTGATATAGTAGATAACAAATAAAGGAAAGCTTTTTAAATGAATACGAATTTATTGCACAAGGAGATACGTACACAGTTGTGTGTTATAGGCGGCGGTCTTTCGGGAGCATTTGCCGCCCTTGCCGCGGCGCGAAGAGGTGCCCGTGTAGTTCTTATTCAAGATCGTCCTATGCTTGGTGGAAACGCCTCCTCGGAGATCCGCATGTGGGTGCGAGGCGCGAGAGGCATTTACAACCGAGAGTCGGGTCTTATCTCCGAGCTTGAGGAACGCAATATCCACGGAAATCCAACACTTGTCCACTCTCTGTTCGATGCTACTCTTTACGGCATGCTAAACGAAAATCCCAATATCACCATTCTGCTGAACACGACATGCACCGATGCCGAGACAAATGGAGATAAAATAATATCCGTATCGGCATGGCAGCTTACCACCTACACGTGGTTTACGGTGTACGCGGACATATTTATGGATTGCTCGGGTGACAGTATATTAGCTCCCTTGACGGGGGCAGAATACCGTCACGGAAGAGAGTCAAGTGACGAATTTGATGAAAGTCTCGGACATGACAAGGCGGACAAATGCACCATGGGTATGTCAATAATACTTGCGGCAAGAGAGACCGATCACCCCGTAAAGTTTACGCCCCCTCCATTTGCCTCTTATTATCCCACTGACGCTTCCTTCAGCGGAGACGAGGTAGAATCTATCCATGCTCAGACACGCAACCATACGGTAGGCACCAGCAATTGCAATCTCTGGTGGGTCGAGCTTGGGGGAAACATGGACTCAATTCACGACGCTGACAAGGTGCGCCACAAGCTGCTTGCGAATATTTACGGCGTGTGGGATCACATAAAGAACCAAGGAGATCACGGAATGGAAAACTGGGATCTTGAATGGGTGGGCTTTTTACCCGGAAAGCGCGAGTCAAGACGGTACGTGGGAGACGTTATAGTCACCGAGCACGATCTTGTTTCGGGCGGACACTTTGAGGATGAGATCGCATACGGCGGCTGGCCTATGGACGACCACAATCCTTACGGAATGGAGAAAAACGACAAGAGCAACGTGCCCTCGATCATGATCCCATTAGACCAGCCTTACGGCTTGCCGTACAGAGCGCTTTATTCAAAAAATATACAAAATCTCATGTTTGCGGGTAGAAACATAAGCGTTACTCACGCGGCTCTCTCCTCTTCACGCGTTATGGCTACCTGCTCCTTGCTTGGTCAGGCATGCGGAACTGCCGCGGCGATAGCACTGAGTCATAAATGCACACCACGTGGGGTGTACGAGAGCTATGTGGGTGAATTGCAGGACGCTTTGCTTGAGGACGGAGTATTTTTGCCTCACGTCAAGCGCAGCGTATCAAAGCAAACCTTGAGCGCAAAGCTTAACATCAGTGATGCCGACAGAGACATACTGTTCAACGGCATCGAGCGTCCAAGAGAGCTTGAGGGAGAAAACGGCATAACCCAAGAGATCGGTGACAGTCTGACATTCACCTTCAACAATCCAGAGCAGTTAGGAACGCTCCGACTTCGCTTTGATCCCGATTATTCTCGCATGTCGGTCTCGGACAACAGAAAAATGCGCATCTTCGCCATGAAGCTTCACACGGGAAAGGATTTTGTTCCCGTCAGAGTTGCAAGCACAATAGTCAGGTCCTTTAAGGTATTCGCCGACGGCGAGGAGATCTATAGCGTCGAAGACAACTATTTGTCACTTGTAAAGATCCCAGTCCATCGCAAGGCGCGTGAGCTGAGGGTAGAGTGGCTATCCACCCACGGAGCAGACAAGATTTGCCTGTTTGCGGCAGATATTATAGACGACTCTGATTGCTAAACAAACAGAACCAAGTCATCATTCGACTTGGTTCTGTTTGTTTATATTCAGATATTATCAGTCTTCCCTATATTCATACACCTTAGAATTATATACTTTCATGGGAGTTATATTCTTACCGCGCATAACCACCACATAAAATTTGTCGTCCTCCGAGGAATAATGCCACGCGCTTTTGTCCGCCCCTGTAACTATATATCTCCCTGTTCGGGAAAAATAAAACACATCGCAGTAACTAATCCGTTTGCCTCTTCGTATAGGCTCATCCTCTGCCATTCTCACGAGATGATCCTCTATTACATCGAAGCGACATTTGATTATCCTACCCACCATATAGCAATCGTATATTATGATCCCTGCACCGATACCCATCATAAGAATAGCCGCAATAACGCCATTTCCGCCCCACATTAAAAGTGCGGAAAGCATGCACAATATACCTAACACCAAAATGATAGGCGCTGTCGCCTTTTGCTCTGCAAGAAGCTCCTTTTTTATTGTCTCTTTATTTATTATAGCTTTTGTCTGTTTCTCTTGCCACATGTAGGTCTCCTAAAAATAAGCTACACATATTATACCATACGGCAGGAATATTTTCAATAGTGTGCATAATATTTGAGTGATAATATTCCTGCCTCAAAATTCTCGAGAGCATTTTTAGTTAAGAGTGAAGAGGTAATAAGTAAAAATCGGCAAGCTTCGATAGAAGCTTGCCGATTTTTGGTGGGCCATCAGGGACTCGAACCCCGGACCGACCGGTTATGAGCCGGTTGCTCTAACCAACTGAGCTAATGGCCCGCGTATTTACGCGACTCAAATATTATACATCAAATAATTACTCTTGTCAAGATGTTTTTGCAAAAAAATTTTATAATTTCCTAAAAAAGTTTTTTTATTCTCTCGACAGAATTTTCTTGATTTAATCTCCTCTAAATGTTATCCTTTTAATGGTAACACCAAAACAATTAAAAAAGTAAAGGAGAAAACAATGAAAAAAACAATTTCCATGCTTACCGTTCTTTTTGCCTTCCTTATCCTTATTGCACCGCTCTCGTCCTGCGCTTCTCGGAGCACCTCCGATGACGGCATCGAAAGCCGCGTGGACAACCATGAAAACACCATTGCTGCCCTTGAACTTCAGATACTTGAGCTTCAACAACATCAGTACATATACGGAACGGAAAGCGACAAGCGCATTGAGGAGCTGATGGCTGAACTTAATGCCCTTAAGGCAGAGGCGGAAACCAAGGCGCCCGAGACAGTTCCTCCTGCCGATACCGAGCTGGGTACGTCCACGGGCTTTACTTATACGCTTTCCGACGGTCTTGCTACAATTACGGGGTATAACGGTGAGGACAAGCAAATAGTTGTCCCCGCCTCTATTGACGGTCATCGCGTCACTGCTATCGCAGACGGCGCTTTTGAAAATTCCTCTATAAAAAGCGCTATAATCTCGGACGGCATCGAGACCGTTGGTTGGTTCGCATTTAACGGTTGCGTGTCTCTGCGCTCGGTCACTATCCCCTCAAGCGTAAAAAGCATAGGATACTCCGCCTTCGGCTCTGCGGGCTCTGCACTGACAGTCTATTGCCATAGCGACTCCTTCGCCCTTTCATACGCCAAAAGCTACGGTCTGTCTTATACCGTAATTTGATAATCAGATCAAGCATGACCGCAGGTGCTTGCAAAAAAACTATTGACCTTCCGACGTTATTGGTGTATAATTAATGGTAGACATTGATTTTGGAAGGAGGGATAGTATGCTTAGCGACAAGCTTGCGGGTGTAAGCAAGAAAAAGATAACCATTGCCATTCTTGCGGCTCTCGCTATACTGCTTCCCTCTTTTCTTGCCATATTTAACATAATTTACACCAACAGTGATGCCTCCTCCGCCTCTCGAAGCTCTGTTTCCGTTACACTCTACGACGTAGACGGAAATCAGCTCCATTATGAGGATTCCACAACGGAATATGAGGGCGATGCCTCACTTACCGCCATTTTCAAGGCGATATGCGGCGGTATGGAAAAAACAGAGCCTATCAGCGACGTAAGCCTCAATCAAGCGCCTATTCGGGCGGATCTGCAGGGCTTCGGCTCTTACGAGAGACTCACCTGTTATTTTTCCTTCACCAGCGGAGCAAGCTTTTGTATCGACTCGAACGGTCAGTACTATAAGATCAAAAACGAGGACAGTGAGCGGTTTCTTCGCTCAGCCTTCTCCGAAACTGTTTTCACCGACGCAGTCCCCCCCACCCTTTCCACCGCTGACGGTGATAGCGTAATACCTTCGTCTGTCGATTGGTTTTACCGTGGCTTTGACGGAAGCTTTAAGCGCGCTCAAAGAATTACCGTCACGGACAAGCGATCGTCCTATTACGTCACGGGAAGCATTTCTCTTTCCTTCAGTCTTATGCCTGACTTTTGTGTTGTCAGGATATTCCAAGGTGAGGAACGCATCTTTGAGGGCGCGCTTGAGGAGCTTCCGTACATAACACTTGATTCGAGTGTTCCCGTTCGCATAACCGTGCGTGCAGTGTGGAACGAGATCGATAGCAGAAAATATCACGGTGAGATCAATTACGATTTCAACTTGGGTGTAAGACACCGCGCTTATTTCTCACTGAGCCGTGACACTCTCGGAGTAGGTGAGTTCGCTATCATCAGTGCCTCCAACGTTTCGGATATCTCAAGGCTTTCGTTCACCGCAGAGGACGGTCAGCCCGTCCCGCAGTTTTATATCAAGGGGGACGGCGCGTATGCGATCATTCCCTACTTGTCAGACCTTGAGCAGTACACCTTTACCGTTACCTACGGGGTCGCCTCCAAGACCTTCACGGTCAGTATGGACGATTCCGTCGATCCCTCCCGTGATGCAGACGTCACCTCGGAGCTTTTGGGAATAGAGATGGGCAACGGCACGAATATTATGAACGATCATATATTCCTTGGCAATGTATTCTGCGATCCCGAGACATACGGATATGATGCCCGTCTTGGATTTGGCGATACGTTCACCGTTGATGAGAAGGAATATTTCTCGGTATTCAACGAATATGTGCTTACAGAAAGCCACGGCATGACTGTAAAGGCATGCTATGGTGGTAGAGTAATACATTCGGGAAACAATAGCATGATGGGAAACTACGTGATAATCGACGTAGGACTTGGAATGAGGCTATGGTATTGCGGTCTTAGCGACGTTGACGTAAGGATAGGCGGATACGTTGCGGCAGGCGATACGGTTGGAAAGACAGGCAAGCTTACGGCAAGCTCGGGAGAAGGCTTTATGCTTATACTGAGCTGCGGAGAGTCTTTACTTGACCCCGATACGGTACTTGGCAAAAACCTTGAGCTTGTATGATAAATCACATAAAAAAGGAGCAAAAATGTTTTTGCTCCTTTTTTTATGTATATTATTCCTCTGCGGTATGCTTTTTAGAACCAAGCTTTCCGATAAGGTGGAATATTACCGCAAGGATTATTCCTACCACGATCGCTATGACAAGATTGAACACTACCGTTAAAGCGAAGGTAACTACAAGCACTATTATGTCCCCCGCCTTTCCCGTTTTGCATATATGAAGGAACTCTCTCCATTCGCTCATATTATACGCCACGAGGAAAAGTATTGCCGCGATAATGGGCATTGGTATAAGCTTTGCGACAGGCATGAGAACAAGCAAAAACAACAGAAGCACCACGGCGTGTACTATTCCCGCTATAGGCGTTCTTCCGCCGTTTTTAACGTTCGCCGCCGTTCTTGCGATAGCGCCCGTCGCGGGAATACCTCCGAAAAGTCCAGAGCATATATTGCCCGCGCCCTGTGCGATAAGCTCTGTATTGGAGTTGTGCTTATCTCCTATCATCTTATCGGATACCACACATGAGAGCAGCGACTCTATCGCCGCAAGAATGGCTATGGTGAATGCGTCGGGTATTACGGCTATCACCGTATCAAGCTTGAATGAGGGCAGCGAGAACGTAGGAAGTCCCGCTTCAAGATCGGGATAGAGCGAGCCTATAGTCGCCGTTTTCAGAGGAGTAAAGCACACCACAAGTATGCCAACGACCACTGCTACGATAGAGCCCGGGATCTTTGTAAATATCGCCTTTACCACGCCCTTGGTCCTTTGACCGAGAATATTCCAAGCCACAAGGATAACGAGCCCGACAAGACCCACAACGAGCGCCTTCCAGCTTACCGTGCCGAAATTCTTTACGATCTCCACGACCTTTTCTGCCGCTTCAACGGGCTTTGCGCCGCCGAAGTCAAGTCCGAGGAAATCCTTTATCTGTCCGATAAGTATGGTCACTGCCACGCCTGAGGTAAAGCCCACGGTTATGGTATGGGGAATAAAGCGGATAAGATTGCCCGCGTGGCACACGCCGAGAATTATGAGTATGATTCCCGCCATGACCGTTGCAAGCACAAGCCCCTCAAAGCCGTTGCTTGCGATAATACCCGCCACGATAGTGGCAAATGCGGCGGTGGGTCCCGAAATGTTTACGTTACTGCCTCCGAGAAAGGCTATGACGAAGCCCGCTACGATAGCCGTATAAAGTCCCTGCGCGGGAGATGCTCCCGACGCTATAGCGAGAGCTATGGAAAGTGGCAGCGCTATAATAGCCACGATGATACCCGCTATTATGTCGCTGACCAGCTTATGTCCGTTATAATTTTTGAATGATGAAAAAAGCTTTGGTTGAAATACCTTCATTGTCTTGAAAGCGCCTTGGCGCTTCCCTCCTTAATTTAAAAAGTTTAAAAATCCATTAGTCACTGCAAAAAGCCTTGTTTTTAGGCACGCAATCGCCCCTGCGGAGTGATTACCGCAGGGGCATTTTGTTTTGTATATTACGTACAGTCAAAGTATATCCACGCAAGAAGTGCCTGAACGAGAGAGTCGACTAAGAATGCCCCTCCCGCAAGCGCAAGCGCAAACTCAAGTGCTGACAAAACGCATATGATAACGCCAAGCACGCGACATATCTTTATCTGCGCTCTGAACAGACCGAATATTCCAGTGATGAACATTATTATACCAAGCGCACACGCCAGCACTCCACCAAGATCAAGGTCAAGAAGCGCATGGAGTGCCTGTATCACCGAGCTGACGCCGTACGCAATAAAGATGATACTTATCAGTATCCTCGTAACGTTTCTTTTACTTGCCATATCAGAACTCTATCTTCTTCTCGATATATGCCTTAAGCTCGGTTACAGGTATTCTTACCTGCTCCATGGTATCTCTGTCACGAACAGTCACACAACCGTCTGTCTCGGAATCGAAATCGTAGGTAATGCAAAGAGGTGTACCGATCTCATCCTGACGGCGGTATCTCTTACCGATAGAGCCTGCCTCGTCGTAATCAACATTGAAATACTTGGTAAGCTCGTCAAATACCTTCTCTGCTCCCTCGGAAAGCTTCTTCGAAAGAGGAAGCACTGCCGCCTTGAAGGGCGCGAGGAACGGGTGCAGGTGGAGGACCACACGCATGTCGTTCTTTTCGGGATCAACGATCTCCTCGTCATACGCGTCAACAAGGAACGCAAGAGCCACACGGTCAGCACCGAGAGAAGGCTCAACGACGTAAGGAGTGTATTTTTCATTGGTCTCGGGATCGAAATACATCATATCCTTGCCGCTATGCTTTGCGTGCTGAGACAGGTCGTAGTCGGTTCTGTCTGCAACGCCCCAAAGCTCGCCCCAGCCGAACGGGAACAAAAACTCGAAGTCTGTGGTTGCCTTGGAGTAGAAGCAAAGCTCCTCGGGGCTATGATCGCGAAGCTTGAGGTTTTCCTCTCTCATGCCGAGATCAACAAGCCATTTACGGCAGTATTCCTTCCAGAAAGCAAACCACTCAAGGTCGGTTCCGGGCTTGCAGAAGAACTCGAGCTCCATCTGCTCAAACTCTCTTGTACGGAAGGTGAAGTTACCGGGGGTTATCTCGTTACGGAAGGACTTACCGATCTGACATACACCAAAGGGCAGCTTCTTTCTTGCGGAACGCTGAATGCTTGCGAAGTCCACGAAAATGCCCTGTGCCGTTTCCGGGCGGAGATAAAGCTCTGTTGTAGAATCCTCGGTTACGCCCTGATATGTTTTAAACATAAGATTGAACTTCTTGATATCGGCAAAGTCAGAACCGCCGCAGTCGGGGCAGACGATTCCCTTTTCCTTGATATAAGCCGCCATCTGCTCAAATGTCCAGCCTGCGGGGTTATCGTCAAGTCCGTTTGCAAATGCGTACTCCTCGATGAGCTTATCGGCACGGTGACGTGTCTTACAGGTCTTGCAGTCCATGAGGGGGTCGGAGAAGCCTCCAACATGACCCGAGGCTACCCATGTTTCGGGGTTCATGATGATGGCACTGTCAAGTCCTACGTTATATTTACACTCCTGTACAAACTTCTTCCACCAAGCCTTTTTTACGTTGTTCTTGAACTCAACGCCAAGGGGGCCGTAGTCCCAGGAGTTAGCCAGACCGCCGTAGATCTCAGAGCCGGGGAAAATAAATCCGCGGTTCTTACAAAGAGCGACGATCTTATCCATTGTCTTTTCTGAATTGTTCATGATAAATCCTTCCTTTAATGAAAAATCCTTTATTTTAACATTTTATCACATATTCCGCAAAATGTCAACAGTTATTTAAACCACTTTACACTTTTTATTCTAAAGCTTGAGGGAAGCTTCTTTCATGAAGCCTCCCTCGCAAACGCTTACTTTCCCGCAACGCTCATTTCGGGCAGAAGAACGTCGGGCGAGCCGAATACGGTAAAGCCCGAGGGCAGACCGAATTTGACGTTATCCGACACCGCCTGTATATTCTTTAACAGGTCAAAGAAATTTCCCGCCACGGTAAAGCCCTTTATAGCTCCCGAGATGCGTCCGTCCTTTACAAGAAAGCCTGCGCTCTCTATGGAGAAGTCTCCCGTTACGGCGTTTGCACCCGCGTGAAGTCCCTTAAGCTCGGTGACAAGTATTCCGCCGCCCATTTTCTCAAGCAGCTGCTTGTCGGAAAGCGCGCCGCCCTCTATATAGAAGGTAAAGGGAGAAATACTCACCTGCTGAGCATAGCTTCCGCGCTGACCGTTGCCCGTCGTTGCCACTCCCGCCTTTGCCGCCGTGGCAAGGTCGTAAAGCAAGGTATTGAGCGTACCGTTCTCTATAACGCTCTTGCGGTACGCCGCAACACCCTCTCCGTCAAATGGAGTCTGCACGAAGCTTCCCTTCATCATAGGGTCATCAATAAGAGTTACACAGTCCGCCGCTATCTTCTCCCCTTCCTTGCCCTTTAACAAGGAAAGACCCAGAAGCGCGTTTTTGCCCGAAAATACAGAGCTGAACGCCGAGAGCAAAGAACGCATCTGTCTGCCGTCTATTATTATCTTATACTTGCCCGAGGGAATTTCCGTCGCGCCAAGCTTTGCCTGTGCCTTTTCTACTGCCTTCTTTGGAAGCTTATCCGCCTCACCGTAGCCAAGCGAGAAGTCAAACGCCTCCTCTGCCTCGCCCTCGCGGTTTACAACCGCCTGAACGAATGCACCTCCGAGCGACACCGTGTTTGACAGTCTCAGTCCCTTTGAGTTTGCAAGCTCAAAGTGATTTACCTCGGCAAACACTCCCGACTGAGTTCCGTCGGTAACAAGCTCGCTCTCCGAATACGTTGACGCCTGCAAGCTGAGCGCAAGCGCCTTAAGCTCTGAGCTCTCGGGCATGGTAAATTCGGGCATATCCGTCTTACCGTAGCTCTCCGAGCCACCGTAAATAACGGCAAGGTCGTCATTCTCAATAACCGCCGCGTTATCCATGGCACGCGTCACGAGCGACTCTAATTCCTCTTTTGTGAAAAGCTCGGTCGCCGCAACGCCCACGTGTCCGTCAACGATACATCTGAAGCTGACGCCCGCTCCGCTACCGCCCGAGAACGACGATATTTCGTCCTTAAGCGTTTCGGTACTGAGCTGACTTGACTCGGTGAAATATATCTCGTAATCGCAAAGCCCCGCCTTTTTGGCTTGCTCTGCGAGAATTTGTCTTACGCTTTCAAAATTCATACTCATCTACCTCCAACGGTTATCTTGCCGACACGGATAAGCGGCTGACCTACGTCCGTAGGCACGTTTCCGCTCGCCGAGCCGCACATTCCCTGTCCACGTTCAAGGTTTTGTCCGACCATGTCGATGTCCTTGAGTATCTGAGAGCCCGTTCCGATAAGTGACGCGCCTCTTACAGGCTCGCATATCTTGCCGTTTCTTACGATATAACCCTCTCTTACTGCGAAATTGAACGCGCCCGTGAGGGGATTTACAGAGCCACCGCCCATTTCCTTGGCGTACAGTCCGTATTCGATAGAGGCGATAATGTCCTCGTTCTTATCGGGACCGTTGTCTATAAAGGTGTTTGTCATTCTTGACGTAGGCTCATAGGAATAGCCCTGTCTGCGACTGTTGCCCGTCATGGGCATACCCATTCTGCGAGAGCCGAGACGGTCTATCATATAGCTCTTAAGCACGCCATTCTCGATAAGAACGTTTCTCTGCGTAGGATTTCCCTCGTCGTCGATATTTACCGAGCCCCATGCGCCGACTATCGTTCCGTCGTCGATAGCCGTTACCTTTTCGTTGGCTATGACCTGATTGAGCTTGCCGCACATCTCCGACATGCCAACACCCACCTGCGTTGCCTCAAGCGAATGTCCGCAAGCCTCATGGAATATAACGCCGCCAAAGCCGTTCTCGATAGCAACTGTCATCTGTCCCGCGGGGCAGTAGCCCGCACTGAGATTGACGAGTGCCTGCTTTGACGCATGTGTTCCCACCTCGCGCGGGTCAAACATATCGAACATCTCAAGTCCCATTCCGCGTCCGGGGGAGCAGCTACCCGACTGATTTTCTCCGTTTTCCGAGGCTACGGAATTAACGATAAGTCTTGTGCGCACGTGTCTGTCCTCTTTAAGAAGTCCCTCGGTGTTTGCCACGAGTATTGCGTGATCCACACCCATGAGCGTTCCCTGCACCTGCGCTATTTTTTCACTGTAGTCCTTTGCGGCAAAGCTTGCCGTTTTGAGTATATCTATGCGTCTTTTTATATCCGTCGTCGTAGGATCGAGCAAAACGGGGTGCATGTTGGGAACGGCAGTAGGCGTAAGTCTTACGCTTATGTTTGTTTTGAGCTCTCCCAAGACGTCCGCCGCGCTCTTTGCGCACTTAAGCAGTCCCGCACGGGTAAGGTCGGTGGTGGTAGCATAGACAGTTCTCTGTCCTAAAAATACGCGCACACCGACTCCCGAGTAGGTGTTATCCACCACTCGGTCTATCTTACCGTCAACGAGCATGAGCGAGTTGTTTCTCGTATTCTCAGCGTATATCTCGGCAAAGTCGCCCCCCGTGGACATTGCACAGGCAAGCACCTCTTCAAGTATCTTTTGTTCTATCATAGCTTCTCCTTAATAGGTAGTATAGGACGCGCTTAGGGGAACTTTCTTGAAAGAAAGCTTCCCCTAAGAACCCCTCAAAGAACTTCTAAACAAGTATTGCTACTGTTTTTAATTAATGAAACTCGTAAAACGTGATAGCGTTGTCGAGTTTCCACCTCAAATTTTTCTATAAATCTCGCACAAACTAAAAGGACGTAATTTATAATTATTTATTTTTGCTTTCTTTTTTGGTTACTTTTTTCTTTCGCGAAAGAAAAAAGTAACCCGCGTCCCCTTAGCTCTGGCTTCTTTCACCGAGGATATTTCTGTATTTCTGATAAAAGCTTTCGAAATATCCGCCGTCGAGAGCCTTGCGGATCTCTCTTGTAAGGTTATTGTAGAAATACAGATTATGCGCCACGGCAAGTCTCATACCAAGAGATTCCTTAGCCTTAATAAGGTGACGCACGTAGGAACGGCTGTAGTGTCTGCAAGCGGGACAACCGCAGTTCTCGTCAAAGGGACGGGGATCCTTGGCGTACTTTTCGTTCAGCAGATTCATCTTGCCGTGCCACGTAAACAAGTTTCCGTGGCGAGCGTTTCTGCTGGGCATTACGCAGTCAAAGAAGTCAACTCCCATGTGCACCGCCTCAAGTATATTACAGGGTGTTCCCACTCCCATAAGGTATCTGGGCTTATTCTTGGGCATATGCGGCTCTACCGCATCGATGATACGGTACATCTCCTCGGTCTCCTCGCCCACGGCAAGTCCGCCGATGGCGTAGCCCGCAAGATCAAGCTCCGCTATAGCGTGCATATGCTCGATGCGGAGATCCTCGTACGTTCCGCCTTGATTGATACCGAAGAGCAGTTGATTTTTATTTATGGTCTCAGGCATGGAATTGAGCCTTGCCATCTCATTTTTACATCTGACCAGCCATCTGACAGTTCGGTCACAGGACTGCTTTACGTAGTCGTAGGGTGCGGGATTTTCTATGCACTCGTCAAACGCCATGGCGATGGTTGAGGCGAGATTTGACTGTATCTGCATACTCTCCTCAGGTCCCATAAAGATGCGCTTACCGTCCACATGGGAGGCAAAGCGAACGCCCTCTTCGGTTATTTTACGCAGTTGCGACAGAGAAAATACCTGAAATCCGCCACTGTCGGTAAGTATCGGTCTTTCCCAATTCATGAATTTATGAAGTCCGCCCATTTCGTATATGAGCTTATCTCCGGGACGGATATGAAGGTGATAGGTATTGGAAAGCTCCACCTGACAGTCAAGGTCAATAAGCTCTCTTGAGGACACACCGCCCTTTATCGCCGCGCACGTACCCACGTTCATAAACACGGGGGTCTGTATATCGCCGTGTACTGTATGGAGAACTCCGCGTCTGGCGCGCCCGTCTGTTGCTAATATCTCAAACATAGTATCTTCTCTTTTCCTTGGTTTTATTTTTTAACTTCTCTCAAACTGATAATCAAGATTCTTCTTGGTCAGCTCCATTGCCACGGGTCTGCCGTGGGGACAAACAGTGATATCGGGTATCTCCATGAGCTTATCCACCACCCACTTCATATACTCGGGTGGATATTCTCTTCCCGCCTTTATCGCTGCCTTGCAGGACGCCTGATAGAGCGCCTTTTCAAATATAAGGTCTCTGGTCAGCTTCGCAGATCCTGTATTGCTCTTTATGCGCTCCGCCATTACCGTAAGCATATCCGCTACCGCGTCTGTGCGTATTCCCTCGGGGATCGCGCTGACGCTTGCCGTATATCTTGCCGTGCTGAGCTCAAAGCCAAGCGCCTCTATCTCCTGTCGGTATTCCGCAAGCGTTTGTATCTCATCGCTTGTCATCATCACCTCAAGTGGGAGCATAAGCAGCTGCGAGGCTCTCTCGCCCTCAGAATGAAGGCTCTTTTTAAGCTGCTCGAAGATTATCCGCTCATGCGCCGCGTGCTTGTCTATAAGCAGCATTTTGTCGCCTCTCTCAACGATAACGTAGGCGTTGAACACCTCACCCACTATGCGGTATTCAAGTGTTCTCGGCGGCTGTGGCGCTCGCTCCTCAGTCTTTTGCGGCACTTGTGATTCTTGCGGCTTGTTCCCCGACTCAGTCTCTTGATTCTTATTGATGACAGGAGCTTTTTCTTCCGTTATTTTTGTTTTCACCTCTGCCTTTGACTCAGCCCGTATCTCTTGCTGCGGCATCTTGCCGAGCACTCTGTCAAGCTCCTCGTCGATAAGCCTATTAAGCTCCTCGGCGGATCTCTGCGGTGTCTGAGGCACGGTGGAAGTCTTGGTGTCAGCCTTATGTGTCTTACCGTAAGAATAATTTTTGAGGTATTCCTCAGCAGTCATGCTGACAAAACCGCTTTTCTCAGTGGCAGGCTTAGGCGCGGTATACAGCTCGCTTTCAAGCTGTCTTGTTTTAAGCGACTCCTTCTTTCCGTCCTCGATAGGCGCTATCATGTCGGAGACACGTGGCGCTTTTGCAGAGGAAGGCGCAGACGTTGCCGTTCTGCCCGGTGCGCTGAGAGTGACGCTCGGACGGGCAGTATTGCTCTCAAGAGCGTTTCTGACGGCGTAATATATAGCCTCAAATACCGGCTTTTCATTTGAGAACTTCACCTCAAGCTTAGCGGGGTGAACGTTTACGTCCACCGTTGATGGATTTATTTCAATAAACAGAACGCAGCATGGGAACTTCTCCGAGGCTATGTAAGAGGTATATGCCTGCTCTATTGCCGCAAGGGCGGTCTTGCTCTTGACGTATCTGCCATTAATAAAGAAGTTCTGATAATTCCTGTTGGCTCTTACGTTATCGGGTCTGCCCACAAAGCCGTGTATCTTAATTCCTTCTATCTCGATCTGCGCCTCAATAAGCTTTGACGCGAAATCTCTGCCGAAAACAGAGTAGATGGCATTTTTAAGGCTTCCGTCACCCACCGTTTGTATCTTCACGTTTCCGTCAACGATAAGCTTAAAGGCAATGTTGGGCTTAGACAGTGCTATTTTTTCCACCATTGCGGTGACAGCCATAGCCTCGGTCACGTCCTTTTTAAGGAACTTACGCCTTGCGGGAACGTTAGAAAAAAGATTTTCCACGATGACCGACGTACCGTCAGCGCAAGCTCTTTCCGTAACGCCGAGAATATTGCCCGAGCGTGCCTCAAGCATAGCGCCCATTTGCGCATCGGCAGTTTTTGAGATGATCCTGAGATCGGAGACCGACGCGATAGCCGCGAGAGCCTCTCCGCGGAAGCCGAGGGTAATGATACCGTCAAGGTCTGAGGCGTCTTTAATTTTACTCGTAGCGTGTCTGCGTATAGCCACGGGAAGGTCCTCAGGGGAGATACCGCAGCCGTTATCGGAGACTCGCATATAGGTAACGCCGCCGTTTTGTATCTCGACGGTAATTCTGTCCGCTCCCGAGTCTATGGCGTTTTCCAGCAATTCCTTAATTACGGAGGACGGTCTGTCCACCACCTCGCCCGCGGCAATAAGATTAGCCACGGCGAAGGAAAGCACGTTTATTTTTCCCATACGGTCTCCTTTCTTTAGTTTGGTTTATGGATTTATTTGAGTCGTTTCTTCAAATCGAACAGGAAGCTCATCGCCTCATACGGTGAGAGCATATTCAAGTCAACTGCCTTGAGCTCCTCTATTACCTGCTCATTTACACAGTCGTCAAGGGTTATAAGCGTGTCATCCCGCTCTTCCTCTTCCCTCTCTGACGTGCTCAGTGCCTTTGCCGTCTTTTCTACCGACGCAAGCACCTCCTTAGCTCGCTTGATGACCTCGTTTGGTATTCCCGCAAGCTTGGCGACCTCTATTCCGTAGCTATCGTCTGTTGAGCCGCGAACTATCTTGCGAAGGAAGGTTATGGAGTCGCCCCTCTTCTTCGCCGCTATGTTGTAGTTCACTATTCCCTCGATCTCGTCCTCCATGACGGTAAGCTCATGGTAGTGGGTGGCAAAAAGCGTTTTTGCGCCTATCTTACGGCTACACGTATACTCTATTATTGCCCTCGCTATGCTCATGCCGTCAAAGGTGGATGTTCCTCTTCCCACCTCATCGTATATGATAAGACTCTTTTTGGTAGCGTTTCTCAATATATACGCTACCTCGTTCATCTCAAGCATAAAGGTGGACTGTCCCGACGCAAGATCGTCGGACGCTCCCACTCTTGTGAAAAGCTTATCAACAATGCCTATTCTCGCCTCGTTTGCGGGAACGAACGATCCTATCTGTGCCATGAGCACGATTATGGCAACCTGTCTCATATAGGTTGACTTTCCCGCCATATTCGGTCCCGTTATGAGCATAAGTCTATTGGCTCCCGTGTCAAGATGCGCGTCGTTTGGAACAAAGTAGCTATCCCTCACAAACTGCTCCACCACGGGGTGTCTGCCGTCCTTTATACTTACCACGTCCGACGTATCTATCTCTGGGCGGATATAGTTATTTTTCGCCGCAACGGTAGCAAGACTGAAATAAGCGTCAAGCCTTGCCATGAGTGCCGCCGCTTTCTGTATGCGGTGGCTATTGTCCGCCACGAAATTTCTTACCTCGCAGAACAACTCGTATTCAAGAGAGCATACCTTATCGGACGCTCCGAGTATGGTAGCCTCCATCTCCTTGAGCTCCTCGGTAATATATCTCTCGCAATTTGAAAGCGTCTGCTTGCGTATGTATCTGTCGGGGACTTGTGAAATAAGGGATTTTGTGACCTCGATATAATATCCAAATACCTTATTATAGGATATCTTCAAGGTCTTGATACCCGTCTTTTCCCTCTCGTCCTCGGCTACCTTTTCTATCATTCCCTTTCCGTCACGCATAACGTGTCTGAAGGTATCTACCTGGCTGTTATAGCCTTCGGCTATAATTCCTCCCTCGCGTATGGAAAAGGGCGGATTTTCGCATATGGCGCTATCTATCTTATCGTAAATATCATCAAGCGTTTCAAGCTCGCCAAAGATGCGGCAAAGCTCGTCCGAGCGACATTTTGAGATGAGTACCTTCAGCTCGGGAAGCACGGAAATAGTGGAGCATATAGCTCTTAAGTCCTTTCCGTTCGCAGTGCCGTAAACTATCTTTGTAACAAGTCTTTCAAGGTCAAGCACTCCGTCAAGCAGCGCGCCTATCTCCTCGCGGAGAATGTATTCGCCGAAAAGCTCCTCTACGGCGTTCTGCCTTGAATTTATCGCACCCGTGCTGAGCAGTGGGTGCTCCACCCACTGTCTGAGCAGTCTTGCTCCCGCGGCGGTCTTTGTCTTATCAAGCACCCACAGAAGCGAGCCTCTCTTTTCCTTTGTGCGGAGAGTCTCGGTAAGCTCAAGATTCCGGCGGGTATTTATATCCATCTCAAGATACTGACCGTCTGAGTAAACGCTTATGTCCTTTATATAAGCTATTCCGTTTTTGCCGTTTTCCTCGATATACGATAGCAGTCCGCCTATGGCGCACGTAAGCGGTCTGTCGTCCGTCACTCCCTCTTTGAGCGTATCGCCAAACTGCGCCTTTACAGTTTCAACTGCCCCTTGAGGCTCAAACTGCGTGGGGCGGTTATCCGTGAGCATAGCCCCCAGCCTGTTTCTTATGAAATCAGCAATATCTCCAAGCTTCTTAGCGCCGATATTGGTTATGACCTCGCTGGGCTGATAGGTTCCAAGCTCATTCTTCAGTCTCGTTTCGATATTATCTCCCGAAAAGGACGTGGCGAATATCTGTCCCGTGGACACATCGGCAAAACCAAGTCCGCACTCAAATTCGTTGAGATAGATGGCACAGAGATAATTGTTCTTCTTCTCGGAAAGCAAATTTGACTCTATGAGTGTACCCGGTGTGACCACGCGCACCACCTCACGGCGAACAAGCCCCTTGGCAAGAGCGGGATCCTCGGTCTGCTCACAGATAGCCACCTTATAGCCCTTCTCTATCAGCTTTCCTATATATCCCTCGGAGCTATGGAACGGAACACCGCACATGGGCGCTCTTTCAGCCTCTCCGCAGTCTCTGCCCGTAAGCGTCAGCTCAAGCTCGCGTGAGGCAATAATCGCATCGTCAAAGAACATCTCATAGAAATCTCCGAGACGGTAGAAAAGCAGATGATCCTTATATTGATTTTTTATCTCAAAATATTGCTCCATCATTGGAGTCATGGCGCACCTCCGGGAATTAAAGTAATAGGTAATAGTGAATAGTGAAGAGGTTTGGATAAAGTAATAGTGAACAATGAAGGAGCATGAAATATTTTCGCCAAAAATTCCACCACCTTTTCACTTTTCACTCTTACCTCTTACTTCACTTTAATGGCAGCCGCCGCAGGAAGAGCAGCTTCCCGTACAGGACGAGGGCTTCTCACCTGTAATGTTGAAGGTGATAGTGCTATTCACCGCATTCATCAGCTCGTTTACCTCTGCCTGCGTATCATTGAGCTTTTGGAAAACAGGGTGCTCCATTATAAGCTTATAAAGCTCGTCTATTCTCTTCTGTATAATATCTATAAACATGGTATCGCGCTCTTCCTTTGTAAGCTCCTGCTGAAGAGCCTTCTGCTGCACCTCATACTCTACCATGTACTTCTGCAATTCCTTATCGTTCTCGTAAGCCTTTTTTGCCTCCTCAAGCTTTACAAGTCTTTCGTCTTCCTTAAGTGCCTTTCCAAGCTGTGCCGCAAGTTCAAAAATGTCCATTTTATTTTCCTCTTTTTTAATTATTTTTTTATTTTTCCGTAAAGTGCAAAGGTGTCTCCGCGCTCTATCTCTACGTCAACAAAGCTTCCCTCCATGGACTGGTCTCCATCGAAGAAAACTATTTTTCCGCCCTCTGTGCGTCCCGTGATAGCCTCTGCCTTATTCTTGCTTCTGCCATCGCAAAGCACCCGAAGCGTCTTTCCCTCAAGAGGCTTATTCGCCTCAAGGGAAATACTGTTCTGAAGTGCAAGCAGTCTCTCAAATCTCTCGCTCTTGACTTTATCGGGTATCTGCTCCATTTCAGCCGCGGGCGTTCCCTTTCGCGGTGAGTAGATAAAGGAGAATATCATATCAAATCTGGCGCGGCTGAGCGCTGAAAGGGTTGCCTCAAAGTCCTCCTCGGTCTCGCTGGGGAATCCAACGATGATGTCCGAGGTAATAGTAGCGTCGGGCATCTTCTCCCTGATGTAGTCAACGATACCGATGTATCTCTCAAAATCGTATTTACGGTTCATCGCCTTAAGCACCGCGTCGCTTCCCGACTGCATGGGCAAGTGGAAATGATGGGCAATATGCTTTGAGTCCGCCATAACGTCTATGAGCTTACGGCTTGCGTCCTTTGGGTGACTTGTCATAAAGTGAAGCAGATAGTCGCCCTCAATGCCGTCAAGCTCGGCGAGCAGATCGGCAAAATCGTAGTCCGCTCCCATGTCCTTTCCGTAGGAATTGACGTTCTGTCCGAGAAGCGTGATATCCTTGTAGCCCTTTTCAACAAGCTCCCTCACCTCGGCGACTATCTCCTCCTTACGGCGGCTGCGCTCACGCCCGCGAACGTAAGGCACTATACAGTATGAGCAGAAATTATTGCAGCCATACATAGCCGACACCCACGCGCGGTAGGTGCTCTCTCTCCTTATGGGCATGTCCTCGGCAACCACGTACTCCTTCTCGTCCGAAAGAAGCACTCGCCTCTTGCATTTGAGCTTCTCGGCAAGAAGCTCGGGGAAGCGATGTATGGACGATGTTCCGAAGAGCAGGTCCACGTATGGATATCTGTGCTTTATATCGTTTATTCTGTGCTCCTGCACCACCATGCAGCCGCACATAGCTATCACAAGCTCGGGGCGCTTTGCCTTGATGTGCTTATACTGTCCCACCAGAGAGAGTGCTCTCTTTTCCGCGTGCTCGCGGATAGCACAGGTATTTACCGCAATAAGGTAGGCTTCCTCGGGCTTGTCCGTTATCTCGTAGCCCATCTGCTCTGCCATACCGCAAAGCTTTTCGCTATCGGACTGATTCTGCTGACAACCGAGCGTCAGCACGAATGCTTTTCTTCTGAATCCGTTTTCTGCGGCAAACCATTCGTTATCAGCGCGAACTGCCGCCATATATCCCTTTTGTTCCTCGATCTCCGAAAGAGAGACCGTCCGTGTTTTATCTTGCATATTTATTCCCGTAAATTTTTATTGATAGGTACAGTTACCCTAATTATATTATTATAATATATTTAATTTATTTTGTCAAGTTTTGACGTCCGTCTTTAACATTTTTTTTACTATTGAGAGAAGTTGAATATTAATTTGGGAGCTATGACCGTATCTTCGCTTTTGTTTGCGAAAAAACAGCGAGAGACTCCGCAAAAATACGGAGTCTCTCTTTATCTTTTATTGTTTTTTCTTAAGTATTCAGAGTGGGGCTTTTCATAAGACACGGAACTAAGCGTTTAAATGTTTATTTGTGTTAGCTTCCTTTTAGTCAACTATATACTTTTCGTATTCGTGGTAGTAATCGTTTTCCATAACGATCCTCAGGTTGCTCCAATTGAGCTTTTTTGCAAGAACGACTCCGAGAAGGCTCTTTGCGTTAACAGAAAATTTAGAGCCGCTCTTGAGAACGATCTTGCCCTTAAGCTTTGTGGAGATCGCGACAAGCTTCTTTGCGTCTTCCATGGTATCTATTTCAATTCTGTATTCGTATTTGCCGTTTGCGCTCATAGTAATTACCTTTCCTTTCATAGAGTTCCGAGTGTCTTGCCTTATGGGTTATTTTCCCATGTCCTCTCTGTTGTCTATATTTTACAGTTATTTTATGAATAAATCTATATATAAATATGAACGAATGGTAACTTTGCTCAATTTTTGAACTTAAAAAATGTGTAACATGCACAAAGATGCGTTTGCCGCGGTATTTTGTCAAATTTTCAGGAATAAATATATCTTCAAATTTTGATTTGTCGGGGTGATTGATATGTACGCACAAACAAAACCTGTAGGGACCGGCGTCCTCGACGGTCCGTTCTACGCGATAGTGTAACTATTGAAAATTATATAAATTTGATTG
>JAGAPH010000091.1 GCA_017623375.1 Clostridia bacterium | reverse complement strand
TGTGGATACTGTTATTATGTCTATCGGTACTTCACCCAATCCTTTGATCAAGTCCACGACAGAAGGTCTTGAGGTCAATCGCTGGGGCGGAATCGTAGTCAACGAGGACGGTCTTACGTCCCGCAACGCAGTATATGCGGGTGGCGACGCAGTTACGGGCGCTGCAACCGTTATTTCCGCTATGGGTGCGGGTAAGACCGCGGCAAGGGCTATCGACGAAGCGCTTGGAAGCTGATACAATATAAAAATAATCTTCAAATAACGAAAAGGCGCACTTGGTAAGTGGCAGTTTCGCCTTTAGCGAATATTTTTTCTCGCGCCGACTGTATTTGAGGGGAGTCGTTCTTGAATTTTGCGGAGCATTTCGATTGATTTTTGGATTGCTTCGCAAAATTCTTCGGTCACATATTAAAAATCCTTTGGATTTTTAATTCAAAACAATTTATAAATTGTTTTGCGCAAACAACTCACAGGGTTGTTTTGTTCACTGCGTTCGACTCTTCGTTTAATGGCTCCACTAAAAACAAAAAAGCCCTGATGGGCTTTTTGTTTTGGGGGAGTATTCTGGCTTAAATCCAAACGAAAGTAATTTTTATCTATTACCTTTTCACTATTACTTCTTACCTCAAAAATCTCGGGAGCTATGTTTCCGAGAATTTTATTGGGAGTCGTTCTTGAATTTTGCGAAGCATTTCGATTAATTTTTGGATTGCTTCGCAAAATTCTTCGGTCACCGCTCCAAAACAACTCACAGGGTTGTTTTGTTCGCTGCGTTCGACTCCCCGTTTAATGGCTTCACCAAAGACAAAAAAGCCCTGATGGGCTTTTTGTTTTTGGTGGAGCCGAGGGGAGTCGAACCCCTGTCCGAAAACCTCTTGATATAACCTTCTCCGGGTGCATTCCGTTGATTTTATTTCCCCTCGGAAGCAGTCAACGGACAAGCCGCTTCCTTAGGTAGCCATTTTTTGCGTGGTCGGCTCAATGGCGAAACACCGACGCACGGGCATCGCTTACTTGACGCTCAGTCCGAGGCCGCGATACTCCTCGGAGGAACGGGCGGCATTATGCCGCGGCACTGCCCTTAGGCAGCCATTGCAACGTTTCTATCGTTAGCGTTTATTTTTAATTTGGGCCTTTATAGAGATTGCCCGGCTCTACCCGCTTATTATACCTCAAAATCCCCGTCGAAACCTTTACGGCCCCATATAATAAAGTAAAAGGTAACAGTGAAGAGTGAAAAGGTCAATCGTATTTTGACTGCTCCCGTACTCTTCTGTCCATCTCCCTTGATGCCTCTGCTTTTGCCGCTACGTCTCGCTTGTCGTAAAGCTTCTTGCCTCGGCAAAGCCCTATCTCTACCTTCACGTTCTTTCCCGAAAAGTAGAGTGACAGTGGAACAAGCGTCAGCCCCTTCTGCGATACCAGCCCGAAAAGCTTGTTCAGCTCTCTGCGGTGCATTAGCAGCTTGCGCTCCCTCAGCGGCTCACGGTTAAAAATATTTCCTTTTTCGTAAGGGCTTATGTGCATTCCCAGCACGTAAAGCTCTCCATTTTTGAACGAGCAGTAGGAGTCCTTGAGATTGACCGCTCCCGCGCGGATACTCTTGACCTCAGTTCCGAAAAGTGATATTCCCGCCTCGTATCTTTCGTCAACAAAGTATTCATGATACGCCTTCTTGTTCTGCGCTATTGTCTTTGTGCCGCCCTTTTTCTCAGCCACGAAGCTCACTCTCCTTTCTAAAATCAATAACTTTTCCTTGCACCCTATTATTTTAACACATATCTCCCTCAAAATCAAGTGCTTTATGTCGATTTTTTTAAAGTTAGTTTGTGTGACGTTATTTCCTGAGGGGGAACTTCTTGAAAGAAGTTCCCCTCAGACTCCTCTCAAGAACTTTAAAGAGAAAAAGATTAATTGCTCCAATATTATTTGTGGGTAATTTGTAGTATCTCATAAGGTGGGAACTCGGACGCGCTATCTCGCTTACCGAGTTCCTTTTTTATCTCAAAAATTTGGGTGAATAACTTATATATTTTGCAAAAAATAATGTTTACCAATAAAAATAAAACTCGGAAAGCGTGGTAGCGCGTCCGAGTTTTTACCTTAGAAGCTCTTCAATTTACGAACAAACTATATTAGTATAGCCTAATAAATAATTTTTCAGGTTCTTGGGGGGGGACGTTTCCGAGCGCGCCCAGTGGGCGATCAAGCGAGGAAAAAGGAGTGGCAGCGTTCGGCGATTGGCGAGCAAGCTTGCTTGCGATGACAGAGACGTTAAACGCAACAGGCAAGGGGAACTTCTGCGAAAGAAGTTCCCCCAAAAAACCCAAAACACCTATAATTCAATTATCTTCTGAGCCAGCCAGATGACGCAGGGCATGGTGGCGATAGAGAGCAGAGAAGAGGTTCCTACGCCTTGAGCGGAGAAGCCGGGAGTGATATCATAGAGCTCTGCGAGCATGGAGACCGAGGTTGCCGAGGGCATTGACGTCAGCGCCGCTGCGAAGAGCACCCACATATCGGAGAAGCCGAGCAGCTTCATTATAACAGTTACCAAAAGGGGCATAACGATCAGCTTAAAGAGGCACAGATAGTAGACCTTACCCGAGCCGAATATCTGTTTAAAGCTTCTGCCTGCAAGGAGCGCACCGATTATAAGCATTGAAACGGGCGTGCACAGTGAGGCGATATAGGAAAGCGACGACAGTGCAAAGGAGGGAAGCTTAAAGCTTGGAACAAGTATTGGAAGAAGGAACACGGAAAAACCTATTACGCTTGGTATAGTTCCCTTATTGATAAGCGCTTTTTTCAGTGTCAGCTTGATGTCGTCGCGCTTGCGTCCAAGAATGGCGATGCCAAGCGTCCACATAAGTATATTGAAGCTTACCACGATAAATGACGCCATAAAGCCACCCACGTCACCGAAGAGAGATTCCATTATCGGTATTCCTATAAATCCCGTGTTACCGAACACCATTGAAAATTCAAGTATCTTTCTTTCGTTAAGCTCCTTGATCTTAAGGCAGGCGATAAAGGCTACCGCACCCATAAAGAGGTGAACGGCAAAGCCCAGCGCGAGCGTTTTAAGACCAAGCTCAAGGTTTTCTGCGGAATACTGCATCTTGACTATAGAATAGATTATAAGCGCGGGCTGAGCGATCGTGATGATGAGATTGGAAAGCTTTTTTGAGGCGACGCCGTCAACGATACCCAACTTTCCCGCGATATATCCCACGATAAGCATTATAAAAAGTGTGGCTATTGTATTAAGTAAAGCTGTGAAGTTCATTTTCTGTCCTTTTAATTATCCTTAGTTATCTATAGAATCGAGTTTTTGTTTTATTGCCTTCATGTCCGCAAGCATCTCCTCTTTTCTTCGGGGATCGCGCAAAAGAAGAGCGGGGTGATACACTGCGGTGATAAGGAAGTTGCCCTTTTCAAACCACTGACCGTGCTCCTTTGTTATCTTGAAATCGGGCTTGATCAGCCTCATTGCCGATATCCTGCCAAGGCACACGATGATCTTAGGTCTTATCAGCTTGACCTGCCTGCGCAGAAAGTTGATACAAGCGTCCTCCTCAGCGGGCAAGGGGTCACGGTTCTTGGGGGGACGGCACTTGAGTATATTAGCTATATATACGTTTTCTCTGGGGATATCCACCGCAAAGAGATATCGGTCAAGAAGCTGACCTGCTCTTCCCACAAATGGAATACCCGTCTTATCCTCGTTGTCTCCCGGGGCTTCGCCCACAAACAAGAGGTCGGCGTTCTCGTTTCCCGTGCCGAAAACGCAGTTTGTTCGGGTAGCGCACAGCTCGCAGGCGGTGCAACCTTCACATTCCGCGCGAAGCTTTTCCCACGTATCTGTTGTGTTACTCATGGTGATACCTCCGTCATTTCGTTATCCTTCTACATTCAAGATAGTATCTCTTATCCTCGGCGTGTCCCATGGAAAAGGTCTTGCGGGGAAGCGCGCCGTCAAAAATAACAGTTTTGAAGAGCTCGGACTTGCTCATGCCGGAGAATGTAAAGCCAATGGAATTTTTCCTTGAGGCAAGTGTCCTTACAGAATTTTCTCCGTGGATATAATCTACCTCCACACCCTTGTGGCTGGCTATATATCCGTCGATAAAGTCCTGAAGCGTTCCTACGGTGAGCTGACGGACGGGGCGGTCAAAGCATATCTCTCCCGTTCCGCCTGCGGTGATATACGAGCACGTCTGCGCGTCCGCACCGCCATCAAGCTTTTCTGCGTATTTCTTAAGCTCTGTGAGCACGTCGTCCGCGTTAACACCGAACATCACTCTGTATATAGGCTCAAATTTAAGCGCCTCGTCGTGTATATTGACGATCTCAACGAGTGCATAGCGGGCGGGGTGCGCTTCAGCCGCTTGGTCTCCTATCTTTGCTTTTATCTCCTCGTAAGCAGCCTTTGCAGAGGCGAGGGAATGGTTTCCGTCTCCAACGGCGAAGAGCAGGGGAGCGAGAGAGGCGTCACCGTATTTTTTTTGCATAGCCTGAGGCGAGACGAGAGCGTCAAGCGCCGCCGAAAGCTTTTTAACGTTATCCTCGCTTAAAAACCGTCCTTTTATGTGACCGCCGCCAAGCATGAGATCGGTGTCATACGCCACGTCTCCGTCACAACCGTCTATAAGCGGTTCTATGACAGTTCTGTCGGGGTCGTCTATAAGAAGCATTACGTGTGGAAGCTCCACGACGGCATCGCGGCGAATGGCAACGCGGGGAGGTATACGCTCAACAACGGTAGCTTCCGTAGCGCGGATAAGGGAGTTCGCTCCACGTCTGTAGTCGTAGCACTCAAGGTCAACGGCAAGCACCACTCCTCGGCGCACACTGCCGTCGGACTGAGTTCTCTCAACGTATATCTCGGAGCTTTTGTGCGTAAACAGCACGCCGTCAAGATACTCCTTCATTGTGCGGTTTATTTTTGGAATACGCTTGTCGGTCTCACCGAGATATACCTCGGGAAGTATCATTCTCAGCGTTGAGGGGGCAGAGCCGACGGTCTCCTCGGCACTCTGCCAGTATTCGGGCTCGCTGGTGAATTGGTCGCAGGCGACCACCGACCACCTGTAAGGGTCTGTTTTGTTAAAATCAGGCAGAAGAATATCTGCCGAACAGTAGCATTTTTTCATATGTTTATCTCTTTATCCTTATAAATTATTTAGGGTCTTATTTTTTCAAATATGGCAAAAAGCCCGCGTCGGCGGCAAAGCTTATATCCGCTGTCCGATCTCACAGTCCATACGAAGCCGCGGCATTTGAATAGCGACACGCACACACGGAAAGCAAGGCTATTTACGTGATCTCCTCTGACGGATATAAAGTCGGGACGTGAAAGAACGTTGAGCATAAGTCCCGAAAGCAGCAAGCGTACGGGAAGGCTCTTTTCTGTTCTTTTTGTGAATTTCATTACGAGCTGACCTCGAGCGAAGCGCGGACGGTAGCTTTTGAACCACGAAAGTATACGGGGATCAAAGGACTGAATGGCAAAAGCGCCGTTGTAAGTATCCAGCCTTTCGGCGACACGCCTGCAAAGCTTTTCCTCTTTGCCCTCTCCCTTGATCTCAATGAGCAATGGAACTCTTCCGTCAACCAAAGCAAGCATCTCGTCAAGGGTGGGTATGGTCTGGGTGCTTCCCGCAAGTCTGTACGACTTGAGCTCCCTACAGGTAAGCCCGCCGAGAGGCTTATCAACGCCGCACATTCTCTTAAGCCCCGTGTCGTGAAACACCATTATCTGTCCGTCTCCCGAAAGCTGAACGTCAAGCTCTATTCCATAGCCGTATTTTACGGCAAGCGCCGCGGCGGCAAGAGAATTTTCGGGATTTGCGGTGTCCCACAGACCTCTGTGGGCGTAGTCGGTGCTCACCATGTCCATATCGGCCCGGTCAGTAACGCGGGGCATTATCATAAGGACGTACACCACCGCGATTATCACCACAAGCAGAACGGCAACGGTCACGGCTATCATCATATCAGCCTCTTGAGCCTATCTCAAATGCCGCTCTCATGACGGCAGCCTGTGTCTTTCCGTCGTGGACCTCGCCTCTCATTATCATGCCCACAAGCTCATCGACGGGAATTTTTACTATCTCGATAAACTCGTCCTCATCGAAGTCTGTCTCGCCAAATTCAAGTCCCTCTGCCATGTACATGTGTATGCACTCGTCGAGTATGGCGGGAGAGGAATAGTATTTACCCATATAAGTAAGCTTCTGACAAGTAGCTCCCGTTTCCTCGCGAAGCTCGCGGATAGCCGCCTCTTTTGGGTCCTCTGTTTTTGAATCCAGCTTGCCCGCGGGTATCTCAAGCATGACGGAAGCCAAGGGATATCTGTACTGACGGACGCATATTATCTCTCCCTCGTCGGTGATGGGCACTACGCATACTGCGCCTATATGTCGGCAGTATTCTCTGAATGCCTCTCTGCCATCGGGAAGGTATATCTCGTCGCGGTAAAGGTGGAGTACCTTTCCGTCAAAGATAAGCTGCGATGATTTTTGCTTTTCCTCAAAATTTTCTATTTCGCTCATATCTGTCCTCCAAATACGCATAAGCAATACACACTAATAATTATACAACAATATTCTATTAAAATCAATAGTTATATTCCAATTTTAACTTGATAAAAAACGAATTATATGTTAAAATATATTCGTAGCCATTAAAGAGGCTAATGTTTCCCGAAAGGCGGTTTTGTTTTTATGAAGCATGTTGATATATACACGGACGGCGCTTGCCGAGGAAACCCCGGCAGAGGCGGCTGGGGGGCTATACTGGTATTTTGCGGAGTGGAGAAGGAGCTTTCGGGCGGAGAGCCTCTGACCACCAATAACCGCATGGAGCTTATGGGCGCAATAAAAGCCATGGAAGCCCTGAAGGAGCCCTGCGAGATAACTCTTACCTCCGACTCAAAGTATCTTACCGACGCCATTAATAAGGGGTGGCTTGAGTCGTGGAAAAAGCGGGGGTGGAAAAAAGCGGACAAGTCTCCCGTGCTTAATATTGAGCTATGGCAAAGGATAGACGAGCTGCTTAAGATACATAACGTTACCTTTGTTTGGGTTCACGGACACCGCGGTCATGCTTATAACGAGCGTTGTGACGTGCTTGCTACCACCTTTGCAGATAGCTTATCGTGATATTTATTCAGAGCCGAGTCACACCGACTCGGCTTTTTGCGTTTGGATTTTGATATGTTCGCACAACCCCACTCTTAAAGTTTAGGTCAAGCCTTTTTAAAGGCTTGCAGAGACGAGAGACGGCGTTGCAATGTTTGCGAAGCAAACTTGCATGTAGCGTAGCGGAATTTTAGTCGCCGTCCGCAGACGGCGAAATACCCCTATCGTGCGGGGAAATGCAGAAAAGGGTGAATTTCAAGACACTTGTGTCTTGAAAGAGGGGAAAACCACATGAGGGTTTTCCCCTTGTAGATACATTGTGTTACTATCAGGAGAAACCCCTCATGGTAGTAACGCTTGCGTTACTTTGGTTTCTCCTCTTTTCATCTGCTTGCAGCTGAAAATTCACCTCTTCCTGCATTTTCTTACACGACAAGGAGTTCCGACCTCTGCGGAGGTCGGCTCAGGGCGCTGCCCTGAGAACCTGCAAGCCTTTAAAAAGGCTTGACCTAAACTTTAAGAGTGGGTTTGTGCGAACATATCGAACACCCCTGTTAAATCACCCTATATCGCAAGAAAAGTATTTGCTACAAAAGCTAAAATAAAGCATAACAAAGCCCTGATAAGGTGGCAGAGGATATAAAGCGAAAAGGACGGGGAGCGGTCGCCGCATATAGCCATGGTCTGAAAATGGACGGAAAGCCCCGACCACCCCACTGAGAGGGCGCATATGGGAAATGCGTGGGGAAGCCTTGAGGAGCATATGCGGGACAGTCCCGAGGTCAGCTCAAAGAAGGAAAAAAGCAGACAGTCGGAGGCTTCTGAAAGATCGAGAAAGGAAAGTGACGACTCAAGCACCCCGAGAAATGCGGAGAAGAATACCACAAAGGCGCATATGCAGAGCATACCGCCTGCGGAGTCGGAGATGGCGCGCGTGAGAGAGCGGGCGAAGGATACGTGCTCCGAGGTGGAGCAAATGCCTGCTACGTCAGTCTGCGGGGCTGATGCGTCACCGCCGAGCAGTCGCAACGCGATCCCTACGGCTGCGGCGGAGACGATGGACAGGACGTAAAGCCACACGCCGCTCTGTTGAGAGCCAAGCATAGCTTCTCCCACTGTTCCAACGAGAAAGGCAGGGCTTGGCGTGCCACATATACAGAGGATTCTTTTATATTCGGCGCTTGTGAGCTTGGAGTCGCCATAAAGCTCGCAGGCGCATTTTGCCCCCACGGGAAAGCCGCATAGCCAGCCGAGTATAACGGCACAAGCCCCCTCTCCGCCAATGCCGAAAAGAGCGTTGAAGGGAGCGCGCAATATCCTTCCGAAAACCGTCCCCAGCCCGCTTGACGCTATCAGCGATGATAGCGCTATGAAGGGAAAAAGAGAGGGAATGAGCCTTCGCACGCACAGTGTCAGTCCCTCGGACACCCAAAGGGCGGCAGACTCTGAGCTTTTAAAAAACAGTATCAAAATAAACAGGCTCATGAAAATGCTCATAAATACACGCATATTACAAAAGCCGCGGGTACGGTCAAGCGGGTGTGCCTTTGCGTATTTGTTAGTCATGTGAAGCTCTCCGAGAACATAAAATAATTACAGAAATACGGTTAATATAAAGGTCCGTTCTGTAAATTTTACTGTGATGGGACGACTAATATGCCGTAAAATACTTTTTGGGGGCTGTTATGAGGCAAAAGGAAAGGGAGACGGAGAGGATAAGCTTGAGAGAAAAGCTATGCCATGCTCTTGATATACAACCCGATATATTCCCCGGGGGGACACTTGTGGAGATAAGGGGGAAAAATTCGGTAACGGTGAAGGGGGGCGGAAGTATAACGCTATATACCGAGGAGGAGATACGGCTGAGTGCCAAGGGCGGAGAGATATGCGTCCGGGGAAGGCGCCTTTGCTGCTCGGCGTATTGCAGGGGTACAACGGTAATAGACGGATATATAACGTCGGTGGAGCTTGAGGAGGGCAGAGAATGATACACCCTCTTTTATTTCTCGTTGGATACAGGATAATTTCTATACCGTCGGAGCAGGGAGCGGAATTTTTCAATGTGTGCGCGCGCTTCGGCATAGTTTTTCATAGCCTTGGAGTAAAAAAAGGAGAGGAGGGGGACAGACGGTATTTCCGAATGTCCTTCGTGGCGGCTCGGAAAGCGCAGGCGCTTTGCCGCAGATACGGCATAGACGTAAGAGGTGAGAGCAGACACGGACTGCCCGAGCTTTTTCGTGCCTCACTCAAGCGCCCGGGTATCATTCTCGGCACGGTGCTTTTTGTCGCGGTGGTATTTATGTCGGGGCAGGTCATATGGAACGTAAGGATAGAGGGCAACGAAAGCGTGTCGGACGAGGAGATAATTGACATACTTAAGGAGAGCGGAATATCCGTTGGAAGCCTCAAGTCGGGGCTTGATATCGACCGCATACAGAACAGAGCGCTCATTCTCTCGGATAAGATATCGTGGATAACGGTAAACGTGACGGGGACTGTTGCCGAGGTGGAGGTGCGGGAGGTCAGCGCCGCCCCAGAGGACAAAGACTACATATCGTCAAATCTTGTGGCTGAGCGCAACGGCACGGTGGTGGAATTTGACAGAGTAAAGGGCAATATCGCCGTGGAGCTTGGGGAGGCGGTGTCAGAGGGTCAGCTGCTCGTTGGCGGAGTGTACGGCTCGGACACGGAGGGGCTGCGCTTCGTGCGGTCAAGCGGAAGAGTTCTGGCGCTTTGCGAGAGGGAGTTTAGCGTGTCCGTTCCGCTGAAATTTGAGAAAAAAGTGTACACGGGAAGAGAAAAAATAAAAAAATCGCTTATTTTCTTTGAAAAAGAAGTAAAATTTTTTGGAAACAGTGGAAATTCATATGCAAGTTGTGATACAATAGAAGAGGTAGAATATTTTGATCTGTTCGGACTTGGCAAGCTACCCTTCGGAATACGCACGGTAACGTATGCGGAATATTATACCGAGGAGGCGGCGCGAAGCGAGGAGACCGCAAAGGAGCAGGCAAATCTCCTTTTATGGCAGAGCTTTGCCGCCGATGCGCCGCCTGACGCGGCGGTTGTGAGAAAGCAGCTTTACGGACGTGTTGAGGGCGAAGCGTATATCCTCAGCGGTACGGTGGAGAGCGTTGAGAACATAGCCGTTGAGCGGGAGGTCAAGATAGATATAACGGGATAGTATCAAAAGTAACGTAAAAATACGGGAGAGGCTATGGATAAGTACACGAGGACGGTAAAAATAGAAAGCTCGGAGATAACCGCAAGGCTATTCGGCAGCTTTGACATCAACGTGCGAATGCTTGAGAAGAGCTTTGACGTCAAGATACACAACCGCGCGGGGGAGGACGGTGACGCCGTGGTGATATCGGGGGAGGACTCCCAGTCGGTGATGATGGCGGCGGACACCGTCAGATATCTTAAGGACATGGCGAGATATAACGAGACGCTGACCGAGCAGCAAGTGGCGTACGTTATGGATATGCTCAGGGACGGAAACCGAGAGGAGCTTGCCGACCTTGAGGGAGGCTGCATCTGCATCACCACCCGAGGTAAGCCTATAAAGGCAAAGACCGTGGGACAGAAGCGGTACGTTGAGGCGATAGAGAAGAACACGGTGGTGTTCGGCGAGGGTCCCGCGGGAACGGGAAAGACCTTCCTCGCCGTGGCAATGGCAGTTAAGGCGCTGAGGGAAAAGCAGGTGTCAAGGATAATTCTCACCCGTCCCGCTATAGAGGCGGGGGAGAAGCTGGGATTCCTTCCAGGTGACCTGCAGAGCAAGATAGACCCCTATCTGCGTCCGCTTTACGACGCCATGTTTGAGATGATGGGCGCGGAGAACTATCAGCGGCATCTTGAAAAGGGAACTATTGAGATAGCGCCGCTTGCCTATATGAGAGGACGGACGCTTGACGATAGCTTTATAATACTTGACGAGGCGCAGAACGCCACTCCCGAGCAGATGAAGATGTTTCTGACACGTCTGGGCTTCAACTCAAAGGCGGTGATCACGGGCGACCTTACGCAGACCGACCTGCCCTTTGGACAGAAGAGCGGGCTTGCGGTGGCGGTCAAGATACTTGAGGAGGTGGAGGACATATACGTTCACGCCTTCAGCGACAAGGACGTTGTGCGCCACAAGTTGGTGCAGAGAATAATCAGAGCTTACGAAAAATACGAGAAAGCAAGCGCTCAGCAGCGCACCCAAAGAAGAACGGGCGGCGCTAAGCAGAACGACAGAGGAGATAAATGACTATGAAAAGCAAAACAATGATATATTTCATGAACGAAACGGGTACACCCGTAACCTACGGACTTAAAAGACTTCTGCGCCGTGCGGTCACGTCCTCGCTTGAATACGAGGGCTTTCACAATAGCTGTCAGATATCGCTGACTCTTACGGACAACGAGGGAATAAGAGCGCTTAATAAGGAGTACAGAGGGATCGATAAGGAGACCGACGTGCTGTCCTTTCCTCTTACTGACTTTGAAGGCGGTGAGGAGCCGCCCGCGGACGAGCCCGAGATAATTCTCGGAGATATAGTTATCTCTCTTGACAAGGCGAGAACTCAGGCAGACGAGTTCGGACATTCCTTTGAGAGGGAGGCGGCTTTCCTTTGTGTACATTCCATGCTCCATCTTCTGGGCTACGACCACGTGGACAGTGAGGAGGACGACAGAGAGATGAGACGCAGACAGAGCGAGATCCTTGAGAGAATGGGACTCGGAGTAAAGTAAGGGGATAAAGGAACATGAAAAGAACGGGATTTATAGCAATAGTAGGACGCCCCAACGTGGGAAAATCAACGCTTATGAACTCTATTCTCGGCGAGAAGGTGGCGATAGTTTCAAACAAGCCTCAGACTACAAGAAACAGAATAACAGGTATATACACAAAGGGTGAGGATCAGTTTGTTTTCCTTGATACTCCAGGTATGCACAAGCCGCAGAACAGCCTTGGCGAGTTTATGGTAAAGGCGGCTGACACTACTATGAAGGACGCTGACGCGGTGGTGCTGGTCATCGACACGGGCAAGGAGATAACGCAGGTGGAGGAGAATGTTATAGCGTACCTTAAGAGAAGCGGTATTCCCTCAGTGCTGGCACTCAATAAAATAGACATGTACGACCGTGAGCAGATAGCAGAGACTATATCAAAATACGCGCAAAAGCACGATTTTGACGCCTTTGTGCCAATAAGCGCGCGAAGCGGAAAGAACGTGCCTGAGCTTCTTGACGAGTGCTCAAGATTTCTTTCGGAGTCCCAGTGGTTTTTCCCCGAGGATATGGTGACGGACCAGCCCGAGAGGCAGATAGCCGCGGAGATAATAAGAGAGAAGATACTGAGAACGCTGAATAAGGAGATCCCCCACGGCACGGCGGTGGTCATTGAGGAATTCAAGGACGAGAAAACGCTTATCAGCATAAGAGCGGAGATATTCTGCGAGAAGGCGTCCCACAAGGGTATCATAGTGGGCAAAAACGGCGCGGCGCTCAAGCTTATCGGAACTTATGCCAGAGAGGATCTTGAGAAACTGTTCGGCACGAAGGTGTATCTCAATCTTTGGGTCAAGGTAAAGGAAAACTGGCGCGAGAGCGCAAGGACCGTCGGCAACTTCGGATATAGAGACGAAGAATAGTTTTTGGTATGTAAATTCAAATTTTGATTTATCGGTGGGTTTACAATCTGTGTTCGCACTCACATAAGGCTCCCTCCGAGAGGGGGCTCCCGCGTAGCGGGTGGAGGAGCCTGCGTGCATAACGGTTAAGATTTCATTATGTTTTGACGCACTCT
>JAGAPH010000090.1 GCA_017623375.1 Clostridia bacterium | reverse complement strand
GGGACAGGCGTCCTCGACTGTCCGTTCGTAACACAAAGAAATCTTAACGTTTTCAATTAAGATACATTATCGCCAAGAACGGACAGTCATGTAGCGTAGCGGAATTGGACGCACTGTCCCTACAACAAAGAAAGTGCAAACCCACCGACAAATCAAAATTTGAAGCACCGTATTAGGCTTATAAACGGGATTTAACGGTGTGTCAAATTAAAAAACAACAATTTTTATATCAAAGGAGAAATAACATGGAAAACAAAAGCATTTTATTTACCGCACCCTTCGTCACGGAGATAGTTGACAGTGAAGTGCCCGCCATCGGGGACAACGAGGTGCTTGTCAAGTTAGCGCGCTCCTCCATAAGCGCGGGAACGGAACGCGCAAATCTTGTGGGTGACGCAAACACCAACTCCACCAAAGCCCCCGAGGTGAAATTCCCCCGCCGCGGCGGATATAGCTCCGCAGGCGTAGTCATCGCCGTGGGCAAGGACGTTACCATGCACAAGGTGGGCGACAGAGTGTCCTGTGCATGGGGACATCACTCAAGGATATGCAAATTCCATGAGACAAAGGTATTTCCCATGCCAGATAACGTGAGCTTTGGCGAGGCGGCGCTGGTGAATATCGCCACCTTCCCTCTTGCGGCAATACGCAAATGCAGACTTGAGATAGGCGAATCCACGCTTATCATGGGACTTGGCGTGCTCGGTCTTATTGCCGTTCAGCTCTCAAGAATAGCGGGCGCCGCTCCCATAATTGCCGTTGACCCCGTACAGAGCAAGCGAGAGCGCGCGCTGAAGCTTGGCGCGGACTACGCCCTCGATCCCTTTGAGGAGGGATTTGCCGATAAGGTAAAGGAGCTGACGGGCGGCGGCGCTAAGGTGTGCATAGAGATCACGGGCAACGGAAAGGGTCTTGACATGGCACTTGACTGCATGGCAAAATTCGGTCGCGTGGCACTGCTGGGCTGCACGAGAAGCTCGGACTTTACCATTGACTATTACAGAAAGGTGCACGGTCCGGGTATCTCGCTTATCGGCGCGCACATTCAGGCAAAGCCTCAGAACGAATCCTTCAGCGGCTGGTGGTGCGAAAGAGACGAGGAAATAACAGT
This sequence comes from Clostridia bacterium, assembly GCA_017623375.1. Classification (GTDB taxonomy): domain Bacteria; phylum Bacillota; class Clostridia; order Oscillospirales; family CAG-272; genus HGM12713. Next base: position 2,385 of record JAGAPH010000090.1, on the reverse strand, counting down.
CCTCCGCCTGCTCTCCCTGGGACGTCTTGACTTCAAGACGCTTATCGAGGAGGTACACCCCTACACCGAAGCGCCCAAGATATACGAGAGACTTACCACCGAGCGCTCCTTCCCCGTCGTTCAGTTTGATTGGGAGTGTGAGGAATGAGAAAAATAAGGATCGCGCAGATCGGCATAAACAGACACAGCCACGGCGGAGAGGTGTTCCGAACACTGCGTCTGCTTCCCGAGCTTTTCGATATCGTTGGATACGCTCTTGTGGAGGACGAAAGGCAGACCTGCGAAAGTCAGCTTGACTGCTTTGAGGGCTACCCCGAGCTGACGCTTGACGAGATACTGAACGACCCCACCATAGAAGCAGTTACAGTTGAGACCGACGAGATACATCTGACCAAATACGCCCAGATGGCGGCGGAGCACGGCAAGCACATTCACATGGAGAAGCCGGGAAGTCAGTGCACAGAGGATTTCCAGCGGCTTATCAACACGGTAAGAAATAGCAAAAAGGTATTTCATATCGGATACATGTACCGCTACAACCCTTACGTTGCCGACACCGTTGCGAGAGCCAAAGCGGGAGAATTTGGCAAGATATATAGCGTTGAGGCGCACATGAGCCGACTTGACCCCAAGGCGACCCGTGAGTGGTTCGGCAGCTTCAAGGGCGGAATGATGTTCTATCTGGGTTGTCATTTAGTTGACCTTGTACTGCAGATACAGGGCATGCCCGAGCAAATAATTCCCCTCAACACCGCCACAGGACTTGACGGAGTGGATACGGAGGATCTGGGCTTTGCCGTTCTCAAGTATGCCGACGGCGTATCGGTCATTCGCATGGGCGGCACGGAGATAGGCGGCTTCAACCGCAGGCAGCTTGTGGTATGCGGCTCTGAGCGCACCGTGGAGATAAAGCCTCTGGAGGCGCACACAGGCGAGCATTATACCGTTTGCGCGGAAAAGACCGAGCGCTATCTCGGAGAGGACGGACATAGCAAGGCTGACCACCAAAAGAGCCAGCCATTCCATCGCTACAAGGACATGCTGACCGCCTTCGCCGCAATGGTGCGCGGCGAGAAGCAAAATCCATACACGCTTGACTACGAGCTTGAGCTTTTCCGCACTCTTATGAAATGCTGCGGAGCCGAATAAAATAAAGGAGAATGATTATGAAAGCAATACTTGTAAACGACGATAGGTCCTTGCGTTGGGATAACGTTCCCGACCCGCAGATAAAGAGCGAGGAGGTTCTTGTTGAGATACACGCGGCGGCACTCAACCGCGCCGATCTTATGCAGAGAGAGGGCGACTATCCCCCACCCGCGGGCTGCCCCGAATGGATGGGACTTGAAATAGCGGGTGTTATAGTGGAGATGGGGAACGAGGCAAAGGCTAAATCAAATTGGAAGATAGGAGACAAGGTCTGCGCGCTTCTCGGTGGCGGCGGATACGCCGAATACGTAGCCGTTAAGTACGACATGCTCATGCCCGTACCCAATAACTGCTCTATGGTAGAGGCGACGGCGATCCCCGAGGCGTTCGCCACGGCTTATCTCAACCTCTTTATCGAGGGTAACATAAAAGAGGGCAACACGCTCCTCATGAACGCGGGCGCATCGGGGCTGGCAAGTGTTATAATACCGATGGCAAAGGCATTTGGGGTAAAAGTAATTACCACTGTGCTTACCGAAGAAATAGCAAACTCTATCAAGCACCTTAATGCGGACAGAGTGGTAGTAACGACAAAAGAGGATATATCCCTCGTTCTCAAGGAAGAGCTTGAGGCGGGACACGGAGTTGACGTTGCCATCGACTGCCTCGGCGGCGAGATAATGGGCAAGTGCATACATTATCTCACCCACGGAGCGAGATGGATAATGATAGCAGCGCTGGCTGGCACAAAGACGGAGATAGACCTGAAGAACATCTACGTAAGAAACGTGCGTATAATAGGCAGCACGCTTCGTTCCCGCACGCCCGAGGTCAAGGCACAGATACTCGCAAGCCTTGTACGCGACGTATTCCCCAAGATAGAGACGGGAGAGGTAAAGCCCACCATTCATGCGGTACTGCCCATACAAGAGGCAGAAGCGGCTCACGATATTCTCTATAAGGGCAAGAACGTGGGCAAGGTCGTGCTGACGGTCAGATAAAAGCAAAAACGGACTTAAGTCTTTCGAGGCTCAAGTCCGTTTTCTGTTTATTAAATATTAAATTGGGATTTAGCGGTGTATACGCTATGTTAGTACTTACTTCATAAGGCTCCCTCCGGGAGGGAGCTGTCAGCGAAGCTGACTGAGGGAGAGTGCGTCAAAACATAATGAAATCTTAACTGTTATGCACGCAGGCTCCTCCACCCGCTACGCGGGAGCCCCCTCCCGGAGGGAG
>JAGAPH010000010.1 GCA_017623375.1 Clostridia bacterium | reverse complement strand
CAAATTGGGATTTATCGGGGTGTTGATAGTTACATTTATTCCAAGAACAATCCCTCAGTCGCCTTCGGCGCCAGCTCCCTTTGCACAAGGGAGCCTAACGAAGAAAGTGCGTAATTCCATATAAATCAAGAAAATATCGGTATAGAATTATTATATTTTCTTGCATGAAGTTCGGTTTATACCAAGGCTCCCTTGTGCAAAGGGAGCTGGCGCCGAAGGCGACTGAGGGATTGTTTTTTAACATAAACTATCTTTTCAAACCCACCGATAAATCAAAATTTATCTGTCAGCTCTGCGGCGAGCTTTATTATATCACCCACCGCCGAGGCGGACAGAAGAATTATTGCCAGCTTGCCCGCACTCTCCACAGCAGACGCCACAGTTCCCTCTCCGCAGTCACGGCATATATCGGAGCACACTCTGCACACCACGCCTATACCGAGGGCACGCAACATAAGAGAGGTATAGTCGGCAACCGACTGCTCAAGTCCCCACTCTCCTATCCTTTCCATGAGCTCTCCAAGAAGCACCGCGCAGCCACCAAGCACCAGGGCAAGTCCCGCAAGTCTGACGGCAACGCCTATACTGCCCGTCAGCTTGCCAAGCATCACGCCAACCAAAGCGCATAGCACGGCGACGGCGCATATCTTCAATACCTCGCTCTCCATCAGAAGCCAAACACCGATTGAACGCTTTCAAGCAGCATACCTATCTCCTCCACAAGCATAAGCATGACCACAAGTATTCCCGCCACCGTCACAAGCATTGCCTGCTCATCTCTGCCCGATTTATTGAGTATCGCCACCACCACCGACACAAGCACCCCGACCCCTGCTATCCTCAATATAAGGCTTATATCCATTCCAACACCGTTTCAACACCCTTTCATTTGCTCATATCAATAAAATAACTATTGCCAAAGCGCCCGACAGGCAAAGAGCACTGTTCATTTTCCGTTTTGAGGGAAGCTGGTCGCCAAGCACTCGCCGTCTCTCCTCAAGCTGACCGAGACAATAGTCAAAAAGAGCAAGCTGCTCTTCTCGGTATCCCCGTCCCACGCTTCGGCAAAAGCCTTCAAGCCTTCCCCTCAGCTCTCCGTCCCATATCCTGCAGCCCTCAAGGAGCTGCTGTATGCTCTCCGGCGGCACGTCCGACTGATATCCGCACCTGCGGTATAGCTCGGCGGGACAACGGCCAAGCGCCTTGGGGATAGGCATGGCAAAGCACTCGATATCCGAGCGAAGCGAGCGCAAAAGCGATATGAACGCCTCTGCCTGTATAAGCGCCCCCTTAGCCGACGAATTCAAGATATACGCCCCTGCCACTCCGCTAATGGCGACAATCACCGCCCCCGCAATTCTGTAATAAAGCATCAGCCTCTCCGTAATCTGTAACCGTGTACCTGTAATCTCCCTCTCCCGCTTGTCTCCTTATGCCTACGTATGCTCCAAAAACACGGGCATCGTGCAATCTGCGTATGCCCGTTCGTCTCAGAAGCCCCTCGACGGTCGAGCCGTGAGCGGTAGCAAGCAGCGGAACTCCGCAGTTTTGCGCCGCCACTATTGCCTCAGCCTCGCTGACATCTCCTATCTCGTCACATACGATAAGCTGAGCATTCATGCTCCTTGCCGCTATCTCTATTCCCAGCGCGCGGGGATACCCCGACATAACGTCAACGGTAAGGGCGCTATCCTCAAGTGAAAATCCAAGCTCCTCTCTTGAGTCAATAACAAGCACTCTCCAAGGACTCGTCCCAGAGGCAAGCTCTCTTATTACACCTCTTAGCAGAGTGGTCTTTCCCTGCCCCGGTGGCGAATAAACCAACACTCCGCTCTCAAAGCAAAGCTCTCTGAGAAGTCTTGCCACAGGCGCTCCCACCCGACACACCCGTCTGGGCAGACGGAAGCAAAGCGCGGACACATCGTAAACTCCTATCACGCGGTCGCCCTCGGTCGCCGCTCTTCCCACAAGCCCCACGCGTATGCCCCCCGACAGAGTTACAAAGCCCTTATTGATGGTGTGGGCGTGAGCGTAAAGTGAGCCATCGCATATTTTAGAGACTATCCGCTCCATCTCCTCGGCGGTAAGCACCGCGTCAAGTACAAGATTTTTGCCCCGCGAGGTCACCGACGCGCGTCTGCCCGTTCTCAGTCTTATCTCCTCAACCGCCGTGCCGCGGGCAGCCATATCGCATATTGAGGTATACAACCGAGGCGGCAGCAGACCCGAAAATATTTCGGGCAGCACCTCCGCCCTTTTCCGATTTTCCGTAATGACAGTTGACATATCTCCTCCGCGGACAGCTTGTTTTCTTCTGTCAAATCATATGCCCCACTACAAGCTTTTATGACTTTTTATGAAGAGCAAGATATGACATTTTTTCCCATCGTTCCTCAAAATACGGCGTTTATATGGCTTTCCCGTCACAATATATAGTGTTATTAACATTGAGTTCACAGTATTTTAATAATATATTATTTCAAATTATATATAAATATGGTATAATAATTTATCATATTGTGGAAAAAAATAAATTCTCACGGAGGTTTATATGTTTTTAAAGAATAACGTCCGCCCTGCATTCGCAGGTGCCGCGGATTTTGGCAGCGTAAAGCCAAGCAAGATCAAGAACGATGCTGTCATGCTTGACGCAGGCTCAGAAACAGACGACTTCGGCGCATTCAATTCTTCTCCGTCTCAGCCAAGACAGGGCGCTCCGAGAAGAGCTCCTCAGAGGCAGCAGAAGTCTTCCGCCTTTAAGCCGTCCTCCATTCTTATCGCCGTTGCCGCAGTCGTTGCTATCATTCTTCTGATAGTCCTTATCGTGGCTTTTGTGGCAGGAAGCAACGGAAATATCAAATACGTTAACAACACCTACACCGCTTTTTCCGACGAGGACGGTATCTACCGCGTTGCCGTCAACGGTGAGATCATAGGCGAATACGAGAGCGAGGTCTCCCTTATTCCCGCCGCTGACAATTCCTTCGCTTACATAATTGAGGCAGGCGACGACGGATACAGAGTTCATATCGCCAAGGGCAAAAAGGTTGAAAGCATTCTTTCCGCCCCTGTGGATAAGGTTCTTGCTACCGCAAGTCTCCAGCCCGGTGTGGTCTGGCTCGAGACCGACAACGGCGTTTACTTCTACAACGAGGACAAGGGCGAGGAGCTGATCACCAAGGATTATGAATCCCTTATCTCCGATTCCCTGCTCGGCGGTCTTTACAACTACATCTTCCACATCTCCGCTGACGCGAGCACAGTGGTATACGCTGAGACCGATGCCGACAAGGCACCTCAGTTCAATCTCTACATCTATCAGGACAGCACCTCTATCAAATCTCAGAAGAACCTTCTTCCCGTAGCGGTATCGGGCGACGGATCTCTTATCTACGGATACGGTATCTCCGCTAAGGACGGCGTTACAAAGGCGTTCTACGTTCTCACTGAGGACGATGACAAGTACCTCATCGACGAGGGATTTGGCAAGATCGTTGCTATGAACATCGAAGGCAACGAGGTTGTCTACACTACAAATACCGAGTCGGGCACGTCCACCTACATTTACGCATTCAATGCGAAGAAGATGGACGAGGAGGCAGCTCCCACCAAGATCGGTAACGGAGTATGCACTCCCGTAGCTATCGATCCCGAAACGGCTTGCTTCGCTACCTTTGCTGAAACCTACTTCCAGCGCTCTGATATAGATTACGAGTCCAGCACTCCTACCTACTATATCAATAAGAAATTTGAAAACAACAAGGTATCCAATTTCACAGGTAAATTCGATACCGACGGTAAGTATTTCTTCTACACCAACAACGACAACACTCTTCAGTATATCGACCTCAGCGACGACAACTACACGCCCACTAAGATAACCGAGGATATAGTTGCTTTTGAGGTAACTCAGAAGGGTAACGTTTATTGGCTTAACGATTCGGGCAGACTCAGCTTCTACAACATCTCAAAGGACAAGTCCACCAGAATTTCCGACGACGTTGAGAGTATTTCCATGCACTCCTACTCCAACACCCTTTATTTCAAGGCTGACAGTGTGAACGTATTCATCACTGAGGAGGGCTCTGAAAAGAATTCCGCAAAGTTTGATTCTGCTACAGTTTCGGGTCTCCCCGTATTCTCCGACAGTCATTTCAAGAAGTCATTCGCGGCATTCTGGGATAGCGATAACGAGGAGTGGAGACTTTACCACACCGCCAACGGCAAGTCCTTTAAGTTCATCACCACTGCGGTGGAGATCGACGGATTTGACATTCCGTTCTTCGGAGATACCACACCCGATCTTCCCGACTCGGGCGCAGGATCTCTTGGTTGATACTCGTAAAAACCAAATAAAAAAACAGGGCTGAGGCAAATGCTTAAAAGCATTGCCTCAGCTTTTTTTCGTTGAATAGAGATAGGCAAATTGGGATTTATCGGGGTGTTGATAGTTACATTTATTCCAAGAACAATCCCTCAGTCGCCTTCGGCGCCAGCTCCCTTTGCACAAGGGAGCCTAACGAAGAAAGTGCGTAATTCCATATAAATCAAGAAAATATCGGT
>JAGAPH010000089.1 GCA_017623375.1 Clostridia bacterium | reverse complement strand
ATTTTGATAGGAGCAGGGATCAGAGGCACAACTTACACAAACAAAATGCTTGCGTTGAAGGATCAGTTTAAGGTTGTTGGTGTGGCGGAGCCTATTGAAAACAGAAGAAATAATATCAAAAACAAGCACGGCATACCTGACGATATGTGCTTTAACGGCTGGGAGGAAATACTCTCAAGGCCTAAAATGGCAGATATTGCGGTCATCACTACGATGGACGAAATGCATTATGCACCTGCTATGAAAGCCATCGAGCTCGGCTACGATATTCTTCTTGAAAAGCCTGTGGCACCGACTCCGAAGGAGTGTGCGAATATTCTTTTGGCGGCAGAGAAAAAAGGCGTGAAGATCCTCGTTTGTCACGTTTTGAGGTATACGCTCTTTTTTAAGAAGGTCAAAAGCATAATAATGGATGGCACGATAGGTGACATTATGTCCGTTCTTCACGTTGAGGGAGTGGGAAATGTGCATCAAAGCCACAGCTATGTCCGCGGTAACTGGCACAGCGAAAAGGAAACATCGCCCATGCTTCTTGCCAAATGCTGTCACGACTTGGATATTCTGCAGTGGCTTTTAGACGAGCCTTGCGATAAGATACAGTCCTTCGGAAAGCTCACGTACTTTACGCCCAAATATGCGCCCGAAGGCGCACCGAAAAGATGCATTGACGGCAATTGTCCGATAGAGGATAGCTGTCCGTATAACTGCAGAAAGCTTTATTACGAGAGCAAGGACAACACCTGGTTCAGGCCCGCCTGCACGCGCGGTATCTCCAAGGCGGATATACCGACGGACCAAGAGGTTATGACAGCGCTGAAGACCACCGATTACGGGCTGTGTGTTTATCATGCCAACAACGATGTCGTCGACCATCAGACCGTCAATATGCAGTTCAAGAGCGGTGCGAACGTAACGCTCACTATGAATGCGTTTAATAAAGGCGGCAGATATATCAGAATCTTCGGCACTAAGGGCGAACTCTTTGCTTATATGGATAGCGATAAGATAAACGTATACACCTTTGATGATAGCAAGAGTACCGAGATACCGATAACTTCAAGTGACGGAAGCATTTTGAGCGGTCACGGCGGAGGCGATGGAGGCCTCATCTGCGAGCTTTACGATTATTTAAGCGGAAATTACAGCGGCTTTTGTGCGGCAGATATCGATATTTCCGTCAGAAACCATCTTATCGGCTTTGCGGCCGAAAAATCGAGACGTGAGGATACGGTCGAGAGTATAGACGAATACTTCGCCTCCTTCGGATTGGTCAACGACTGATAAACGCAAAGATATACATTGTGTTCTTAAGGACAGTTTTTGAAATTAAATAAAGTACGTTACCTATCGACAGGAAAAGGACGAAGAGTTGTAAAAACTCCTCGTCCTCTTTTCTTTGCAAGCACTGCTTTCGTAGCCACAAGCGCGAATTTAGTGAAGTTTTCGCTTGCTCCGGGGCAAACTTAGTTGCGTAGTGTCCTTAATAACACTACGCATAAACTCTGCGGATTTTCTATTTCGCCTCTTCACATTTGCGAAACAAATATTTCACTCGCCGAAAGCGAATTTCATAAAAAAAGCCTAACGCAATGCGTTAGGCTTTTTTATGGAGCGGATTACGGGGCTCGAACCCGCCACCTCGACCTTGGCAAGGTCGCGCTCTACCAAATGAGCTAAATCCGCATCGACGTGTAGAAGTATAGCACAACCAT
>JAGAPH010000088.1 GCA_017623375.1 Clostridia bacterium | reverse complement strand
CTCTTTGATAGATCGGCTGATATTCGGTTGCGCGATCATAAGCGTTTCCGCTGCTTTATTCAGCGATCCGAGTTTTGCAACCTCGACCGCGTATTTCATATGCAGAATATTCATATACAGGTCCTCCTCTCATTGCACTGCTTACATATTTATTCTATTATATCACAAAACTGTGAATAATTCAAGGCGTTTCTTTTCTTTTACCTTGATATGCGCCAAACAAGATGGCATCGGATATTTCACCGATGCCTAAGTTGATATATCATACTTTTCATAGGTTGCACCTCCTGTTAGCCGGGCAACATACAACAGAAGAGAGAGTAGGTCCAGCGCTTTTTCGAAAACAAATCCAACTTTTTCACGGGGCTTTTCTTTGGTTACAGAGGCGCAAAATTTGAGTGTTTGGTGTTTTTCTGCTTGTTAAGAATTATGAAAAGAATATGGGGTGATTATAAAATTACTTTACAATCCGAATATCCGACGGGGCGGTTTCGTGAGTGCCTATATCCTTAACCATAAGGCTTGCTACATCACCTATCTGAACTGAAGTACCGCCACAGAACTTCCAAGTCATGCCGCCGTCAAGTGAATACTGAATTGTATTCGAAACACCTGCGAGCCAACCATCTGCGTAGATTGCAGCAGGGGTCTTTGCCTTGGGCAGATCTGCAACCGTCTTGCCACCCTCTCTTGTGTAGTACATCTCGGCAACGTCTATAACCTTTAACTTATTGGAACACTGAAGCAGCATCGCCCTTCCGTAAAAGCGGATACACGCCCAGGTTGCTCTGCCGTCAACGAGGTTACGTTGATTTTTATAGGTAAGTCCGCTATCGGTAGAAATAGCTACACAAAGCGGATCACGGTCACCGTTACCGCCGTCTCTTGAGTGAGAATCGTAGATCTCATCGTTCCAAACAAGCATCAAATCGCCGGTAGAAGGATGAGTGTGAACGTTATTTGTAGAGCTTGGAGTGTTCATATTCTCAACTCTCACGGGTTGCGCCCAAGTTATACCGTTATCTGTAGAGATAGTCTGATAGATCGAGTTTTCCCTTCTCGTTCTCATAGTCATAATCAAGTTACCGTCTGCAAGCTCGGCAACTACCGGCTCAAGTGCCGCGTTGGGAAGTGTAACCGAGGTAGCCGACTTTTTCCACGTGTATCCGTCATCATCCGAGTAAGCGATATAGGAAACCGAGCGGTCGGAACCGTAACAATCGTTTGAAGTGTAGCTATAATTGATAGCCACAACAAATCTGCCGTTTGAAAGGTGAAGTCCGTTTACCGCACTTGAAAGAATGGAGTAACCGAGAGGTTCTTCTGTTATACATATAGGCTCACCCCAGCTTCTTCCGTAGTCCTGCGAGCGTCTGATAAGTACGTGGGCAATTTCGCCGGGAAATTTTTCGATATAGAGAATGGCAAGGTCACCGTTTGCCATATAGTGGCAGGATGAGCACATAAGATTGACGTTGCCCTCCTGCTTTTTCAGTGTTACCCAACCATCTCCCCACGTATAACCACCATCGGTAGACTGAATCGCCTTAAGCACGTTATCGGCGTAGTCGCCATGCGCACCGCTTTCGGGATAGCCTGTGTAGATCATTACAAGAGTACCGTCGGGCATAGTGTAATAGTCACCTTCACCGCCTCTGGGGTTAACATTCCAGCTTCCATCCGAATAGCCCGACTCGACCTCAACGCTTGAATAAGCGCAAAGCCCGTTGTAAAGGTCGTCAAGCTCAACAGCCATATCTTTGACAGCGTGAAGCTTTAGGTAACCGCAAACCGTATCGTCAAAACCAAGTCTGTAGACCTGCTTGCCCCCTCTCTCATCATAGGAAAGGACTGTATTTTCAACAAGAGTATACTTTTGGTTGTCACAGCTCCTGTAAAGCTCAAATGCGCTTGCGTCAAGGCTTGAAAGCCCCTCTCCCACAAGCTCAATGGCCTGGGCGTGGCTATTGATACCAAAGTTGATGCCAATGCTATCGCCCTTCTTTACGGTAATCGCCTTATCGTAAAGCTCACGTGTCATAGGAGTACACAAAGGGGCGGTGTCATTTATTGCGTACATTGCGTAACCCGCCATCTTCCACTGACGGGCAATACGCACCTCGGCACGAATGTGGGCAATCTCGAACTTATTCGATGTCGCATTGCATCTTACCTTTAAGTATCTGGTCTCAACACCCGTAACCTCAAAGAGAGTGACACTTACACCGTTTTCGGTAAAATGGTTCATTGAGAAGCCTTTAACCTGCACCCAGTTTCGGTTATCGTCACTTTGATATACTGAATAATAATTATGACTTAATGGACGAGCTATCATCTCTTTGCCCGTAATTCTGATAGCATTTACAGGCTGAACAGAACCAAGGTCAACACCTATGGCGGTACCGTTTACGTCAAGCACAAGCCTATCGGTTTCAAAAACGTAATTAAGAATGCTTTCAACGGGAGATGCCTCGTCCGTGATATACATAGGCTTTGCACCGTCAATTACCAATGGAAGATATATTTTGGGAGAGGATTCCTTGCGCTTTGGCATCTGTATAACGCCGTGTGACTTAAGTACAAAAAGTCTCTCAATGCTTACCGCAGAGCCAATCGGAACACTTACCGCTATTTTATCTATATAGCTAAAGGTATTGTTGTAAAGTGCCGTTCCCGTAATAACACCGTTTACTCTGACTGTAAAGTAATCGGAGTTTCTGTCGGAAGCAAGGTCAAGGGAAAGTTCCACCTTTTTACCTGCCTCAAGCTTGCCCGGGTCGGAAATTTCTACCCAATCGTCACATCGTGAACAAAGGATGGTTCCGTCTTCTTCAAGCTTTAGGGCAACAGCCTCGACAGTGTCCTGATAAAGAGCTATCTTTATTCCCTCAAGCCTGTTGGCGCTAAAAGCAAGACCAAAGTTACCGCTTCTTGTAGGTTCAATTGCGCGTGTAGCCGTAATATCACCCATAAGCGCAAGCTTGCCGTCAGATACCGCGTAGCCGACGGATGAGAAGCTATAGCTATCGGGTATTGTATTAAATATATCTGTAAATTCAATGGGTGTATCGTTCATTTCTGATTTCTCCGTAATAGCAAACTTAAAGTTGTTCATCGTTTCCATTGTAGCATATTTTCTTCGAGCTGTCAATTTTTTATTTAACACAACCTCTAAAAAAACCCCGCAGGAGCGGCTTGTAACACCGCGCCTTTGGGGGATTTGTGAGAAGAACGACTTGAAAATTTATATTATTTTTATGGCGTTCTTAACTACTTTGATTGTGGTACTTCTACGCAGTCAACCACTTTATACACACTGTTATTTTTTTCAAGAATTGCGTTCTTATCGGTCTGGAAGAAGCATCCTACAAACTGACAACTGTCTGCACTTGAGTTAATTGCTTCAAGTTTTAACGAGCCCAAAATGGTCGAGCTTATTATGATTCCCGAGCTGTTTTTTCTGTGGAAAATTGTTCCATAGAACATCTGACAGCCCGAAAAGCTATAACCACTTGAACAATCGTCTATTCGCAATGCGTAAGAGACATTATGGTTAAAGCAGCTGTTTATAACCGTACCTGCACCTGCATTTGCAAAATTCGAGTGGTACACGTAAAATCCGGCTCTGTTATTATTGAAAGCACAGTTGGCAAAAAGATTGTTCGCACCCGAATCAATACATCCGCTGGCACAATATCCCATAACTGAGCCTTCAATCTGACAGAAGTTTGCATTCTCGGCAAGCTGAAGTCCGTAATAGCTGTTTTCAAACCGGCAATTAGATATTTTCACCGTTTCACAGTATTCCGACAAGCCCACGTTTTCGATCTTAACAGCGGCATCCCAGAAGTTCTTTGACGTAACGTTGCCAAGCGATACCCTCAGCGAGTTGTTGATATAGATACCGACAGAGCCCGCTTTGGAGGCAATAGAAGTATTTTCTATATAGTTCTGCGTAAGCTCGCCCAAAACAATAAGACTTTCAAGTCTTACGTTATCAACACCTACAACGCTGATGACGGGAACCTTACCAACGTTTGCACCCGTGAGCTTGAACACGGTATTGGCACAGCCCATAACCGATGTATTTGAGGGAATTTCAAACGACTTTGAAAACTCATAAACTCCGCTATCGAACTTAAGAGTATATCCGCCGTTTGCGGCGAGTGCCACAAGAGCATCGAGTGCCTCGTCGGATACCGCACCCGGAAGTATACCAAGAGAGGATACCTCTATTGTTTTGCCCATTTCGGGTGTATTGAGCATAGTTTCATAAGCCGTTTCCGGTACCGTTGTTCCATTATCAAATCCAATACAATCAGATACTGTGAAAACACCGTCAGCACCCGAAAGAAGCGAGCTTTCGTTCTTTATACGGCAACCGTAGAAAATACCCGAGCCCGCCGCGCCGCTTGCTTCAAGCGAGCTATCTATAATGCAGACGTTAAAGATAATTCCCACGCTGTCCTGCGATATTATCTTACCCTGAATATTGCAGGCATTAAAAGTGTAACCAAGGGTGTTTCCGTTAATTGCGATAGCCTTATCGTTATTCTTAATGAATGAGCAGCCCGAAGCGCCGCCGTGTCCGTGATTGGGCATATTTACGCAGTCAAGGGAGAAGCCTGTGTTATTGTTGTTAAATATGCAGTTAACAAAAGAGTTATTACCGCCCGAGTTTACGCAACCAATATTGTTATAGCCTGCCGAAAGATTGGTGATCTGGCAATATTCAGCGTGATTACCGAGGTTAAGACCGACGTAGTTATTCTCAACACGGCAATTCGAGAGCTGAAGGCTCTTGAAGTACGCCTGTTTCTGGTCGTCGGTCAGAGTGTTATCCCAGAAGATCAAGCCCATAGTTTCTGCCTTGATGCCTGCCTCTGCAAATCCTGTCACGGTTACACCGTCAAGGTTTACCTTAAGTGCATTGTGAATGTAAATTCCCACCTTGCCCGAAGCGTAAGCAGGGTAAGCCTCGTCATTGTAGCCCTTGACTGTAAGATTTGTAATCTTCACGTTATCAACAAATTTGCCGATTTCAATTACCGAGCCGCTTGCCGACGGGCTAAGCATAAGTACGGTTCCCGCATCGCCTACAAATGTCGTGTTTGAGGGAAGAACGACAGTCTTTGGGAAAATATACACTCCGCTGTCAAACTTAAAGGTGTAGCCGCCCTCCTGCGCCTTGTTAATAAGTGCGTTAAGAGAACTCTCCGAAACATTGCCCGCAACCACACCGAAATCAGATGCCATAAGGGTAGTAGAACCGCTGTAAATTTTCGGCAATTTGCTTGTAGCCACAGACGAAAGAAGCATCATTTGAGGTTCCGTGGTCTGTTCGGAAACAAGTGCGGTAGCTGTGACGGGAACATCAACACAGCCTGTGACCGTAAATACGCCGTTGTTGCCCGCCAAAATCGTATCTCTGTCTGTTTGGAAAAAGCAGGCAGTAAAGATGCCCGAACCCGCTGTCCCGCTCGCTTCAAGCTTTACACTTCCGAGTATGCAAGCCCAAAAGAGCGTACCGCAGCTGTCTGTCTGTATTATCTTTCCGTCAAAAAACTGACAACCCGTGAAGCTAAAGCCTATCTGATTGCCCTCTATTACAAGTGAGTTTTGGTTGTTGTGGTTAAACGCGCAACCTGTCGCTCCACCGTGACCGGGGTTGCCCATATTGGTGCAAAGTAGGTAATAGCCCGTGTTATTCTTGTTAAACAAGCAGTTAAAAAAGGAGTTGTTACCGCCCGAGTTAACACAACCCACGTTGTTGTAGCCTGCCGCAAGGTTTGCTATCTGGCAGTATTCGGCGTGATCGCCAAGATTAAGACCGTAATAGCTTTTTTCAATACGGCAATCCGAAATCTGAAGATTTTTGAAGTACGCTTGACGTTCGTCGTAGGTCAGAGTATTGGAATAAAAAATATATCCCATCTGGGTAACCTTTATGCCCGAATCGGCAAAACCCACCACATTTACGTGGTCAATATTTACTCTGAGTGCTTTATGGATGCGTATACCTATATTGTTTTCCGCATATGTGGGGCAAAAAACAGTATTGTTGTAGCCTTTTACCGTAAGATTTGAAATTCTTACGTTGTTTATACCGTCACCGATACTTATGACAGAGGGAGAAGCGGACTTGCCGCTTGCTCCCTCGCTTAACATAAATACCGTATCAGCATCACCCATAACAGTTGTGTTTGAAGGAAGTTCTATAGTCTTTGGGAATATGTATACTCCGCTGTCAAACTTAAAGGTGTAACTACCCTCGCTTGCCATTTTGACAAGCGAATTAAGCTGAACCTCTGTCACGTTGCCCGGGACGATGCCAAGATCAGACGCAAGAACCGTTGTAGTGCTTGCCGCTTCGGGTGTACTATGCGCACCCCCATAAGTCATTTTCATCTTATAATTATCAAAAGTAACAGTTATTTTATGAGAGGTTTCTGAGAATACCGTTTCTCCACCGTGGTAGGTAACGTAAGGTGTCAGTGTAAACGTGTAGGTTGCCGATGTGTCAAGCGGAATATCGTTTATCGCAAGTGCGAGATAATTTCCGCCGCCTGCGCCGTTTACAACAGGCTTGCATACCTTTCCGTCCGCCATGATTTCTGTAAGTACAGTTCTTGACGAAGATATAGTCATCTCTCCGCTCACTTCGTCATACATCGAACCGCCCGACACCTCTGCCTCCACCTTAACACCGACGTCGCTAAGGTACAGATCCTCAATACCGAATATGAATCGAATATCATAAGAGGAATCATAATTATAGTTAGCGTTTTCCTTTTCTTGAGAGCCGATATACTCTATGGAGCTGTCGATGAAGTGAATACCAAAGTCGTTCTTCACGTCGTATTTTACCTTTGAGGTTCTTGCAACGTGGTCACCGAGTCTTATTGACATACCGTCCTCGGACGTAAGCGTAAAGCTCTTTATCCACATAAGCTGTCCGTTTACGGAGACCTCGGCACGGTTGGTATAAATGCCGTCCAAAAGCTTATCTGAGCGTACCGCTACTCGTATATCGTATTCCTTGCCGAGCTCAAGCTCCATACGCTCTGTTGCGGAGAGACCAAGCTCCAGCTTACCGTTGTCGGTATAGAGCATAACAAGGAATTTATTGTTATCCACGCCTATATCGCCGTCAGACCAGATAAGAAGATTTGTTATTCCGTTTTTCGAAGTTGAATCATGAACGAACTCGTTGAAAGTAAACTTGCCCTCAAACACGTAATCGTGACCGAGAAGGATACCTTCTTCATCTCTGAAATCCCACCCCTGTCTGTATCCGCCGTTGTCCTGAGAATATACACCGTCGCCAACAGTAAGAGGTTGAGCGTTTTTCGCGGTGTCGGTAACGTTTCCGCCGCCGTTCTTACCGTCGCCAAAGGTTATTGGATCACCGAGAGCGCCGCAGATATGGCAGTGACCGCCGATATTGTATCTGTGCTCGCACTCAACGCCGCTATTGGCGTAAACACTGTTTTGGGGCGTGGAAAGCTCAACGGTAATGTTTTCATAAGAGATCTTTTGAATATGGAGCGGCTTTGATCCCAACGCTTCTCCAAAACGAAGCGTTGAAGAAACTATCTGACCCGAAAATGTTCCTATACCTCCCGAATAGGTTGCCGTCTCTTCTCCCTCTGTGGATAGTGTAACGGTATATTTGCCGGTTTTCGGATTAAGATTAACCAAGAAGCTGTAGCTCTTACCACCGACTATTTCGGCTATCTTTTTAGAGGAATCTCCCGCCGCGGTAAGAGAGAGCTTGTTGTTTTCGGTATCCATCCACAGCGAAGCAAAGTTTAAGAAGCCCGTGCCGCCTCCCGAATTGCGCATCCAGGTGAGGAAGCTATAATATGGATTGGTCGGGTTATTCGAATGCT
>JAGAPH010000087.1 GCA_017623375.1 Clostridia bacterium | reverse complement strand
CACAAGGGAGCCTTGGTATAAACCGAACTTTATACATGAAAATGTAAGGCTTCTATGCCGATATTTTCTTGATTTATATGGAATTACGCACTTTCTTCGTTAGGCTCCCTTGTGCAAAGGGAGCTGGCACCGAAGGCGACTGAGGGATTGTTTTTTTACATAAACTATCTTTCCAAACCCACCGATAAATCAAAATTTGACGGTATAAATTGTCAACGCTATTTTAAATTCTAAATAATATTTTGGAGGAAGATATGATAAGAAAGATAATAAAGATTGATGAGGAAAAATGCAACGGCTGCGGTGCTTGTGCCGCGGCGTGCCACGAGGGCGCTATTGAGATGATAGACGGAAAGGCAAGATTGACAAGAGAGGATTATTGTGACGGTCTTGGCGATTGCCTCCCTGCATGTCCCACCAACGCTATAACCTTTGAGGAGCGTGAGGCTCCCGCCTATGACGAGGTCGCCGTCCGTCAGGCAAAAATGAAAAAGCACGGAGTCAAGCTGCCATGTGGCTGTCCCGGTACTCAGTCCAAGGCGATCAAGCGCGACACGGAGACCGATGTAAGGTCTTACGGCAGCGTTCCAAGCCGACTCTCTCAGTGGCCCTGCCAGATAAAGCTGGTTCCCGTAAACGCCCCTTATTTCGAGGACGCCAATCTGCTTGTTGCCGCCGACTGCACGGCATATGCTTACGGAAACTTCCACAATGAGTTTATCCGCAATCACATAACGCTCATTGGTTGCCCCAAGCTTGACGATGGCGACTATGCCGACAAGCTCACGCAGATAATCGCCAATAATAACATAAAGAGCGTTAAGATAGTTCGCATGGAGGTGCCTTGCTGCGGCGGTATTGAAAATGCGGTAAAGCGCGCGTTGCAGGCGAGCGGAAAATTCATACCGTGGCAGGTGATAACTATTTCCACGGACGGAAAAATATTGGAATAATTTTTATAATTGCTTGAACAACCGAAAAAAACATGGTATAATATATATATAAAATAACAGTGAGGTGCGAAATGACTATCACAAACGATATCAAATACATTGGAGTCAACGATCATAAGGTGGATCTTTTTGAAGGACAGTACGTCGTCCCCAACGGAATGTCCTACAATTCATATGCTATCATCGACGAAAAGATCGCGATAATGGATACCGTTGACGCGGGCTTTACACATGAATGGCTGGATAATCTTCAGAATGCTCTCGGCACAAGAAAGCCAGACTATCTTATCGTTCAGCATATGGAGCCCGACCATTCGGCGAATATTATGAATTTCATCAAGGCGTATCCCAAGACTATTCTTGTGTCGTCCGCAAAGGCGTTTGCCATGATGAAGAATTTCTTCGGAACGGATTTTACCGATAACAGAATAGTTATCTCTGAGGGTGACACTCTTGAGCTTGGAAAGCATACACTTCATTTCGTGGCTGCGCCTATGGTACATTGGCCTGAGGTCATGGTGACTTATGATAGCACGGACAAGGTTCTGTTTTCGGCAGACGGCTTCGGTAAATTCGGCGCTCTTGACGTGGAAGAGGATTGGGCGTGCGAGGCGAGACGCTACTATATCGGTATTGTCGGAAAGTACGGCGCTCAGGTACAGAGCTTGCTTAAGAAGGCGGCATGGCTTGATATTTCGGTTATCTGCCCTCTTCACGGTCCCGTTCTTTCTGAAAACCTCGGATACTACCTCAATCTTTATAATACATGGTCAAGCTATCAGCCCGAGGAGGAGGGAATAGTTATTGCCTACACCTCCGTTTACGGAAACACCAAAAAGGCAGTCACGTTGCTTGCCGAGAAGCTTAAAGCAAACGGTTGTCCTAAGGTAGTAGTGAACGATCTTGCGAGATGCGATATGGCTAAGGCGGTTGAGGACGCGTTCAGATATAGCAAGCTGGTTCTTGCCACCACCACCTATAACGCTGAGATATTCCCCTTTATGAGGGAGTTTATAAACCATCTTACCGAGCGAAATTACAGTAACCGTACCGTTGCTTTTATAGAGAACGGCAGCTGGGCGCCTCTTGCGGCTAAGGTGATGAAGGGAATGCTTGAGAAGAGCAAGAATATAACCTACGCTGAGAATACGGTAAGGATACTTTCGGCACTGAACGACGAGAGCATGGCTCAGCTTGGCGCTCTTTCGGACGAGCTGTGCCGCGAATATCTCGCTCAGCAGGATTCCACGGCAAATAAGAACGACCTTACCGCTCTGTTCAATATCGGATACGGTCTGTACGTTATAACCTCCAACGACGGCAAGAAGGACAACGGACTTATCGTAAATACGGTAACACAGGTAACCAATACCCCCAACAGAATAGCGGTCACAATAAATAAGGACAACTATTCTCATCATATAATCAAGCAGACGGGTAAAATGAATATCAACTGTCTGACGGTGGACGCACCCTTTAAGGTGTTCGAGGCATTTGGCTTTGTAAGCGGAAGAAACGTTGATAAGTTTGCCGATTGCGAGCCGCTTCGCTCCGATAACGGACTTGTATTCCTGCCAAGATATATCAACTCGTTTATGTCTCTGAAGGTAGAGCAGTACGTTGATCTTGACACCCACGGAATGTTTATCTGCTCGGTGACTGAGGCGAGAGTTATCTCCGATAAGGAGACTATGACCTATACCTATTACCAGAACAACGTAAAGCCCAAGCCCCAGACTGAGGGAAAGAAGGGATACGTTTGTAAGGTATGCGGCTGGGTATACGAGGGAGAAGAGCTTCCCGAGGATATCGTTTGCCCGCTCTGTAAGCACGGTGCGGCAGACTTTGAACCCATAAAATAAATTTATAGAAATATTAAGGAGAAAAACACAATGAAAAAATATGTATGTGACGTATGTGGTTGGCAATATGACGAGGCAGTGGGCGATCCCGAGAACGGTATCGCGGCAGGCACAAAGTTTGAGGATCTTCCCGATGATTTTGAGTGCCCCCTCTGCGGAGTAGGCAAGGATAGCTTCAGCGAGGCTGAATAATTTTGATAGTCATAACCGTCAAGAAACAAGGGCTCGGGGCGTTTAATACCCCGAGCTTTTTGTGTGGAAGGATATTCAAATTTTGATTTATCGGTGGGTTTACAATCTGTGTTCGCACTCACATAAGGCTCCCTCCGAGAGGGGGCTCCCGCGTAGCGGGTGGAGGAGCCTGCGTGCATAACGGTTAAGATTTCATTATGTTTTGACGCACT
>JAGAPH010000086.1 GCA_017623375.1 Clostridia bacterium | reverse complement strand
TCCGACGAGACATCTTTGCACACATTCCAAGGATTGCGTAAAGGTCGTACAAAGACATATCTGGAAGGATTACGAGGAGCTTGCAGACGATGCGAGATACACTCCCCAATATGCCGACCTATACAAGCAACGCAAGGAGACGATCGAGCGTGTCTTTGCGGATGCAAAAGAAAAACACGCTATGCGTTATACGCCTTACCGCGGCCTCGCTCAAGTTTCAAATTGGGTAAGGCTTAAATTTGCTGCCATGAATCTAAAAAAATTCGCTAAAAGAAAGTGGAGAGATAACCATCCCTCCGACTTCTTTTCATTTCTATCGTTTTTTGCTTCAAATACACCAAAACGACCACCATCGCTCTCGCGTGATGGGCGTTTTTCGACAGACTGAAAGGAGCTGAGTCAATGACTCAGCTCCTTTTACTGTTAAAACAATCACAGCCAAAGGGTCTCGCCCGCGTCGATCTTAACGACCGCTCTGTCGTTGGGGTGCTTTGCAACCTTTACCCATACAGGGATGGTGGTGGGATTCTTAACGAAGCTCATGTCAGCAGCCCATACCAGACGGTTGAACGCCTCGATGTATTCGTATATCTCAATATTGGTAGCGTACCATATATCGTCTCTTCCGCCCATGTATTCGGCAAATTCCTCGATAACGTTCCAGTTATCCTTGCCCTCAAACTCATAGCTGTGTCCCCACAGATAGAAGAGCTTTGAGTGGTCGTGGATCTCCATCTCCACAAACTTCTTAGCAAGCTCCATCAGCTCGGGGTGATTGTGATGGCACGTGGAAGGAAGGCGCAGCCAATCGGTGGGAATGTCAAACTTCTTGGTCGCCGCCGTGGTACGGGCATAGACGATGCCGCAGCTCTTGAGTGTCTCAACTACCGAGTCACTTGTAGTGCCGAAGGGGTAAGCCATACCTCTTATGGGAGTCTCGAAAAGCTTTTCAAGGGCAATTCTGTCGTCGATTATCTCCTTAGCCACCATAGCGGAAGGGAGAGTCTCAAGCCAAGGGTGCGTAGCGCCGTGAACTGCCACCTCATGTCCACTGTTCTTATAAAGACCTATCACCTGTGACAGCCGCATACGGCGGGGTACCCTACCGGGCTCATATACCTTATCCTCAGCAGCGAATAAACCGCTGTTTATGTTGAAAGTACACTTGAGTCCGTGCTTGTCAAGGATCTCCATAAGCCTGATGTCCTGCTCAACGCCGTCGTCATAGCTGAGCGTAAGCGCCTTTGCTTTTCCCTCGGGAAATCTCATAAATGAAACGTTCATACCTGTTCTCCTTTATGTTAAAAAAATATAGTTCGGTTTGATGTATAATTGATGTCCGATCTTGATCTGTCGGGGAGCTTTGCGGGCACGGACGACCGATGGTCGCCCATACGAATACGGTTTCGCGCACTATACCCATCTCCCCGATAAATCCCAATTTTAAAATCCTTATTCCTCTGCTTCGCCAAGCTCGCCGTCAACTACTCGGCGCATGTATTCCTCCATGGTGATGAGCACACGGCGGGGCTTGTTACCGTCGGGCTTGGAAACGTATCCCATCTGCTCCATGGTGTCTATCATCTTAGCGGCTCTGCCGTAGCCAACGCCAAGACGGCGCTGCATCAGCGAGGTGGATATCTTACCCTCCTCGATAGCCAGCTTGACCGCCTCTCTGAACTTGGAGTCTCCGCCCTCCACCTCGGGCATATCCTCAGCGTTTGCCGCTGCCGCGCCCTTCTTGCCGTTTCCGCATTTAGCGGCTTCCTCCTCGATGCGGTTGATAAAGTCGGTGTTGTACTTAGCCTTGCCGTTGTTCTCGCTGATGAAGTTTACTATTCTCTCCACCTCAGAGTCACTTACAAACGCGCCCTGTACACGCATAGGCTTGTTTGAGCCCACGGGAGAAAAGAGCATGTCGCCGCGTCCGATAAGATTTTCCGCGCCCGCCACGTCGATAATGGTTCGTGAGTCCACCTGAGATGTTACCGTGCAGGCAATACGCGAGGGGACGTTAGCCTTGATAAGACCCGTGATAACGTCAACTGAGGGTCGCTGTGTACCGAGGATAACGTGGATACCAGCCGCACGCGCCTTTTGAGCAAGACGGCAGATAGAGGTCTCCACCTCGTCACGGGCAGTCATCATCAGGTCGGCAAGCTCGTCGATGATAATGACCATCTGAGGCATGTATTCCTTCTCGGGGTCGTTCTCCGTAGCGGCATTGTAGCTCGCTATATCACGGACGCCCACCGACTCGATAAGCTCAAAGCGGCGTTCCATCTCGGCAACGGCAGAGGCAAGAGCGCCCGCCGCCTTCTTGGGCTCGCTGACTATGGGGCAATAGAGGTGAGGAATACTCTTGTACATGTTGAACTCGACCTTTTTGGGGTCGATAAGTATAAGCTTTACATCCTCGGGCTTTGCTTTGTAGAGAATACTTATAATTATACTGTTGATACAAATGGATTTACCCGAGCCCGTAGTACCCGCTATGAGCAGGTGGGGCATCTTGGCAACGTCGAAGTATATGGGATTACCGCCAACGTCCATTCCAAGGCTTGCCGTCAGTCGGCTCTTTGCCTCGATGAACTTGGTGTTTTCGATAAGGTCGCGCAGATAAACGGTGGCCCTCGTCTTATTGGGCACCTCGATACCCACCGCCGCCTTGTTGGGTATAGGCGCTTCTATACGCACGCCCGACGTAGCAAGGCTGAGGGCGATATCGTCCACAAGGTTTGCTATGGAACGGACACGCGTGCCCACCTCGGGCTTCAGCTCGTATCTCGTGATAGTAGGACCGCGGGAGTAGGTGACCTCCTTGATACCCACACGGAAGCTTCTGAGAGTATCCACCAGTGCCTGCGCGTTTTCCCGAAGCTCGTCCTGATAATCGGTCTCCACAGTGTCCGTATTGGGATTGAGCAGATCGAAGGGCGGGAACAGATAGGGGGTGATGATCTCCTCCTCTTCCTCCTCTTCCCCGTCCGACTCATCGGGGGCGACGGCAGCCATATCCTCAAGCAGCTCGTCGTTCTCCATCTTGGAAAGATCGAGAGGCGCGGGAGCGACCTCCTGCTTCTCCTGCTCCTTTTCCTGTGCGGGTGCGGGAGTTGGAGTGGAAGCGGGGGGCGGTGTCACGCCAAGATCCTTGAATACGTCGTTAAGTCCCTTGAACTCGCCTGTGTCGAAGGAGGGATCTCCGCCGAAGTCAAGGGGAATGGGATTTTGCTCGGGCTCGGGTATCTTTTCGGGCACGGGAGCCTTTATTACGTCCTCGGGCATTGAAGGCCCTATATGTATCTCGGGCTCGGGAGCTATCTTTTCCGCAACCTTTGCGTTCAAGGGAGCGGGAGACGTGGGCGCTTCATCGTCAAGAAGCTGATCCACTGTCATCTTCTCTACGCGCTTTGCGCTCTTCTTGGGCGCAGGCGCCTCTCTTATCTCGGGGCGCTTATGGGAGACCTCCTCGTAATAGCCGTGCTGCTTCAGTTCTTCTCTCTCCTCGGCGATCATAGCCGCGCGAGCAGCATGCCTGTCGCGGATACGGGTGAGGATATAGTCGGGTGTGAGCCCAACGGCGAGCATGATGAACAGTACGAGAAGTACAACAAGGATTATTACGGAAATGAGCTGCTTGAAGCAGAACAGGAAAAGACAACCAAGGCTTCCGCCGATAAGTCCGCCGCCAACACAGTCCACGCCGTCAGTCCAGAAGGAGAGCAGGTCGAATACGTCCTGCTCGGCAAGAACCGAGATAAATGCGGAAAAGGTGATAAGAGCAAGTGAGGACATAGTCTCAGCAAGACGAACTCTGCGTCTGGCGCGAAGATAGCTTATGCGTCCGTCCCCCGTTTTTTTGTCACCGTGCCATTTGATGTTGAAAACACATCTCTTGATTCCCACATAAGCAAGCACGGCGGGGATAGCGTAAGCGCCCGCACCGAAGAGAGCGCAGAACAGTGCCTGCACATAGTAGCCCACAACGCCCGCACCGTCATCCATCTCAGCCACATGGACAGTTATAAGGCAGATGCCGAGAATAAGCGCCACAAGTATCATGACGTAAGGAATTATCTTTGACGCCATGCTCTCTCTTTTAGGCTCTTTTATCTCCATCTGAATTTGCTTCTGCGGTGCTTGTCCGCCTTTATTTTTTTGCGGCGCCGATTTTTTGACGTCGCTCTTTTTCTGTGTTTTTTTAGCTGCCATTAGCCAAATTGCCTCCTTTATACGACATGTTTGTTTGGTTTATTAACAGTTGTTATTTTATTAAATTGGGATTTAGCGATGTGTTCGCTATATTAGCACTTACTTCATAAGGCTCCCTCCGGGAGGGAGCTGTCAGCGAAGCTGACTGAGGGAGAGTGCGTCAAAACATAATGAAATCTTAACTGTTATGCACGCAGGCTCC
>JAGAPH010000085.1 GCA_017623375.1 Clostridia bacterium | reverse complement strand
TTCATAAGGCTCCCTCCGGGAGGGAGCTGTCAGCGAAGCTGACTGAGGGAGAGTGCGTCAAAACATAATGAAATCTTAACTGTTATGCACGCAGGCTCCTCCACCCGCTACGCGGGAGCCCCCTCCCGGAGGGAGCCTTATAAAAGTGCGAACATAAAATGTAAGCACTTCGACAAATCAAAATTTGAAGCACCGCATTAGGCTTATAAAATGGGATTTGGCGATGTGATTGATGTGTATGCATTTACCTGTTGTAGGGCGGGGGCTTGCTCCCGCCGCCCTATAAATTTTGTGCTTTTCTTGCGGCGGGAGCAAGACGGCGCCCTACGACCACTAAGGTAATTTAGCTATAACACACCGATAAATCAAAATTTGAAACCGTAAGCGATATACAACAAAGGGACTGAGTCAAATGAATGACTCAGTCCCCGAGTTTTAAACTAAGGTATTTTTATCTGTCAGCTAAAATAGTACCTATCACTGATCGAGCCCGAAAGAGCAGGGACAGAGGCACACAGACGGGACATGCTATCACTGTATTTATCGTAAAGCGTGTCAGACAGCTCTCTGTTGTCGTCGATCACCAGCATAGCCGCAAGGTAGAACGCCGCGGCGGCTGAAAAGCGGTCAAGCAGTGGGAACTGCTCGTTGAGAGGAACGTACACCGCATTGAAGCAAGCACCCTCGGGCTCACTCAGTATCTGCCTGAGTGCCTTGTCGGTATCCTCGGCCTCCGTGCAGAAGGCGGCAAGCAGATAGGGCGCGCGCTCCTCGTAATCATCATTGTCACCCTCAACGCAGCTTTCGGCAAGCATGCGAAGGGCACTGTCGTATATATCCTTGTTAGTTACCATAGCGCAAGGGATCAAGCAACGGTGATGTCCATGAGCACCATCTCGGAGGGGTAGATGACCTCAGCGCCGTAGAGATGCAGTCCCTTAACGGCGTCTGCAAATCTCTTCTCGGGGCGGTAAGCGTCGATCTCAGAGAGCTGCTCGGCAAAGGCAATAGCGCGCTTTGTACGAACGATGCACTTGTGAGCGCCCGAGTCGTTTACGATATTGTTGGAAACGAATATCTTGCAGCCGCCAATGCTTCCGAGACAACCGGTCTCAAGAGCGGCGGTGTTGTCAGATGCAAGGCTTACCTTAGCCTTGAGAATAAGAGAAGCAACCGCGGGAGATACCTCGATAACGATACCCGAAGCATCGGAAACGTTGTTCTCATAAAGCTTCTGACGAGCCTCGATGAGGGCGTCGATAATATTCTCGGAGGTGGCGCCGTTAAGAGAAACAGTGCTTCCTGCCTTGTTGTAAAGGCTGAAGATATAGGCGTCTGCCTCGTTGGCAAGTCCGTTTGCCGCAACTGCCATAGCAGCCTCCATAAGCTTGGGGGTGCACTGAGCGCGGTCGATATCGTCGATCTGGAAGTTAAAGTACTTAGCGCGGTCAACAGTCAGCTCCTTTACAGTGTCGGAGAGCGCCTGGGGAGTGGACATGTCGGTGTTCTTGGTGTAGTCGCTTACCGTGACCTCACCCACGCCGCAGATCTTTACAACAGAGCCCTTTCCCTTGATCTCTCCTTCGTAGTCTCTGTTGCAGTTTGCGACTGCGATATACTGCTTGTCAAGCGCGGAATAAAGATTTTCGCTCCATACTGTGGGGATAAAATTAGTGATTGCCATAATTAATAATTCCTTTCTTTAATTAAAATATTTTTAAATTTGATTTTTTAGTTCCATTTTTTCATGGATTCGATGATCTTTTGGTAGTTAGCCCTGACCTCGCCTTGAGACATGGCGCGTACCTCGTCGGGCGTAAAATATTCGCTTGCGGTGCCACTGCCCGCGTGCCCAGCGGAGAGAGCGGCGTTTCGGTCATTTACCGTTCTCGCGTTCTGCTCTCTCAGCTGCTCCTTTCTTGCGTGAAGGGCGTAAGCGGCGGCGAGGGAATTGCCCTCCCTCACACTGTCCCAGACGTTGTCGGGAATACGGCTTACGTCCGTATCGGGGAAAAGCTCGTATAGCTCGTTTATCTGCGAGGCTATCATCTCAGACTCGGCAGCCTTTTTCTCAAGCTCAGCCGTTAGCCTTTTAACCTCGGCTCTGAGCGCCTCAAGCTCATCTGCCTGTGAGGGCTCGGATACCTCCTCAAGAGCCCCGTCGGTCTCTGCCTGCTTTTCGAGCTCCTCCGTAATGCTTTTATCAAGCTCCATATATTTCCTCCTTTTGATGTTCAGTTCGTTTTTCTATCTCCTCGATAAGCGCCTGTCTGTCCATGACAAGACCCACAGGCAGACGGCGAATGTACTCAACGGGGGTAATGTGACCGCCGTCAAGCAGCTTATCAAGCATATTCTGCGCGTTTACGGCGCTATATCTGGTTATCTCCGCCACGTCAACTCTTGCCGATATGAGCGAGCGGCGTATGTGGGCGGGATCTACAGACCTTACGCTGACTCCGTCCTCTCCTCTGCAGGGCACGAGACGGTCTTGCGGATAGTAAGCGCACATCATGTCCGTCCATACGTCCGCAAGAGACTCAACGCATTTATAGAACGCGCGTCTTACGTTGTCAAGGGTTATTCGGGAGGTCTCCTGAAGAGCGAGAATGGCACTTGTGTTTTTCGCCTCAAGATTGCCCAGCGCCGATTCCGTAGCGCCCATTACCTCCTTGGTGAGCATTACCGCACTGTCGATAAGCTCAACGAAGCCGCTCTGCATCTCTCCCGTGCCCACAACGGATACCGCGTCGGAGATATTTCCTCCGCCAACGGCGGCAATAGCCTCGCCAACCTCGTTGGACCACTCGGGTATCTTTGATTTGTCGTATATCACCTTTGAAAAGGCAGTGTCGGTCATGTGCTTCATAGCCATGGCGTAGGCTCTGTTTATGAATTTCTGATTTGGGATCATAGACGTGACGGGAGAAGTACCGTGGAAGCTGTTCTTAGTGTTTATCCAGCTGAGGTATGCCAACGGATAAAGCCTGCATTCCGTTCTTGCTCTGCGAATAATACACTCCTTAACGGATTTCTCAAAGCATACTCTTCCGTTTTCTCTCCAGAACTTTATAATAAATGTAGCCTTTGCCTCGTCCTCGCCGTCAAGCTCGTATCCTGCCATGTTTCCCGACTGATATACGCCCTCGGCGTCGGATACTATCTTTTTTATGTCCTCCTCGGATACTCCGCTTGCCGCCGCCTCGGCGCGAAGAGAAGCGACCGAGCTTCGTCCCGAAATGATGATGTATTCCTGAGACTGAATGTCGGGGCGGTTTACGTCGGCGGGGAAGATATTGACGGCGTCGATAAGCTCGGTGACTATGTCGCCCGAATAATCTCCCGCTCCGCGCGCCTCGGTATCCCACCAGCAGTAGAGCGCTCCGTCTCCGCAAATGGCAGCATCGGTGAGCAGCCCTGTCAGCTTTGAGTCCATGTCGCAGCTTTCCCAGCGGAATGCGGTGTTCATGGTAAGCGTGGAGAGCAGCTCCTCTGAGAGCTTTTTGTCAGCCTCGGATGCGTAGGGCTGATCCTCGTCAGTAAAGCGGACGGAGAGATCGGCAGATGCCACGGAGGAAACGAGATAGTCGATAACTCGCCGTATGATGTTGAAAACAGGCTTTGGAAGATTTGCGCCCTCGCCGTTCTGCCATTGCTCTCCGCGGTAAAACGCCTCGTTCCTTCTCGCCGTTTCGTAAAGACCTATGCGGTGCTTGTGACGCTTTCCCGCCTCGTACTGCCGCCAAGCCTTGTGTGTTTGTTGATTCATTTTTTACGTTTCCTTTCTTTTTCAGCCTATTCGCAGGCTGAGTGAATGAATTGTCTGTCTTTGGGTGCCGCCTGTTGAGAGAGTCAGCCTTGCACTTGTCGCTCTTTTCGCCGATAGCCTTTTTTCCTCGTTGCCGAGAGGCAGGGAAAGAGAAGGGGTATCCTCTCCGTCAAGGCGCACGTCAAGCCTACAGTCCTCTCCCTCTACGGAAGCCGCCACCGAAGACAAGCGCGCCCTGCGACCCGAAGCGAGGGGGATGACATTGCTCTCAAGCCTTCCTACTATCTCCTTGCCGCCATGGTCTGTGGTCAGCGCCTCGTCAAAGACGTAAAGACTGTTGCCGCTCATAAAGCCGATATCCGTTCCGCAATCGACGAAATAGTCCGCCGATATGCCGTCAAAGCGTACCCAAGCCGAGCGTGCGCTCTGATATACGTATATGCTGTCGCCAAGGGCGGGAGAGCAGAATAGAAGCTCGTCTTTTCGGGTGTCCGCAAACACGTGGGCGTTCTCAAAGAACTCCTTCGGAAGCACGTCGTTGATGGGCGCTGAAATACTGTATGCGTTGCTCTCGTCCAGCTCGTCCGTTGTAGAGAGCCAGCGGTATATTTCCGTCTCTCCTACGGTACAGGGCTGATTTCCAAGCCTTGCCTCAGCGCCCCTTGAAATTACCCCCGCCCTTGAGTTTATGCTCATTACGGGGCAATCCTCAATTCCGCAGGCGGAGCTATCCGCCATCCAAGCACCTGTCTCAGTAAAGATGAGAAGTCTGTCGTAGTGTCGGCTGACCGCGGTGATGGGGCTGCTTCCGTCGCCCACTGTAAACTCGTGATCGGCGGGAAAATAGAGTGCGTCACTTTGGGGAAAGCCTATCTGCGATTCCTTGAGCGATCTTTCCGACACGAACGCCGAGCTGTACATGACAGAGCTGTTCTGTCCGTTCCAAAGGAAGGGGCGCTCGTTGCTTATGCCGCCGAATACGGTAGCGCGTGTGTTTGATAGCAGTCCGTCGGTGCTATTTGCTATACTTGGATAGGTAAAGCAGACCGTAACTCTGTCACCCGGCGACAGTATGCTTACGCTTACCGTGTCTCCAAGGCTTGTGAGCGTGTAATCGGTGGACGAGATACGGGTGCCGTTTATATAAATGTCATCGATGTGGGAGACCACACTGTCCAGTCGAAGAAAGGAGGAATACTCCTCTCGGACTACGTACGTTATCCTGCCCTTGTTGCAGAGAAGATTCCTCGGCTCAAGAGTCTCACCTAAAAGTGTGTCCGACCAGTCCTTTCCTCTGAGAGGGACGTAGCCGTGGGGCGTTGTGACCGTACCGTTGCTTATAACGTATATGGCAGTACCGTCCACGAGATAAAGCCTTGATCTGTAATAGAAGAAATCCGCCTCGGTGCTCGTGGTGCCTATATTTCCTATGGCAGTAAGGGTATTTGAGGAAAAGTCTATAAGGCTTACGGTGCTTCCCACAAGGACGTAGCCCTTGAAGCTTCCGTCAAGCCGTCCCGTCCATATGGCTCGGACAGTGCCGCCGAAGGTGCGCAGAAGCCTGTAGCCGCAGCGCTTTTCAAGAGAGCCGTCCGCCTTTATTCGTAGGTTTACCACGTCCGAGCTGCCCTTTGGGTCTTTGTGAAGAAATCGGGTGTCTATACCCTCAAATTTTTCAAATTCGGTAGTGCGAGATGTTCCCGATATTTTCCTTCACCTCCTTTGTGTTTTTGTTGATATATCACATAAATCTGAACACCGCCCTCAGTCAAAGAAGCCCTGCTTTTTGCGCCTTGGAATGATAAAACCGTTGTCCGTGTCAAGAGAGGGAGGCGGACATCGGCTCATCACTGCGTATCTCAGTGCCTCGGGGGCGTGAGTGACCGAATGAGGCTCGTCTGAGGCGTCCTCGGGGCGGTCAGGATCGCAGAGAAGAGCAGGCAGACAACGAATAAGCTCCGGACATTCGCGGCTGATACACAGACGCGGAGTACCCGACGACGGATTGAGATATTCTCTTAGCACCCGCCAGCCCGCTATCCGCCTGTTATCCGCCGCGGTCATGGGAGGCATGCCCACCACGGACTGCATTATCTCAAAGCCGCTCTTGCCGCTATCCTGCCGCCTGTTCCACAGATCGGGGGACGCCACGCAAAACTCCACGGAGAAGGGGGCGCACAAACGCGCTACCTCCTCGGCAGCCTCGGTGAGAGTGAGCCCCGAGACGCAGCATTCCCTTACGGCGTACAGTCTGCCCGTCTCGTCAACTGACATGACCAGCGCCGCCAGCATATCGAAGCCGTAGTCCAAGGCGACGAACCGCTTGCTTAGATTTGGGATAACGCTTGGGTCGCATACGTGGACCGCGGTATCGAACTCGGGAAAGAACTGCCCCTCAAACACGTCCCACCTGCCGTAAAGCCATGCGTCACGCAGACGCTCGGGCAGAGAGAGCAGGGAGCTTACGTAATCGGGATCGGAGTCGGTCAGCACTCTGTTGTCAAAGACAAGAGCAGGGATAAAGCTGTAATCGTCAGGGTCCTCGTTGTCTCTGAACTCTCTGTCAACAAAGATCCTTTTTACCCATGCGTGTCCTATTCCGCCGGGGTTGCAGGTGAGATACATTCTTCTCGGAAAGCTTGACGTACCGCGCAGACATGCCTTAAAAATTGAAAATCTGTATTCGCTCAGCTGCGTTGCCTCGTCTATGGCGATAACGTCGTATTCCTGTCCCTGATAGCGCAGGGCGTCCTTGTCAGCGGCACAGTAGCCGAGATAGATGCGGCTACCGTTGTCAAAGCAAAGCGCCTTGTCGGTATCGGAGTATCGGAGAAGTCCGCTGTATTCTCTCAGCATGGGGATCACGTGGTTTGACTTGAGCTCGGGCATGGTGCGTCTTACAAGCAGACATCTCAGCCCCTCGTAGCGCAGGCACATAGCCACAAGCTTACGCCTCAGCGCCCACGATTTCCCTCCGCCCCTCGCTCCGCCGTATGCGGTAAATCTCGTTCGGGAATTAAAGAACTCCTGTTGCTTTGGATTGGGAATGCCCGCTATCCTTACGGCGCGCTCCTCATTCTCCGTCGGCGAAAATGTCGTGCTCAAAGCAGTATCTTACCTCCTTAGAGCTTGTGCTTACCTCATCGGTGGGGGCGACGTATCTCAATCGCTTTTTGAGGTATGCCGACAAAAGTGTGGGAGATACCTCCGAATTGAGCGCCTCGTCCTCGAAGATAGCAAGCACGCGCTCGTACTCCTCGGGAAAATCCTTGGCGAGGGCGGGGAGATCGGAAAGCCCCGTGTTGAGATAGCGGCAAAAGCCCGCGAGATTTGGGAAAAGCGTTCTTACCTTTGCCTTTGACCGTCCCGCGTCCTCGGAGGCGGCGGTGTGTGTACTGTGGCAAAAGCCGATATAGTCCTCAATAAGCCCCTCCAGCAAGCCATTTCTGCACATCTCCGACATCAAGCCGTGAGTGGTCTGCTCGTCCTTTGCGCGTTCCTTTTTGGTGTTCTTTTGAAAGAGTATCATCAGGTGTCCTCCTTTATGTGATGGCAACATTATAGCGCAAAAAAGAGTGCCAAAGGGTGACGCTGAGTGACGCTTTGTGTCAGAAATTAAAGTTTTTTTCTGTTTTTTTGAAAAAAATTTGCGATATTTTAATTTTGTAATCTCTGAATTGGAATTTAGCGGTCCCTACAGGTTTTGTTTGTGCGTACATATCAATCACCCCGATAAATCAAAATTTAATTATAATCTCAAGGTATATAAAGAACGATAGACTTAAAATATGTAAAAATATCGTCAAATTACATATAACTATTGACAAACCGTATGTAATATGGTACAATAGAAAAAATAATCAAGCGTTCAATAATATATCAATGCGCTCTCCGAAATGAACGGAGGGCGAATTCTTGCGGTTTTTTGTGAAAACAGGGGAACGTTTACTTCTCTTGATGTTCAAATTTTCGCAAGCACAGATGATTTTTGAACTGCCTTGTCGCCATTTCTCAGTGGGATAGCGGTCACTGCCGTATGTCCGATAGGCTTTAGTGCAAAAACGTATAAGGAGACTAATACATAAATGAAGTCTGTTATAAAAAGATCTGCTGCCGCGCTTCTGGCGGCGGTGATGCTCGTCATTTCGGTGGCGGGATGCGCCAAAAAAGAGGAAAAGAAAAAGATAATCATATATACCAGCGCCGAGAATTACCGCATAGATTATATGCAGTCAAGGCTTGACGAGCGCTTTCCCGATTATGAGATAATACTTGATTACAGATCAAGCGGAGACCACGCGGCGCTTCTCAAGGCTTCGGGCACGTCGGCGGATTGCCACATAACCCACGATCTTGAATATGGATACGCGGAGGAGCTGGCAAGACTGGGATTTCTTGCCGATCTCAGTGGAAAAGCCGATCTTTCCGTTTACGCCGAGGATACGGTGAAGAGCAGCTTTTATCTTCCCGAGGTCAGAAACGGTGGAGCGATAATACTGAATATGGACGTTTTTGAGGAAAAGGAGCTGGACGTTCCCCAAAGCTATGAGGATCTGCTCGATCCGCAGTATAAGGGACTCATATCCATGCCAAGCCCCTCGTCCTCGGGAACGGGATATATGTTCCTTCTCAGCCTTGTCAACGCTTGGGGCGAGGAGGAGGCGTTCGATTATTTCGATAAGCTTTCCGAAAATATACTGTCCTTTACTTCCTCGGGCTCAGGTCCCGTCAACGCTCTCGTTCAGGGCGAGGTGGCTATAGGACTTGGAATAACTGCAAACGCGGTGACAAAGATCAACGAAGGAGCAAATCTCAAGCCCGTGTTCTTTGAGGAGGGCTCTCCCTATACCATGTACGGTCAGGGCGTTATAGCGGGCAGAGAGACCGACACGGCAGTTATGGAGGTGTTCGGATATCTCTCCACAGAGCTTACGAGAGAGGTAAATTGTCTCTATTTTCCCGAGCGCATATTCAAGGACGCCACGGTTGAGGTCAAAAATTTTCCCACGGATATTACCTACGCTGACATGAGCGATAATACACCTGAAAGAAAGGACGAGCTTTTAGCCAAATGGAATCACTGAGGCATAACGGATCCAAGCTTGTTATAGAAAAGCTTACTAAATATTATAAAGGCGGCGCTGACGGCGCCGCTCTTGACTGTGTGTCGTTTGACGTAAGGGAAGGGGAATTTCTTTCTGTTCTCGGTCCGTCGGGGTGTGGAAAGACCACTCTTTTGCGGATCATAATGGGACTTCTCTCCCCGAGCGATGGCAGTATATTGCTTGACGGCAAGGACATAACAAATACTCCCGCCTCAAAAAGACAGATGGGTATAGTTTTTCAAAGCTACGCCCTCTTTGAGAACATGACGGTAATGCAGAACGTCTGTTATGCGGCAAGACTCAAGGCAAAGAAGGAAAAGAATTATGATAAGGCGGAGCTTGAGGAAAGGGCGCGCGAGCTGCTTTGTGAGCTTTCCATCACCGAGCAGGCGGACAAATATCCGTCCCAGCTTTCGGGCGGTCAGCAGCAGAGAGTGGCTATCGCGAGAACGCTTATGCTCAATCCCCGCATAATGCTGTTTGACGAGCCTATGTCCGCTCTTGACGTGGCAACAAGACTGCAGCTTCGAGCGCTTATAAAGGACATACAGATAAAATGGGGCACTACCATAATCTATATAACCCACGATCAGGAGGAGGCTTTCGCCATGTCCGATCGCATACTCGTTATGGAAAACTCTCGCATCGCGCAGATAGATACCCCTGAAAATATAGTGTCCGCTCCTGCAAACGATTACGTAAGGCACTTCGTGGTGGATAATCTCAAGAGCAAGATATCCTCACTTTGCCGCTTTATGGAGACACAGGCATGACACAGACAGTCAGAAGAAAAGCAAGGGGCGGAGCGGTCTGCAAGCTATGCCTTGTCATCATACTTGCGGGGCTTGTGATAGTGCCGCTTTTGCATATGTTCACAGTGCTTACGGCAGAGGACGTAAAGGCGGTGTTCACAAGCGCGCGCTTTTTGCCCGCCTTGGGAAACACACTGTGGCTTACGGGAGTGGCAACGGCGATAGTCATACTGCTTGCCTACACCCTCGCGTGGTGTACCGTCCGAACGGATATAAGATTTAAGGGGCTTTTCAACGTTATACTCGTTCTCCCCATGCTCATACCCTCCATATCCCACGGTATGGGGCTGGTCATACTTCTCGGACAGAACGGACTCATAACGAGAGCCTTTGACCTTGATATAAGTATATACGGACCTGTGGGGATAATCATGGGCTCGGTGATGTACGCCTTTCCCGTAGCATTTATAATGCTTGCCGACGTGCTTCGCTATGAGGATCTGTCGGTGTATCAGGCGGCTGACGTGTTAGGTATAGGAAAGGGAAGGCGCTTTTTGCGCATAACACTGCCTTATATGCGCAAGCCTCTGCTGGCGGCGTCATTTGCGTCGTTTGCGCTTATTGCCACCGACTACGGAGTCCCGCTTATGATAGGCGGACGAACCAAAACGCTTTCTCTGCTAATGTATGAGGAGGTCATAGGTCAGCTTAAATTCGGACGTGGGTGCGTTTACGGACTCATACTGCTCATTCCTGCCGTGGCGGCGTTCTTTACCGATCTTGCGGATAAAAGCAGAGCGTCGTCCTCATTTGTGAAAAGGGATGAGGGAAGAAAAAGCTCACGCCCTCGGAACGCAGTGGCTTATTCGGTGTGCTCGGCGGTATCTCTTGCGGCGCTTCTTCCAATAATAGCATTCGTGCTACTCGCTTTTACGGAGAATTATCCTACGGATATGACGTTCACCCTCGATAATATCGTAGGCACCATGTCAAGACGCGGAGGGTGGGGCTTCATTGTAAACTCCCTCATCATTGCGGCGCTCACGGCGCTTGTGGCAACTGTCATAGGCTTTGTGACGGCGTATCTTACCGCCAGAATGAGGGGCGGTCTTTCCTCGGCACTCCATTTGCTGGTGCTCACTTTTATGGCAATACCGGGCATAGTTCTTGGTCTTTCCTACGTCATTGCCTTTTCGGGAAGCTTTATAGAGGGAACGCTGGTCATACTCATAATGGTCAATACCGCGCACTTTATCTCCTCGCCTTATCTGATGATGTATAATACCTTTGGAAAGATGAACGCCCAGCTTGAGGCGGTGGGAGAGACGCTTGGAGTGGGCAGACTGCGAATGATAAGAGACGTATTTCTACCGCAGAGCTTCGGCACGATAGCGGAGATGTTCTCCTATCTGTTCGTCAACTGCATGATGACCATATCCGCCGTATCATTTTTGTCCACCCTTGGCACACGACCTATATCGCTTATGATAAATCAGTTTGAGGCGCAGATGCAGTACGAAAGCGCGGCGGTGGTGTCGCTTGTAATACTGCTGGTAAACGTGACTGTAAAGGCAGTCATAGGAATCATTAAAAAAAGAGCCTTCCGCACGGGAAGAGCAAAATAGACGGTACAGTTGTAGATTTTTTAGAGTATAAATTGGGATTTATCGTGGTGTTGATAGTTACATTTATTCCAAGAACAATCCCTCAGTCGCCTTCGGCGCCAGCTCCCTTTGCACAAGGGAGCCTAACGAAGAAAGTGCGTAATTCCATATAAATCAAGAAAATATCGGTATAGAATTATTATATTTCTTGCATGAAGTTCGGTTTAT
>JAGAPH010000084.1 GCA_017623375.1 Clostridia bacterium | reverse complement strand
ATTGAAAAAATTGATCGCAACATGGCGGTGGCAGAGAAGGTCAACGCCCCCGATCTGAAGCTTTTTGACGTGCGCAAGGCACCCTTTCGGCTTTACGGTCTTTACGATGCCCAAAATCAGCCGCAGTTCAAGCGGATGCCCGATGGGGTGGCCGAGGCCACCGAGAATAACAGCGTCAGACGGCTGTATACCAATACCGCCGGCGGCCGCGTGCGCTTTGCCACCGACTCACCCTATATCGTCATTAAGGCTGAGTGCCCCCGTATGACGCGGTCTGCGCGGATGTCCTTGATGTGCACCTCTGGCTTTGACCTGTATATCGACACCCCCGACGGCTCGGAAAGCATGTTTTACCGCTCCTTCGTGCCGCCTGCCAAGTCGGAGACGGGATATGAGTCTAAGATCGACTTTTATGCCCCGGGGCTTCGTTACATCACCATCAATTTCCCCACCTACAACGCGGTGGATAACCTTTTCGTGGGCGTGAAAGAGGGCTCGTATCTTGGAGAGGGTGCGCCCTATCGCAATATCCGCCCCATGGTCTTTTATGGCGGCTCTCACGTGCAGGGGGCGGATGCCTCTCGCCCCGGCAATACCTATGAGGCCATGCTCAGTCGTTTTTTCAATATTGATCACGTGAACCTCGGCTTCTCCGACGGCGCGCGCGGTGAGGACGCCATGGCGGACTATATCGCAAGCCTTGATCCCTCCGTGGTGGTAATGGAGCACGATTATAACCACGTTACGCTGGAAAGCCTCCGGGATCGCCATTGGAAATTCTATCACCGCATTCGTCAGCAGCGCCCCGATCTCCCTATCATTATGGCCTCACGCCTTGATTTCTTCCATATCAATCAGTATTGTGACAACGTTTCGGAGCAGCAGACCGCCTATCGCCGGCAGGTGGTGATCGATACCTACCACAGGGCTCTGGCCGAGGGGGATACCAACGTGTGGTTCGTGGATGGCTCCACCATCCTGCGCGGTCCCTTCGCAGACTGTGCCACCGTGGACGGCTGCCACCCCAACGATCTTGGCTTTGCCATGGAGGCGGAGGTCTATATCGACCTTCTGCGCCGCCTGATCCGTGATGAAAAAATGAAATAAGCCCCTAAACGGTATTGAAAAAAGGAAGAAACGCACCCGAAAGGGTGCGTTTCTCATTTATAACGCATCTGCGATCAGATCCGCAAGGGTGAGAAATTCTGCGGTGGAGAGCCGCTCGCCGCGGATGTCGGCGCGGTGGCCTGCTGCCTCCACCAAAGCCACGCATTGCTCCTTCGTCAGCTCCGGAAATCCGGCGGAAAGGGCATTGGGGAGGGTTTTGCGGCGTTGCTCGAAGGCGGCGCGGATGGTGCGGAAGAACACGTCTTCATTCTTCGGCTGATAGGGCTTTTCCTTGTGAAGCGTAATTCTTACCACGGCAGAATCCACCTTGGGGGGCGGCAAGAAATTGCCGGCGTTCACGCGGAAGAGCCGCTCCGCCACACCGTAGTAGTTCAGCACCGCGGTAATGGCGCCGTAGGCGGCGGTGCCCGCCGTGGCGGTGAGACGGTCGGCCACCTCCAGCTGGATCATAATGGTAATGTGGCGAAAGGGAAGACCGCTTTCCAGCAGCTTCATCAGAATGGGCGTGGTGATGTAGTAGGGCAGATTGGCGCATACCGAAACCGCCCCTTTTTCAAAATACGGGGCAAGAATGGCAGCGAGATCCGCCTTCATCACGTCCTCGTTGATGACCGTGACGTTGTGAAACTCACCCAAGGTGTAGCCAAGGGCGGGGATCAGACTTTTGTCGATCTCCAGCGCCACCACGTCCCGATAGCGGGCGCAAAGCTCACGGGTCAGCGTGCCGATGCCGGGGCCGATCTCTAAAATGGTCTCGTCGGCGTTGTCGGTGCAGGAGTCGGCAATGTCCTCCACCACCATGCGGTTGGTGAGAAAGTTCTGGCCAAATTCCTTGCGGAAATGAAGCCCAAAGGCCTCCATAATATTTTTCACGGTTCTACTGTCGCAAAGATTCATATAAAAGCCTCCCGGGGCGAATTTGCCTATACAGTATAGCACAAAAGCGGCGAGGTGTCAAGGGATGGCTTCACAAGCAGGGAGCGTAGCCGTCATCATTTGTCGAAGGCAAACATCATTCAAAAAACGCACCTTTGTCGGTAGACAAAAGTGCGTTTTTTGTTGCTATAAACGAGTAAAAAGGTCAAAAATCGAGGTAATTGCGAACAAAAGGTCAACTGTTAGCATTGAAAATTAAAGAATTGTTACATCATTTGAGGTTACAAAATAGAAATTACAAAAATCTTTTTTTGCCTCGTCGCTTATTCTTACAGAAGTGCGGCGTACCTTTCCGTTAAAGTCTAATTTCAATAGTTGAGTAATTGATTTAATCCTTTCAACCAGCGTTTCGTAGGTTTCAAAATCATCCAAGCTCGAACAGTCCACTATGCCGGCTGAATGCTTTTTTATATCGTTTTCATATTCAATTTTTGTGGGAAAATACAAACACAATCCGCATATGTTTTCGGGAAATTGCGTGACAGAAAAAGATGTTGAAAGTTGATCTTTCCACGGTAGGAAGCAAAAGGTTTCAATAAATGGACAAGGTTCTTCGAAGTTTGGCACGCTTAGTTTGGTAGACGGCTGATAAATGCAATTTTTAAGGTGGGCGGTTATACCTGTGGAAAAATCTGCAAGCTCATAATCTGTCTTCCAAATCAATTTAACGCCTTTTTTTAATTTTTCGTATAGGGCATCATAAGTAAATAGAAAATTGTTCGGATTGCTTTCTGTGTAATTTTTTCGCACACCCGTGTTTACAACAACATGGTGAAATCCTTGTAAAATTTCCCGAAGTTCGTTGGGGGTAACGATGAAATGAAACTTTTTGTTGGATAGTTCATAGTATTGCATCTGCTCACCGCCTTTCTTGATTTCATTATATCACACTTTCAGCGACAAATCAAGGCGTAATCCTTGTATATCATCCGTAAATAATTGCGGTAGGTATTTAGTGAAATATTCGGCTTACGCCGAATGTGAAATAATTCACTTCGTGAATTGTGAAATATCTCCCTTCGGTCGATGTGAAATGAAATTCGCCTCCTCACATTTGCGAAGCAAATATTTCACAGCGGAGCTATTTCACATGGCGAAGCCATATTTCACTCGCCGAAGGCGAATTTCGTTGAAAAAAGCACACATTTGTCTTGGTAGACAAATGTGTGCTTTTTTCTGGTGGGGACAGTTGGGATCGAACCAATGACCTCATGCATGTCAAGCATGCGCTCTAACCAGCTGAGCTATGCCCCCATATCGCAACGCATAATAGTATAGCATAAACGGCAAAAAAAAGCAAGAGGTTTTTGAAAAAAATTTTAACTTTTTTGAAAAGGGCGCAAACGGTGTGGGAAAACGCCGTTTGCGCCTTGTATTTTGTGTGTTGCTCAAAGCCCCAACAGCCGTTTGGCGTTGCCGGAGAAGATCTTTTCCCGTACCGCGTCGGAGATGGGCGCCTCCTCCACGAAGGCCACCTCCTTCCGGGGCGTGGACCAGGGGGTGTCGGTGCCAAAGAGGATGCGATCGCTGTCGTGCTCCCGGAGAATGCGGTGGAGCAGCTCCCGCTCGTCGGGGCGCTTGCTGCAAAGGGAGGTGTCGATATATACCCCCGTGCCCACCAGATGCTCCAGCACCTCGGCGGCCCGCATCAGACCACCCATGTGGGCGGCGATAAAGGTGAGCCTTGGGTGCTTTTTGATCACGTCCGCAATCATTTCGGGCGTGGCGTGGATAAGATCGGGGGAGATGGGGTCAAGGCCGGTGTGCACCACTCAAAAGAGCCCACGCTCCTCAAGAAGCGAGAAAATACGGTCAAAACGGGGGTCGGAAAGCAAAATGCCCACGTAATCGGGGTGTAGCTTCAAGCCCCGGATGCCCGCCGTCATCAGACGGTCAAGCTCGCTCTCCATCTGCTCACTATCGGGATGCAGAGAGCCGAGGGCGTAAAAATAATCGCTTTGCTGCCGCAGGGAAATGGCAAAGTCGTTCACTTTCGTCTCCTGCCGCGTGTTGGTGGCAATGTTGCAGATCACCGCACCGTCAATGCCCGCGGCCTCCAGCACAGCCCTTGCCCCCGCGGCGGTGCCGTCGGTGTGGGGACGGATGCCTGCCGGAGCGCAGTTTTTGGTCAGCACCTCCATGGCGCGGGGTGCAAGCGCGTCGGGAAAACAATGGCAATGAAAACAAATACGCATGGGATAAAACCTCACTTTCACCCAACTATTGTACCACATTTCCACCGTTTTGCAATGGCTTTTTCGAAAAATTCTGCCGCCAACCTTCAAAATCTCGCCCCGTTTGCCGGGATTTGTCCGTTTTGGGCGCATTTTGACAGGATGTGTCGAAAAGAAATTGAAATTTTTGCCAAAAGCGTATTGCAAAAATCCATCGGCTATGCTAAAATATAGGTGCGACGCAACTGTATACGCTCTCACATGAGTGAGCATTTTTACCATAGGTAAAAATGCATGCTCTTTTTTCGCTTACTTGTGTGGGATGAAAAGTTGTGTCGCAGCAATCGAGCTATGCGTTTTTCGGTGCGTAGCCTCGGCTGCGCACTTTTTTGATTTTGAGGTGAAACAATGGAGCAGGTAGGCATTAAATTAGAGTTTGATTCTCTCGGCAGAATTTGCATCCCGAAGAAGATCCGCGATCTGTACGGCCTCGATAGAGAGGTGGAGCTGCTGTTAAAGGACGAGGGCGTGCTGCTCCGCAGTCCGCGCTTTGCGCTGGTGGAGCGGGAAAAATAGAAGCTCCCTTTTTGAGGTTTTCGGGTGGGATGATTGAATTGTTTTTGGCGGATGCCAAAAACAAGAAAGAAGGGCAGCCCCTTTTGCAAAAGGGGTGCCCTTCTTTTTTATATTTTATCTTGCGATCAATACATACCGCCGCCCATGCCGGCGCCACCTGCCATAGCGGCAGCGTCAGCTGCGGGATCCTTCTTGTCGGCAACCACAGACTCAGTGGTCAGTACCACGGAGGCGATGGAAGCGGCGTTCTGCAGAGCAGAGCGAGTCACCTTGGTGGGGTCCACGATACCGGCAGAAACCATATCGCAGTAAACCTCGTTGTAGGCGTCAAAGCCATAGCCGACCTTGCCGGAGGAGAGGATCTTGTCAACCACCACGCCGCCGTCAAAGCCTGCGTTGGCAGCGATCTGACGTACGGGCTCCTCCAGAGCCTTCAGCACGATGCGCACACCGGTCTTCTCGTCGCCCTCAACGGTGTCAACCAGCTTGGCAACCTCGGAAATGATGTTCAGATAAGCGGTACCGCCGCCGGCAACGATGCCTTCCTCAACGGCAGCTTTGGTAGCGTTCAGCGCGTCCTCAATGCGGAGCTTCTTCTCCTTCATTTCGGCCTCGGTAGCAGCGCCAACCTTAATGACAGCTACGCCGCCGGCCAGCTTGGCAAGACGCTCCTGGAGCTTCTCGCGGTCGAAGTCGGAGGTGGTGATCTCGATGGCGTTCTTGATCTGGTTCACGCGGCTCTTGATGGCGTCGGGATTGCCGGCACCACCCACGATGATGGTGTTCTCCTTGTTGATCTTCACCTGACGGGCGCGACCAAGCTGAGCAATGGAGGTCTCCTTCAGGTCAAGGCCGAGATCGGAGGAAATGACCTCGCCACCGGTGAGGATGGCGATATCCTGCAGCATCTCCTTGCGGCGATCGCCAAAGCCGGGAGCCTTGACAGCCACGCAGGTGAAGGTGCCACGGAGCTTGTTCAGCACCAGAGTGGTGAGCGCCTCGCCCTCCACGTCCTCAGCAATGATGAGGAGCTTGCGGCCGGCCTGAACGATCTGCTCCAGAAGGGGCAGAACCTCCTGAATGTTGGAGATCTTCTTGTCGGTGATGAGGATGAGAGCGTCGTCGATGACAGCCTCCATCTTGTCCATATCGGTGGCCATATAGGGGGAGAGGTAGCCACGGTCAAACTGCATGCCCTCCACCACCTCGGAGTAGGTGTCAGCGGACTTGGACTCCTCCACGGTGATGACACCGTCGGCGGAAACCTTCTCCATAGCGTCGGCAATCAGGGTGCCGATGACCTCGTCGCCGGCGGAAATGGTGCCAACGCGGGCGATATCCTCGGAGCCGTTCACCTTCTTGGAGTTGGCAACCAGGCACTCAACGGCGCGGTCAACGGCCTTCTTCATGCCCTTGCGCAGCACCATGGGGTTGGCACCGGCGGTCACGTTCTTCATGCCCTCGCGAACGAATGCCTGAGCAAGAAGGGTTGCGGTAGTAGTACCGTCACCTGCCGCGTCGTTGGTCTTTGTAGCGACCTCCTTAACCAGCTGTGCGCCCATGTTCTCTGCTTCGTTCTCAAGCTCGATCTCCTTTGCGATGGTAACACCGTCGTTGGTGATCAGCGGAGAGCCGAATTTCTTATCGAGAACTACGTTTCTTCCCTTAGGTCCGAGTGTGATCTTAACTGTGTCGGCGAGCTTATCAACGCCTCTGCAAAGAGCGTTGCGAGCCTCAATGCCGTAAAGAATTTCCTTTGCCATGATCATTAATTCCTTTCAATATGTTAATTATTCAACTATTGCGAGAATATCGCTCTGACGGACGATATTGTACTCAACGCCGTCTGCCTTTACCTCAGTGCCTGCGTACTTGGACGTAATAACCTTATCGCCAACCTTAACCGTCATAACTACCTCTTTACCGTCAACAAGTCCACCGGGGCCTACCGCGATGACCTCAGCCACCTGAGGCTTCTCCTGTGCGGACGCAGTAAGTATAAGACCGCTCTTGGTCTTTTCCTCCGCCTCCACGAGCTTAACGACAACTCTGTCTGCCAATGGTTTGATCGTCATTTTTTCTTCCTCCTTATAATAAAATATAATCAAGACAATTTTATTTTTTGCGTTGGCACTCAAAACTCTTGAGTGCTAACCCATACACATATTTTACACCATTTTTTAGAAAAATCAAGTGTTTTTTTGAGATTTAACATTTATTTAACATTTGAATGTGCATTTGGAGTGCTAACATTCACAATTAAGGTCGATGTGTGCCGAACAAGGTGATTTTGGAGGTGCAAGCAATGCTTGAATACGTCAACGATATGCTTTCGGGAATGATAATTCCTCTCGTACTTACACTGTCGGGCATTTTTTACGGTGTAAGGCTGAAATTTTTTCACATATTAAAGCCCTTGGCAGTTGTAAAGGGGCTGAAAAGCGAGAAGCGCGCAGGGGGAATTTCCTCTGCCCGTGCCGTTACCCTCGCTCTTGCGGGAACGCTTGGGGTGGGAAATATAGTCGGCGTGTCCTCCGCTATACATCTCGGGGGCTTTGGGGCGGTCTTTTGGATGTGGGTAAGCGCCATTGTCGCCATGCTCCTCAAATATGCCGAGATAGTT
Source organism: Clostridia bacterium (assembly GCA_017623375.1). Classification (GTDB taxonomy): domain Bacteria; phylum Bacillota; class Clostridia; order Oscillospirales; family CAG-272; genus HGM12713. The sequence continues at coordinate 10,036 of JAGAPH010000084.1, read as the reverse complement.
CTCGCCATGCGCCACCGCCCACTTGACGCCGACGGAAAGCCACAGGGCAGCGCTATGTATTACATACTTGATTTCTTCACCTCGCACCGAATGAAGCGTCTCGGGCGAGTGATAGCGGGGATATTTGCCGCCTTCTTTCTGCTCAACGCCATGACCATGGGAAGCATGCTTCAGACGGGCGCTATATCCGAGGCGCTTGAGGGCGTTATGGGTATCCCTCCTCTTCTTACGGGCACGGTGTTGGCTATACTTACTCTGCTTGCGGTGCGCAAAGGCACGGACGGCATTGCGGCATTGACCAATTATCTCGTTCCGATAATGTCCGTCGGCTACGCCGTTATGTCGTTTGCGGTGATCTTTCACGGACGGCATGGGCTGGGCGACGCCTTCTCTCAGATATTCTCGTCGGCGTTCTCGCCTGACGCGGCATTTTCGGGCGTTGGTGGCTTTATCTTCACCAAGTCGCTTCGCTACGGAGTTATGCGAGGGCTGATATCCAACGAGGCAGGCTGCGGCACTGCGCCTACCGCACACTCCGTTGCCGACTGTTCCTCCCCCGCGAGGCAGGGCATATGGGGGATATTCGAGGTGTTTGTGGACACGGTGGTGCTTTGCACCATGACTGCTCTTGTGGTTATCCTTGAATACGGAGAGGCAGCACGGTACGGCGGGAGCTATATGATGATGACCGTTACCGCATACGCATCGGTGCTTGGACCTTGTGCGGCTTATTTTTTGTCTATTGCCGTACTGTGCTTTGGATTTGCCACTATCGTCTGTTGGGCGCATTACGGTCTCACCTGCGCTCGGTATTTTTGCAAGGGTCGTGGCGCTTCCCTTTTATTTACCGTCGCATACGTATTCTGCGTTTTTGCGGGAGCATTGGTCTCCTCCGAGCTTTCATGGCAGCTTGCCGATCTCGCTATGGGGGTGATGACTGTGATAAATCTTTTCGTCATCGTACAGATGTGGAGAGAGGTCAGACAACAGACCGAGCTTTATCTTTCAAATTAGTTTGACAAATTGCAAATTTTGATGTATAGGTGTGTTCGCACAAACCCCTGCAAAAAAGTTTTTGATAAAACTTTTTTTAAAAAGGTTTCGCAGTCAAGGCGCGTAGCCTTGCCGACCTCCGCAGAGGTCGGAACTCCTTTATCGTGTAGGAAAATGCAGGAAAGGTGAATTCCAAAAGCCTCGGCTTTTGGAAGAGGGGGAACCCACATGAGGGGTTCCCCTCAATGTAACATAATGTATCTATAAGGAGAAACCCCTCATGTGGGTTTCTCCTCTTTTCATCTGCTCGCAGATGAAAATTCACCTTTTCCTGCATTTATTGCACAATAGGGGTATTCCGACCTCTGCGGAGGTCGGCTTGAGGCTCTGCCTCAAGGCTCCGCAAGCCTTTAAAAAGGCTTGACCTAAACTTTAAAGAGGGGGGGGTGCGAACATATCGGGACAAAAGAAAAAGTACAGGGACTGTTGCTTGAGTAACAGTCCCTTAAGCTATCTTATTTTCCAACAACCAGTGCGCACCAGCCGTTTTCTTCTGCCTTTTCTATGACGCGCAGTCCGTATTTCTCAAAACACTCTATAACGTCCGCCGCCCTCTCCGAGATTATTCCCGAGGCGAGTATTACCGCGCCCTCGTTCATGTAAGCTCCGATATCGGGCGTCATGCGTATAATAATATCCGCTACGATATTGGCGCAGATAACGTCATAGCCGCCGTGTCTTGAGTCCACTCCGCGAAGCAGGTCGGAAACGTCACAGGTAACGTTATCAAGACCCGAGTCCTTTATATTCTCACGGGCTACCTTTACCGCCACAGGGTCTATATCGTAAGCCTTACATTCCTTTGCCCCAAGCTTTGCGGCGCAAATAGCAAGTATTCCGCTTCCGCAGCCCACGTCGAGCACTCGCTCGCCACCTCTTACGTACTTTTCAAGCAGTCCGATAACAAGCCTTGTCGTTTCGTGGCTTCCCGTGCCGAACGCCATTCCGGGATCCATACGCACCACGAGCTTTCCCTCGGGAGCGTCGTATTTCTCCCACGCGGGAACTATCACCATCTTTTCGCCTATCTCGATAGGCTTATAGTATGCTTTCCAGGAGTTTGCCCAATCCTCCTCGCAAACGCCGCTTATGCTTATCTTAGCATCTATATTCAGCGCGGCAAATCTCTCCTTAAGGAAATGTACGGTATCAGCAGTTCCGCTATCCGCAGGCAGGTAGACTGAAACAGAGGCAATAGTCTTATCGGCGTTAAGTATGCTCTCGTCAATAAGATCTCCATAGCAGGTCTTAAGGTCGATATCACTGTAATCCTCTATCTGAAGGTAATTTGACACCATACTCATGACGGCGCTTGTATCGTCCAGCTGCTCGAGGGGCACTGTTACCTTAAACTGCGTCCAATCAGTCTGGGTTCCCCAATCCTCGCAAACGTAATCCTTATCCATGTCTTGCCCTTTCCTTACTTTTTGTCCTTATCCTTGTCGAATATGCGCTTGAAAAAGCCACTCTTTTTGGAATAATTACTATCACCGCAGGCGTCTGCAAAGGCTCTCATATGCTCCTTCTGCTTCTCGCTCAGTCCCTTGGGGATCTCAACGTTTACGGTAAATATAAGGTCGCCCTTGCGGTTTGCGTTATTGACGTAGGGTATTCCCTTTTGCTTGAGCGTGAACTGCGTTCCCGGCTGAGTTCCCTCGGGCACTGTAAACTTCTGATTGCCCTCAAGTGTGGGAACGTCTATCTCCGCGCCGAGAGTTGCCTCGGCGACTGTTATCGGCACGTCGCAGTATATATTGTAGCCGTCGCGCTCGAATATGTTGTGTCTCTTGACGTTGACGGTAATAATAAGGTCGCCTGCAGGTCCTCCGTTTCTGCCGTCACAGCCCTGACCGCGCAAAGCTATTCTCTCTCCGTCGTCGATACCTGCGGGGATATTTACGCTCAGCTTCTTAGTCACCTTGATGTAGCCCGTTCCGCGGCAGTTGGTACAGGGATTTTTGATTATCTTACCCGTTCCGCGGCACTTATCACATGTAGCTGTTGTCTGGAAAGCCATGCCGCCAAGTCTCTGTGTAACGCGTCTCTGTCCCTGACCTCCGCAAGCTGAACAGGTCTCGGGGCTTGTTCCCTTAGCCGCTCCGCTTCCGCTACAGTCGGGGCACTTCTGAACGCGGTTATAGGACACGTCCTTCTTCGCGCCGAAGGCTGCCTCCTCGAAGGAGATAGTAACTCTCGCGCCCACGTCCTCACCGCGCATGGGGGCGTTTTGTCTGCGAGCGGACGAGCCGCCGCCGAATGCGCCGCCGAATATGTTACCGAAGATATCACCGATATCGCCGAAATCGGAGAAGCCGCCAAAGCCGCCGTAGCCTGCTCCGCCGCCTGCGGTCTGATCGAAAGCTGCGTGACCGAACTGATCGTACTGAGCCTTCTTATCGGCATCGGAAAGCACGGCATACGCCTCGTTCACCTCTTTGAATTTTGCCTCGGCTTCCTTATCACCCGGATTCATATCGGGGTGATATTTTTTCGCCATAGAGCGGTAAGCCTTTTTTATTTCTGCCTCGCTCGCGCCCTTAGAAAGCCCGAGCACCTCGTAATAATCTCTTTTATCTGCCATATTGCCCTCACGCAAAATTAGAATTTGATAATAATATTATCTTCACACCCACCAAAGAGTTTGGTTGTGCGTTTTCTTTGAAAAATGTCAAGATAATATTGAAACGCCGAACGGAAAGGCAGAGCTTTTCTGCCTTTCCGCATATAAATTATTAGCCGTTTGTCTTATCCTCGTAATCGGCGTTGTAGTACGTTCCGTCACCCTGAGCGCCGTCCTGTGCTCCGCCCATGTCGGGACCTGCACCCTGTGCGCCCGTCTGCTTGTAGAGCTTCTCGGAAAGTGCGTAGAACGCCTTCTCAAGTGCCTCGGTGTCAGCCTTGATAGCCGCAGTATCGCCGCCCTTGACTGTCTCCTTCAGCTTCTCGACTGCTGCCTTTACCTCTTCCTTATCGGACTCGGGAAGCTTGTCGCCGATCTCGCCTAAGGTCTTTTCGGACTGGAAGATGAGAGAGTCAGCGTGGTTCTTTACGTCAACTGCCTCCTTAGCCTTTCTGTCCTCCTCGGCAAATCTCTCAGCGTCCTTGACTGCCTTTTCGATATCCTCCTTGGACATGTTGGTGGAGGACTGAATGGTTACGTGCTGCTCCTTGCCTGTTCCGAGGTCCTTTGCGCTTACATTAACGATACCGTTAGCGTCTATATCAAAGGTTACCTCGATCTGAGGAACTCCGCGGGGTGCGGCGGGAATACCGTCGAGTATGAACTCGCCGAGTGTTGTGTTATAAGCCGCCATCTCACGCTCGCCCTGAAGCACGTGGATCTGTACAGACGTCTGTCCGTCTGCCGCGGTGGAATATACCTGACTCTTCTTTACGGGGATAGTGGTGTTTCTTTCAATGATCTTATTGAATACTCCGCCGAGCGTCTCGATACCGAGAGACAGAGGAGTTACGTCCAGAAGGAGAAGATCCTTTACGTCGCCGCCGAGAACTCCGCCCTGAATAGCCGCGCCGATAGCAACGCACTCGTCGGGGTTGATTCCCTTGAAGGGCTCCTTGCCAAGGTACTTCTTAACTGCTTCCTGTACAGCGGGAATTCTTGTAGATCCGCCTACGAGGAGTATCTTATCTATCTCGGATACGGATACGCCTGCATCAGAGAGCGCCTGCTTAGTGGGAGTCATTGTAGCCTCAACAAGATCAGAGGTGATCCTATCGAACTCTGCTCTTGTGAGCGTTGCGTCAAAGTGGAGAGGACCTGCGGCAGTTGCCGTGATAAAGGGCAGGTTGATGTTGGTGCTGGTCATGCCCGAAAGCTCGATCTTTGCCTTCTCTGCCGCTTCCTTAAGTCTCTGCATTACCATCTTGTCGTTTCTCAGGTCAACGCCGTTTTCAGCCTTGAATTTCTCTACCATCCAATCGATAATTCTCTGGTCAAAGTCGTCACCGCCGAGACGGTTGTTACCCTTTGTTGCCAGAACCTCAAATACTCCGTCGGAGATCTCGAGAACGGATACGTCGAACGTACCGCCGCCGAGGTCGAATACGAGTATCTTCTGGTCGTTCACCTTATCCATGCCGTATGCGAGAGCGGCAGCCGTAGGCTCGTTGATTATTCTGAGAACCTCAAGTCCTGCGATCTTACCTGCGTCCTTAGTTGCCTGTCTCTGCGCGTCGGTGAAGTATGCGGGAACGGTGATAACCGCCTGTGTTACGGGAGAGCCGAGATAAGCCTCAGCGTCTGCCTTTAGCTTCTGAAGGATCATTGCGGAGAACTCCTGAGGAGTATAATTCTTTCCGTCTATCTCCTTCTTGTAGGAGCTTCCCATCTCACGCTTGATACTGATGATGGTTCTGTCGGGGTTTGTGATAGCCTGACGCTTTGCGACCTGACCTACCATTCTTTCGCCCGTCTTTGTAAATGCTATAACCGAGGGGGTCGTGCGTGCGCCTTCGGGATTGGGTATAACGATAGGATCGCTTCCCTCAAAAACTGCTACGCAAGAGTTTGTTGTACCTAAATCTATTCCGATGATCTTTCCCATGATATTTTCCTCCTTATGGGTAATAAAATTTTTTCAATATTACTTTTAAAATTAATTTTTAGTTTTTTTGATTTATCGGTGTGTTTAATAAAAATAGTTTGTGTTAAAAAACAATCCCTCAGTCGCCTTCGGCGCCAGCTCCGACATGCGAAGCATGTTTTACACAAAGGGAGCCTTGCGAAATTTGTGCGTTATTCTTAAAAATCGAGCAAATATCGGTATAGATGAGTTATATTTCTTTGCACAAAGCATGGTTTAAATTTAGGCTCCCTTGTGTAAAGGGAGCTGTCAGCGAAGCTGACTGAGGGATTGTTCTATCCAAATTTATTTTAATTTGCTACCTTTACCATTGAATGTCTCAGAACCTTATCGCCCCTGATGTAGCCCTTCATAAAGACCTCGACGACCTCGTTTTCTCCCAAGGTCTCGTCGTCCACGTGCATGACCGCATTGTGAACGTTGGGGTCGAATTTCTCTCCCAGCGCGGGGATCTCGGCAACACCCATTTTTTCCATGGTCTCCGAAAAGCTCTTAAGCGTCAGCTCAAGCCCCTTTGCGAGGGGGTGCTCCGCGTCGTCAGTTCCAAACGCCGCCGCTCTTTCAAGATTGTCAAGGACGGGCAAAATCTGCGTCAGTGCGTCGATATACGCGTCCGCGTACGTCCCTTCCTTTTCCTTTTGAGACCGTCTGCGGAAATTATCGTACTCCGCGTACAATCTCATGTACTTATCGTCCGCCTCGGAAAGCTTTGCCTCAAGCGCTGCTATCTCCTCCTCAGCCTTCTTTAATTTTTTCTTATCTGCCTTTGAGAGCTTTTCCTCGCTCTCTACGTCATTTTCATTTTCAACTGTCGTTTGCTCCTCGGGGGCAGTCTCGTTTTCCTCGAGCTCCTCCGTGACGTTCTTATTTTCCTCCATCACCGTCTCCCTTTCTGTTATTTCCTTCCTTAAGCTGCTTTTCCTCGTCAAACATCACCGCTATGCTACCTCCTATCTCTTCAATAGTTTTAAGCACTTGACGGTAATTCATTCGTCTCGGTCCAAGAACTCCTATAACTCCCACTGTTCTGCCGTTCTTCTTTATGGGCTTGAACACAAACGCTGAGTTGTTCATAACCTTAACGGGGCTTTCAGAGCCTATCACCACGCTTATATCGTCTCCCTCGGTTTCGGACACAAGATCGAGTATCTCGTCCTGATCCTCAAGTGTTCCGAGAAGCTGACCAAGCTGCTGGGTATCCGAATACTCGGGATACTTAAGAAGATGATTGAGTCCCGAATATCTGAGCTCGCCGCCGTCGATATCGCTCATTACCTCCCACACGCACTTGACTGCGGGAGAAACGAGGAACGCCGCGTCTCCCATCTCGTTTTCCATCTCCATTATAATAGGAAGATTTATCATATCCGCGCTCAGTCCGCAAAGCAGAAGGTTCATAAGCTCGCTGAGCTTCAGAAGCGCTCCGTCGGGGATCGGCTGATCCGTGGTTATCTTTTTGGTCTTGACCGCGCCTGAGGAGGTTATCATCACCATAGCGAACTGCTTTTTATCGATGGACACAAGCTCAAACTTGGACATAGTCACCGACGACGCCTTGGGCTTTATGGCAATACCCGTGTAGTTGGTCATGCTTGACGCAAGGCGCGAGGCTGTTTCAAGTATCTGATCGATCTCGGACATCTTTGCCTTAAGCAGGTGATTTATCTGCACCACCTCATGAGTGGTCTTAGCGTACTGCTCCACCAGCGAGTCCACGTAAAATCTGTAGCCTGCCTCACTTGGCACTCTACCCGCGGAAGTGTGAGGCTGGACCAGATATCCCATCTGCTCAAGCTCCGCCATTTCGTTTCTTATGGTTGCAGAGGAGCAGGACATGAGGGTGTTCTGAAGGATATATTTTGATCCTACAGGCTCGCCGCCGTCTATGTGGGCTTCCACGATAGCCTTAAGAATCAGTTTTTTTCTTTCGCTGAGACTTGGATTTTCGTTTGCCACTCCCATTCCTCCGTCTTTTGTTTTTATGTTTTAGCACTCTTTGAGGTCAAGTGCTAATTACAGTATAAATTTTATCCCTTTTCCCACTATTTGTCAAGGGGTTTTGAAAAGTTTTTTGTTAATTATCTGTGAACAGTGCTAAAAATACGGTCGTTTTTTCCATTTAAACTCCGAAAAAGGAATTGAACACCAAAAAAGAAAAAGAGCCGAGCATGGACTCGGCCCCCGTAAAGCTATTCAATTTCTCTTAAGCTGCTTAAGCTCCGCAAGGAAGGTCTCTATGTCCTTAAACTCACGGTAGACCGACGCAAAGCGCACGTAGGCAACCTCGTCCCTCTGCTTAAGCTTATCCATTACCATCTCTCCGATCTCCTTGGTGGTAACGGTGTTTGAAAGCGAGTTCTGAAGCTCGGACTCTATCTCGTTTACGATCTCCTCGGCGTTGACCGGTCTCTTCTGGCACGCCTTGAGCAGTCCCGACAGTAATTTGTTTCTGTCAAACAGCTCCTTAGAGCCGTTCTTTTTGGTAACGAATATCTGAACCGTTTCTATCACCTCAAAGGTGGTAAAGCGCTTCTGACATTCAAGGCACTCACGTCTGCGGCGAATGCTATTGCCCTCCTCTACAGGGCGGGAATCTATAACCTTACTGTCTGTATAACCACAAGCAGGACATTTCATAAAAATATACTTCTGCAAAAGCAGCCTTTCAGTTGCAACTATGGATTTACGGACTGGTCCGTATATATATTTTACCACATTTTTGCAAAAAAGTAAATAGCTTTCACTAAATGTTTACTCTTTTTATTTGATATTCTCTTGAATGATCCGCGGCAACGTCCGCAAGATGCTCACAGCTAAGCTCATTGCTGACAACTGCATCAAACAGAGCCTCGGCGCTATCCTTATCGGTGTCTACCAAGGAAAGCTCCTCCTCAGCTCCATCGCGCATATACAATATGTACTTTTTAAGTCCTCCAAGACTTACGGAACACAATCGGTACGTCCTGTTACCCGCCTTTCTTTCATTAATGGTACTGATCGTTCCCTGTTCTGTGTTTAGCATAGGTCACTCCTTTAAATAAAAGTTTGTTCATTCATTATACTTTTGCATATTCCCAAAGTTTTCTTGAGTTTATGCGCTTTTTGCCATTTTTTTAGCATCTCTCGATTATTTTTCACATATTTTTTGTCTTTATATGCAAAAAATGTTATATTTACTCATTTTTCCGCACTGTTTGCAAGACATTCAACAAGATCCGATCTATCAAAGTAACCGCTTCCATTATTTCGCCATTGATTTTTTATTGCGCATATTTTATAATATTAACGTATATCGGCTGTTTTTGGGGAAAAAGCAGTCTTATAGGCGATGCTTATACATAAAAAGGAATATTATGCAAAATGAGGTTACATATAGTGAATAATTTATTTAAAAGAGTATCTCCGACCCCCTTGTCCCTACTTATAGTGGGGCTATACGCCGTGATCTGCCATGCCACAGCCGTCCTGTTTATTGCAGTTGAAGCAAGCAAGAGCCTGCCATCGGCTGCCTTGACCTACAACTGCGTGCCTTTGCTGGAATACACGGCAATGTCGCTTGTCGCCGTGGTGGTCGGTGCTATGCTTCTCTACCTGGTTTTGAGAGAAAGAAAATAATAGATCTGTATTTATGAGGGTGTTTAAAAAGATAGTTTGTGTAAAAAATATTTTGTCCGTTTCTTTCCTTTGATATAACGACGGACGACTATCTCTGCCGATTCTCCATGCGCCTTTCGGCGCATGGAGCGGCAAACATAAGTCCTCCGAAAACAAAAAAGCCGCAGGGAGTTGTATGATAGCTCATAAAACCCCACTACGGCTATGTATCACCAAAGCAAGCTATTTGCCTTATCGGTCACAAACTTAGTGCGTGGGGTGCTCTTTCACCCTATACTGCTTCTCCGCCTTGCCGAGCTTTAAAGCAGTTGGCTTGATGCCTTCGTCGAAGAACTTCAAGCTTTAATTGACCTTGAGGCATAAAAAAATCCGCCCCAAAGCCTTCAGAAGTGCTTTGACACGGAAAAAACCATAACGAAAAAACCTATGTGTCGGAAAACTCTTGCAAAATTAAAGAATATGTGTTATAATATTCCTCGGGCGTCGGTTATCCGATTGTATAGGAGTGCTCTTTCACTTCTGTGCAGGGCTATTGTATTGCCGTACAATAGCCCGCCTTTTCTTTTATGATTATATTTTATCACAATTTTTTCCTTTTGTCAATAGTTAACGTCGGATATGATTATCAAATTTTGATTTATCGGTGGGTTTACAATCTGTGTTCGCACTCACATAAGGCTCCCTCCGAGAGGGGGCTCCCGCGTAGCGGGTGGAGGAGCCTGCGTGCATAACGGTTAAGATTTCATTATGTTTTGACGCACTCT
>JAGAPH010000083.1 GCA_017623375.1 Clostridia bacterium | reverse complement strand
GATTGCGCGTACAACAAAGGCAAAGCCGAAGGAAGAATCGCCGCAGCTTTCGCTATTCGATTTCTCCGACGATTTGACCTATACAGAGCCGTCAGAAACGCCTCCAGAGGACGATGAGGACGAAACCGAGGAAGAACCTATCACCGAGGTAAAACCCGTCGAGAAGCCCGCTATATCGCCCTTATATCAAAGATATTTGCATCATCAAGAAGAATTTCCGAATACCATCGTTGCTATGCGCGTTGGTGACTTTTTTGAGGTTTTCGGTGATGCCGCCGTCACGGTTGCACACGAGCTTGAAATGACGCTTACAAGCAGAGATTTCGGACTCCCTGAGCGTGTAAAAATGGTCGGATTTCCTTTCCACGTAGAAGAAGTTTACCGCGAGAAAATCCGCGCTTTTGCAAATGTCGCAATTATTGATATGGATAATATGAATTTCTATCCGCAAAGAAAGCCGTTGCCCTTTAAGGTTGACACCGAAACGGGTGAGGTTTTAGAGCCGATCGACGAGCCGGACGAGCTTGCCGCTGAAATAGAGCTTGCAAAGGCTTTTGATAAAGACGCTCTTTGCTTACTTGCGGAAATTCTTGATAATAAATTTGTAGTGAGGTAAGAAAAATGAAGATTGAGAAATTAAGACCTATACCGAAATATATCGTAGAGCGTATTAAGAAGAAAGACCGTGAGCTGCACCCTGCACAAGACGGACTGACTCGCTTTTATTCCTACCTTGCGAAGAATGACGGCGACCTGATAAAAGTTACCGTTGCCGTAAAATGCCGTTATAAGAATTGGTATTGTAAACAGGTATCCGTCCACGGTGTTCACTCGGATAGAGCCTACGTTAAAGATATGATTTTTAATTACATAGCCGGCAATATCGTAGGCTGGTACAGCGAAGGTCTGACGAAAGCGCCGAAGTGGTACGAGGACGGCGAATGGGGTTGGAACGATGATAAATACTTCAATCCCCATGCGCCTATCGTCAACTTGGAATTTCTTACGAAATTTCCACAGTACAAATACGCCGCTTGGGAGCTTTACAAGGGCGCAGAGATTATACAGTATTTGCGCACTTATGAGCAGTATCCGCAACTTGAATATTTGATGAAGCTCGGACTTTGCGATTTTATTACGAGTACGCAGATTCTTGAAATGATGGGTAAAGACAAGAAATTCTGCAAGTGGCTCGCGCAAAACCGTAAAGAGCTTTCGGCGAGATATTATTACGTTGCTGTTGTGCTTCAGGCATACAAGAAGGGCTGCGATCTTGCGGAGCTTCAGATATACACCGAAACGAAAAAGAATCTGCCTAAGCATAGAAGAAGAAAGGAAATCTTGGAGCTGTTCGACGGTGATGCTGAATTTTTCTACCGCTACGTTGCGAAGCACAAAGCCGGTCTTGCAATATATCTTGACTATCTTGACGCTTGCAATTATCTCGGCTTGGATATGTCGTTACCTAAGAATTACAAGCCTATCGAGTTTCAGCGTTGGCACGATATTCGCACAGACGAGTACAGAACGGCAAAGGCGATTGCCGATGAAAAGGAACGTGCGGAGCTTTACGCTAAATTCGCTGTCGTTGCCGAAAAGTATTTACCCTTACAGAGAGCGCAGGACGATATGTATATAGCCCTTATCGCTAAGAGCCCTGCCGAGCTGATAAACGAGGGTGAAACGCTCGGTCATTGTGTCGGCAGAATGGTCTACGACCAGAAATTTGTACGTGAGGAAACGCTCATATTCTTCATACGAAGCGTAAAGCAGCCCGACGTACCGCTGATTACTATTGAATATTCGCTAAGCGCCCACAAGATACTCCAAAGCTACGGCTCAAATCATAAGAAGCCGACACCAGAAATTCACGATTACATACACAAAAAGTGGTTGCCCCACGCAAACAGAAAATTACAGGCTATTGCCGCATAAGGAGGTTTAACATTATGACAAAGTATTTCAGAGTTACAGCATATTGCAAGGAACACGATTTCAGCTTTATTATGGATACCAACGGCTTATATGAAAAGCTGTGGGAGTTATCCGCAGAGCTTATTAAAAACGGTATGTCGATTATTGAAGCGTCGAGCGAAGAAAAGTTCCTTGACGTCAATATCGAAAAGGTTTACGACGAGCCGAAGCGGATGATCTTACGAGCTACGGCTAAGGGTAAACCGCAAACAGTTACGCATACGCTGAACGGTGTTACCTATAAGGCGTTGCGAGTCGGTGAAAAGCTGTATATCCCGGACAGGTCGGAGGTGGTATAATGGATAGCGTATATAGATTTGAAAACGCCGGTATGGTTATTACCTGCATATCGTTTCACAGTATAGGCAATCGAAACGTCGGGCTTTTTCAGCGAGAAAG
>JAGAPH010000082.1 GCA_017623375.1 Clostridia bacterium | reverse complement strand
TTATCGTTGGCAGGTACAATTTAATATTTTCATATGCGGGTGTGGCGGAATTGGCAGCTTGGAAAGCGAGCGCACCCTGTGGGTGATAAAGCGAGCTTGACAAGGCGCAGAAACAACGAGAACCGTAAGCGTGAGCGAGCGGGGCGACTATGTTTCAAGCCGTCTCGCGGTCGCGGCTGACAATTATCGTTGGCAGGTACAATTTAATATTTTCATATGCGGGTGTGGCGGAATTGGCAGACGCGCAAGATTTAGGATCTTGTGTTAATTCGTGCAGGTTCAAGTCCTGTCACCCGCACCAAAACCATAAGGACGGCAAAAGCCGTCCTTATGGTTTTGGTGAGAATGGCTTTGTCAATAGAATGGGAAAATATATGTGGGTAAATTTCGTGTTGATAGCACACGGAAAATTGGGATTTAGCGGGGTATTCGCCATGTTAGCACTTATCACTTTTGTAGGGACAGGCGTCCTCTGTCAAGAGCAAGATTGTAAACCCACCGACAAATCAAAATTTAAAGCTCAAACGGGTGAAGCGTGCTCATTAAAGCATTCCTCACCCGTTTAAATTTTTTTATTTACAATTCCAGCTCCATAATGGCGTATTCAAAGGGGTAGTCCTTATCTCTTCCCGTATACATCAACCTGAAGCCGTTACTTTCGTAAAATGCCCGAAGCACTGTGTTTTCGTATATCATCAAAAGCGTAAGCTTCCTGCCGCCGTAGGACATGGCGCGCTTGCGGCAATGGGTAATAAGCGCTCTGCCAAGACCGAGGTTCTGATATTCGGGGAGCACTGCAAAGCGTCTGAACGCGTAGACTCCGTCCTTTACCTTCTCAAGCTGGACGTAGCCCGCCACCCTTTCGCCAACGTAAGCCGCATACATATGAACACCGCGAGCCTTGGACTCCCTGAGATCTTCAAGGGTCAGATATGCTCCGCTGGAGGGATACGTTTCTTTGGTGTACCCAAATCTCCTCTCGCTGTCGCCAAAAGCGGCGTGTATGGCTTCAAGGCAAAGAGGCAGGTCCTTTTCCTCAACGGATCTTATTTCGTAACGGATCATTTCTACCCCCTTACTCGAAAAAAAGCTCCGTGGAGAGATATCTGTCACCCGTATCGGGAAGCAGCACCACGATGTTCTTTCCCTCGTTTTCTTCTTTCTTCGCGAGACTTACCGCCGCCCACAAGGCAGCACCCGAGGAGATACCAACAAGTATGCCTTCCTTTTTACCCATAAGTCTGCCCATAGCAAAGGCATCGTCGTTCTCAACGGTAATTATCTCGTCGTATATTTCTGTGTTCAGCACCTGGGGCACAAAGCCCGCGCCGATCCCCTGTATTTTATGCGCGCCCGCAACGCCCCTTGAAAGATAGGGAGACGAGGCAGGCTCTACGGCTACTATCCTGACCTTATCCGATCTGCTCTTGAGAAACTCTCCCGTTCCCGTTATCGTTCCGCCCGTTCCCACGCCTGCGACGAACATATCTACCTTTCCGTCGGTATCTGCCCATATCTCAGGACCTGTGGTGTCAAAATGGGCGCGGGCGTTTTCCTTATTTACAAACTGCCCCGGGATAAAGCTATGGGGAATAGTTTCCGCCAGCTCCTCCGCCTTTCTGATGGCCCCCGTCATGCCAAGTCTGCCGTCAGTCAGCACAAGCTCAGCGCCGTAAGCCTTCATTATCTGTCTGCGCTCCACCGACATACTGTCGGGCATAACTATAATTACCTTATATCCTCTCGCCGCCGCTACACAGCAAAGACCTATTCCCGTGTTTCCCGACGTAGGCTCTATTATCACCGAATCCTTTACAAGCTGTCCGCTCTTCTCGGCAGCGTCAAGCATTGCCTTTGCGGCGCGATCCTTGACCGATCCCGCGGGATTGAGATATTCAAGCTTGGCGATGACCGCCGCCCTAAGCCCAAGCTCCTGCTCGATGCGGCAAAGCCTCAGCAGAGGAGTTCCGCCTATAAGCATGTCGGCGGACGTATATATTTTAGACATTAAACGCACCTCCAAAAGAATGTGGAATGATATTCCTTTGACCTGCTCAAAAATTATAACATATTTTTGCTGACTTGTCAACAAACAAACTATCCTTACTTTCCCCTATATTTTACACTTATATGTAATATTTCCGAATACGTTATTATAAAATGTGGTGAGGAGCAAATTTTTAGGAGGAGAAACAAATGAAAAAAGCAAAAAGCATATTATATTCCCTTGGCTTAAGCGTTGCCGTTCTGACCGCCGTCGCCACGTCAAGCCTTACTGCCTCAGCAAGCTCAGAGATGCCCGCGCCCGTGTCGCCCGCCCTTTCTGTTATCGCCGAGGAAAACGGCATGGCTATGGCAGGGCTTATAGGAAACAGTATACGCTTTGAGGAGGACGATTTTGCCCGTGCGCTGAACGTTGCCAAGGTGGAGTCTATCATCATAACTCAAGCCCCGCCAACCGCTGACGGAGAGCTGAGAGTTGGCTCCACGGTCGTGACATCAGGTCAGAAAATAAGCGCGTCAAGTCTTTCTCTTATGAGCTACACCGCGTCAAGCTCCGCTTCCACCCGCACCACCTTCCGCTTCCGTACCGAAAACAACGGCTATGACGTTCCCTGCACGCTCTATCTTCTCGATAAGATGAATCACTCTCCAACGCTTGAGACAGTGCCCGATAATTCTCTCAACGTCAGCACCCACCGAAATATTACCCTTTACGGAAGTCTGCCCTGCTATGATTCCGACGGAGACGACACCATAATTGAGATAGTGTCCTATCCAAAGGAGGGCTTACTGGTGCTTGCCGACAAGTACACGGGAGAGTACACGTACACACCAAGCTCGGGCTATTCGGGAAAGGACTCTTTTACGTATGTTGCGCGTGATATCTACGGAAACTACAGTGCCTCCGCTACCGTCTCGCTGAGCGTCATCAAGCCCACCACCACCGTCAGATTTGACGATATGTCCGACTCGCCTTACTATAACGCTGCTCTTACTATGGTTGAAGAGGGAATTATGAGCGGCACTCAGGTAGGCTCGGATATATATTTCTATCCTAACGAGACTATCAGCCGCGGCGAGTTCGTCGTTATGACGCTCCACGCTATCGGAATGAATAAGGTGGTTGACGTGGCAAGCACGCCCTTTGCGGACGACGCTGAGATCCCCGAATATATGAAGGATTATATCGCTACCGCCTACGAGCTTGGTTATATAAAAGGAACTAATACGGAAAAGGGCATGTGCTTTGAGGCAAACAGAAGCATTACTCGCGCTGAGGCTGCCGTTATGCTTGGTAATATACTCGATATCGCAACACCAACGATCCTTCCCACCTTCGCCGACTCCGCAGACGTTCCCACCTGGGCAGCCCCCGCTATCTATTCTCTTAATTCCGCGGGAGTCATGACTACCACCGACGGTAATATCTCTCCCATGAGCCAAGTCACCCGCGCCGACGCCGCTCAGATCTTAACTAACTTGATGAATTATATTGATTAGTTTGTGGGACATTTTTTCTGAGAGGAACTTCTTGAAAGAAGTTCCTCTCAGACTCTCCTCAAGAACTTTAAAGAGAAAAAGATTAATTGCTCCAATATTTTTGTGGGTAGTTTATAGTATCTCATAAGGTGGGAACTCGGACGCGCTATCTCGCTTACCGAGTTCCTTTTTTATCTCAAAAAATTGGGCAGATAATTTATATATTCTGCAAGAAATAATATTTACCCATAAAAATAAAACTCGCTAAGCGAGATAGCGCGTGCGAGTTTTCACATTAGAAAATTCTTAAATATACGAACAAATTATATTGGTACAACCTAATAAATAATTTTTTAGGTTCTTTGGGGGTTTGGGGGACTTTCTGCGAAAGAAAGTCCCCCAGGAAAAACCCTAACTAAAAAATTTGTCGATTTGTGCAAAAGGGAGAAAAGAATAAATTTTCAAAAAAGACTTGACAAAGAAAATCAAAAAGTTTTCCACAGGCTAAAAAAAATTTTTTTCTTTTTCCCCCTTGAAAATCAAGGTTTTCCACAGTATCCACAGAGTTTTCCACAGGCTGTGGCAAAACTATTTCCAGATAAAAATACCTCTGTACCCAAATATATGAATTTATTTATTTTTACCAAAAAGATTTTTTGACATAAAAAAATGCCCCCAAAATGAGGGCAAAGTGGTGGAAGAATTTTTTACAGAAAATGTTATTTGTAAACAAATTGTAACCAAATAGTTAAAACATAAAATAGGGGAAATAATTACAAAAAGCCGCACAAGTCTATTTTTGAGAGACCTTTCGATAAAAATTCTATTTTTCGACGATATACGCGCATATCTGCTCAAGGGTGGCAGTAATATCTCCGTCGCAGACCTCCGTCACCACGTCAGCATATCTTTCATAGAGCACGCTTCGCTCGTTATACATGTCCTCAAGCGTATACCCCTCGGGCAAGACCACGCCTCTGTGAACGTAGTCACCCAGGCGCTCAAGCATAGTCTGACAGGAGATCTTAAGATAAACTATCTTTCCGAGAGTCGCAAGATGCTCCATGGCTTCCTTTCCGTAAACGGCGCTTCCTCCCGTGGATATTACCGCGAGCATATCGGTGATGGAGCAGTTGACCTCATTTTCCACCTTGAGAAATCCGTCAATGCCCTTTTGCTCTATGATATCGTGTAAAAGCATGCCCTCCTTTTCCTGTATGAGAAGGTCGGAATCAATAAATCTATAGCCAAGCTTTTTGGCAAGAAGAACGCCCAACGTGCTCTTGCCGCAGGACGGCATACCGATAAGTATAACAGACATAAATAAACGCACCTTTCCTTGAATAACGGTAATATTATAGCGTGATTTCAGGATAAAGTCAAGCGCCGTATAAAAAACTTGACAAGATAGATAAAAAATGTTAAAATTCAAATAGTAAAAATCAGGAGAGATAAATGGAAAGAGATAAAATAGACGTAAACGCAATAGCGGCACTTGCCCGTCTTGAATTTTCAGATGAGGAAAGGATACGGTTGGCGGCGGAGATGAAGGAGTTTGACCTATTCGCCGCCTGCCTTGACGGAACAAGCGGAACAGAAGCTATTGAAAAGTCTCTGCCTCTTGAGAGCTGCCACGCAAGAGAGGACGTGCTTTGTCCGTTTGAGAACAGTCAAGGAATTTTGGACGGAGCTAAAAGCACATATAACGGATATATCACCGTTCCAAAGACGGTCAAAGGCGGTGACGAAGAATGAGCAGTCAGTTTCATCATATGAGTATATCTGAGCTTTCACGAGGACTTATGGAGAAAAATTTTTCCTCCGAGGAGCTTATTCGCTTTTTTCTTGAAAGGATAGATAATACCGACAAGGATATCGGAGCATTCATAACTGTTTGCGGTGATGAGGCAATAAAGGCAGCGAGGAATATAGACTCAAAACGGACGGCGGGAGAAGAGCTGAGTCCGCTTGCGGGCATTCCCTTTGGAGCAAAGGACAATATCTGCACGCTCGGTATTGCCACTACATGCGCATCTCGCATGCTCTCCGACTACGTGCCTCCTTATAGCGCCACTGTCATAGACAAGCTTAAGGCGGCAGGCTGCATATTGCTTGGAAAGCTTAATATGGACGAATTTGCCATGGGAAGCGCAACGGACACCTCGGCAATAAAAATAACAAAAAATCCCCTTGACACACAAAGAGTGCCCGGCGGAAGCTCAGGGGGCAGCGCAGCGGCAGTTGCCGCGGGATCGGTGCCGTTTGCCCTCGGGTCGGATACGGGGGGATCGGTGCGTCAGCCTGCCGCATTTTGCGGTGTGGTGGGAATAAAGCCAACCTACGGAACGGTATCGAGATACGGTCTGGTGGCTTTTGCCCCTTCTCTTGAGCAGATCGGACCACTGACTGCCGACGTCCGCTCAAACGCTCTCATACTCCAAGCAATATCGGGCAGGGATCAAAAGGACGCCACATCGCTTGAGATGAACACCGACTTTTCGTGTGACTTGGAAAAAGACATAAAGGGGCTCCGAATAGGACTTCCCACATCTTGCCTGTCTGTAGTACACAAGGACGTAAAAGATGCTATACTCGGAGCGGCAGAAAGATTTGGAGAGCTTGGAGCGGAAATAGTTGAAGCGAAGCTTCCCGATACGGAAAAGGCGCTTGCGGCTTATTATATTATCTCAAGTGCAGAGGCATCGTCAAATCTTGCCAGATTTGACGGAGTGAGGTACGGACACCGCCCCGAAAAATTTGAAAATACAGACGAGCTTTTAGTCAAGAGCCGCACAGAGGGCTTTGGAGACGAGGTAAAGAGAAGAATAATGCTCGGAACGTATGCGCTCAGCCGAGAGGGAAGAGAGACCTATTATAAGCGCGCTCTTGCCGTCCGCAGCGCGGTGCGCTATGAATTTGAGAGGATATTCTCAGACTGTGACTGTATGATAATGCCCGTTTCACCTACGGTGGCATATAAAATATCCAATAAGAAAAAAATGCCTCTTGAAATATACAAAGAGGACAGTCTTTGCGTTCTCGCCAATATATCGGGGCTTCCCGCTCTTTCTGTACCCTGCGGTATGGGCGAGGGAGGTATGCCCGTGGGTATGCAGATAATGGGAAAGGCATTTTCAGAGCCTTTGCTTTATCGCGTGGCGTATGCCTTTGAGCAAAGCAGAGAAAGGGAGGCAGGTCAATGATACAAAAATATGAAATGGTAGTTGGGCTTGAGGTACACGTAGAGCTTAACACAAAAAGCAAGATCTTCTGCTCCTGCTCCACAAAATTCGGCGCGTCTCCCAACACCAACGTCTGCCCCGTCTGCATGGGCTTGCCGGGGACGTTGCCCGTCCTTAACAAAAGGGCAGTGGAATATGCCATAAAGGCAGGTCTTGCCACAGGCTGCAGTATAGCAGAGGACACAAGACTCGACAGAAAAAATTACTTCTATCCCGATCTTCCCAAGGCTTATCAGATATCCCAATACGACACCCCCCTTTGTTACGGAGGAAAAATAAATATAACCACTTCAAGCGGTCAGAAGGACGTAAGGATAAACCGTATCCATATAGAGGAGGACGCGGGAAAGCTTATTCATGATACGGAGCATGGCACTATGATAGATTACAATCGCTGCGGTGTTCCGCTCATAGAGATAGTTTCCGAGCCCGATATATGTGGCGCGGAGGAAGCAAAAGCCTATCTTACGGCGCTGAGAGCTATCATACTTTATACGGGGATCTCCGATTGCCGAATGAATGAGGGCTCTTTTCGTTGCGACGTAAACCTTTCGGTAAGAAAAAAGGGATATACCGCGCTCGGAGTCCGCACTGAGATGAAAAATATAAATTCCTTTGCCTTTGTCGCCAAGGCTATAGAATATGAATTTCAAAGACAGGTCAGTGTTATTGAGTCAGGCGAGAGAGTTGTTCCCGAGACCAGAAGATTTGATTCGGGAACGGGAAAGACCTACGCCATGCGCTCCAAGGAAAGCGCGGCAGACTACAGATTTTTCCCCGAGCCCGATATACTACCGTTCAAGGTAGACGGAGAAACGGTAAAGAGGCTGAAAAAGGAAATACCCATGCTTCCCCACGAGCGAAAAATAATATACGTTGAAAAATACAAGCTTACAAGCTCAGATGCCGACGTTATCGTATCCGATCCGCACCTTGCAAGATATTTTGAGAATGCAGCCAAGCTGACGGATTTTCCAAAGCTTGCGGCAAATATCCTGCTATCCGAGCTGCTTGCGCTTTCAAGCCAAGAGGACTTTGACTGCCCCATATCCTTTGCGGCTCTGTCAGAGATAGCCGACCTTTCGGGAGAGCAGACTATCAATAGCGTCACGGTAAAAAAGCTGATAAAAATGCTTTTGCTTTCCGAATACTCAAGCCATTCCGTCCGAGATATAGTAAAGGAAAAGGATCTGTCACAGATCAACGACAGGGAACTGCTAAAGGATATACTCAACTCGGTTATTACAAATAATCCCAAGCTTATTTCCGACTATAAAAACGGCAAGACCGCCGCAAGGAAGGCAATAATGGGAAAAGTAATGTCTCAAACCGAGGGCAAAGCAAACCCTGTCATATTAAATACCTTGTTTGACGAGATCACATTATAATCTTCCACCGCCAAACATTAAAGCAGCCGAGTCGAACGACTCGGCTTTTGATTTTATACGTTAAATTGGGATTTAGCGATGTGTTCGCTATATTAGCACTTACTTCATAAGGCTCCCTCCGGGAGGGAGCTGTCAGCGAAGCTGACTGAGGGAGAGTGCGTCAAAACATAATGAAATCTTAACCGTTATGCACGCAGGC
>JAGAPH010000081.1 GCA_017623375.1 Clostridia bacterium | reverse complement strand
CGGAGACGACTGAAGGAGAGTGCGTAGAAATATAATGAAATCTTAACTGTTATGCACGTAGGCTCCTCCACCCGCTTCGCGGGAGCCCCCTCTCGGAGGGAGCCTTATGATGATCATGCGAACACATCGAGCTCACCGATAAATCCCAATTTAACGATACAAAACAAGGGGCTAAGTCTTACTCAGTCCCTTGCTTTTATTACTTATTCTCCAAAACCTTTTCGATAGCGGCGAGTCTTACGCAGAGCACCAGCACCTTCATGGCGATCTCAAGATCTGCGTCCGAGGGGAACGTGGGCGCAATTCTGATATTGCTGTCCGCTTCGTCCTTACCGTAGGGGTACGTAGCTCCCACATTTGTAAGCACAGCGCCCGCCTCCTTACAAAGAGCGTAGGTTCTCTTGGCGCAACCCTCCATTACGTAAAGGCTGACAAAATATCCTCCGCGGGGCTTGGTCCAATGCGCCGCGCCTGTTCCGTCAAGTGCTTCGCTGAGTGTCTTTTCAACCACCTCGAACTTGGGACGGATCACCTCTGCAAGCTTCATCATGTGCTTGCGGATATTATCGGCGTTACCAAAATACTTGACGTGTCTTATCTGATTTATCTTATCGTATCCGATAGTCTGAGTAGCGATTATGGGCTTGATCTGAGCTAAATTGCTCTCCGAAGCGGCAAACAGAGCCACACCCGAGCCCGGGAAGGATATCTTTGATGTAGACGCGAAGTAAAATACTCTGTCCTCGTTACCCGTCTTACGGCACTCCTCGAATATATCAAGAAGAACGTCTCCGCCCTCCTCGTAAAGCTCGTGTACCGCATAGGCGTTATCCCAGAATATTCTGAAATCGGGGGCTGCCGTTTTCATTGCGGCAAGTCTCCTTACAGTCTCGTCGGAATAGGTATATCCGTCGGGGTTGGAGTACTTGGGACAGCACCATATTCCCTTAACGGACGGGTCAGATGCCACAAGTGCCTCCACCTTATCCATGTCGGGTCCCGTCTCGCTCATCTTAACGGGTATCATCTCAATACCGAAGGACTCGCAGATAGCAAAATGTCTGTCATAACCGGGGGCGGGGCAAAGGAACTTTATGTTTCCCTGTGCCACCCAAGGCTTCTCACCGCCCACAACGCCGTAAAGCATTGCTCTTGCGACGGTATCATACATAAGATTAAGAGAGGAGTTGCCTCCGATAAAAAGATTTTTCTCGGGAATACCGAGAAGCTGCGAGAACATGCGCTTTGCCTCGGGAATACCGTCAAGAACTCCGTAGTTACGGCAGTCAACGCCGTTTTCGCTCACACAGTCCTCAGCGCTCTTTATGCAGTCGAGCATACCCGTCATTATATCAAGCTGAGTTCTTCCGGGCTTACCGCGGGACAAGTCAAGACTCAGACCCTGCTCCTTTATCTTTTCATATTCCGCTGTAAGGCGAGCCTTTTCCTCGTTAAGCGCCTGCGCGGACATCTGTAAATAGGTCATCTTTCTCCTCCGAATAAATGGCTATATATTTATAACTTAAATGCAGTCACGCATTACCTGGAATATTATAACACAACAGCATCAAAAAAGCAAGAACAATTTCTCTTTTTTGCAAAATGTTAACATTTATTTCGATTTTACCCTTTATTTTCCCAAAAACGGCGTATAATTTCTGCAAGTGAGCGAGCATTTCCTGCATATTGCACGTTTTTCCAATGGGCAGGAAAGAGTTTTCTGTATTTGGGAGTGGCATAGCGGTCATCCACAAGCACTACAGTGCCCCTGTCCTCGTCCGTTCTTATTACCCTGCCCGCCGCCTGAAGCACGTTATTCATTCCCGGATAGGTATAGGCATAGTCGTAGCCCATGCCCGTGCTTTCCTCAAAATAGTCCCTGATTATATTTCTTTCGTTGGAAAGCCCCGGGAGTCCAACGCCGATGATCACCGTGCCTATAAGTCGGCTTCCCGCAAGGTCTATTCCCTCCGAGAACGCGCCTCCCAGCACGCAAAAGCCAACGCGCAGATGCCCCGTATCCGCCTTGAAGCTGGATATGAACGCTTCTCTGTCCGCATGGCTCATGCTCCTTGTCTGCACTACTGTCTCCACCTTTGGATATTTCAGTATAAACAGCTTATACACTCTTTCAAGACATTCGTAGGACGGAAAATAAACGATATAGTTCCCCGCTCTTGCCGAGACCGAGGCGGCTATTATTGAGACAAATTTGCCTGTATTGGCAAGCCTGTCGTCATACCGTGTACTGACGAAATCGGCAACTGTAACGCAAAGGCGGTCTGAGTCAAAGGGGGACGGCAGCGTAACGCTGACACCTGTTTTGGCGCTTCCGAGCACGTCACAGAAATATTCCGAGGGAGTGAGCGTTGCCGAGAACATCACAGACGCAACGGCGCGCTTTAGCAATACGTTCATCACCGACGAGGGGTCAAGGCAGTAGGTCTTGGCGATAATATCTCCCCCGCCAAGCTCCACGTAGCAAAGAAAGCCCTTGTCGAAATAATCGGTGACGCACAGATATTTTCTCACCGACGAGCAAAGGTCGTTTATTCTGTCGTAAAGCCCGTGCTCGCGATTTTTGCGCAGCCACGTCTCACACCTCTTGCGGAAGCTCTCAAGTTCTCCGTTGAAGTCCGAAAGAGGCGAACGGCTCATAAAAAAGCCCCTCTCGTTGCCGTCGGCGTCCTTGACGATACTGTCGCGGCAAAGCCGTCTCAGATTGCCAAAGACTCTTATCACGCTTGAAAAAGCGTTATCAAGCTCTCCGTCAAGCTCGGATAGTAGCCCTTGAAGCTCGCCAAAGCAGGAGCGATTGAGCTGAGCCGAGTACATATCCCTTGCCCTGTCGGCAAGATTGTGCGCCTCGTCCACGAGAAAGACGTATTTTCCCCGTTTTCCATCCTCGCCGAAATACCGTCTGAGGTAGACCGAGGGATCGAAGGCGTAGTTATAGTCGCAAATTATTATATCACAGTATTCGGACAGATCAAGGGAGAGCTCATAGGGACAGATGCCGTACTTCTCCGCAGTGGAAAGAATAGCCCTCGCGGGATATCCGTTGCCAGTTTTGAGAAGCTCAAGCAAAGCGCCGTCCAAGCGGTCGTAATATCCGCGAGCCAACGGGCATCTGTCGGGATCGCACATATCCTTAACACCGCCCGTGCGGGAAGGACACCTGCACATGCTTTCCTTTGAATTGAGCACGATAGCTCTTATACCCACGCCCGAATTAAATATTCTTGAGGCTGCGCGGAACGCCTCTCGGCGAGTGCTTGCCTTGGCGGTCAGATAAAATATCTTATCCGCCATTTTCTCTCCCAGCGCGCGGACTGCGGGAAACATTGATGAAATAGTCTTTCCCGTTCCCGTGGGTGCCTCGACGAACAGGCGCTGACCTCTCTTGATAGCACCGTAGCACTCTCTTATCATCATCTCCTGTCCCTCGCGAAGCTCGGAATAAGGAAATCTTGCCCTTGCCGCCACTGGCAAAACATCAAGCTCACGCATGGCGATAATATTGGCGTAAGGGCTGACGCGCTGAAGAAGCCCGAGATAATATTCTCTCAGCTCCTCTACCGTATAGCTGTAATTGAAGTATTTTATCTTGTCATTGTCTGAATTTACGTAGGTTATTCTTCCTTTTATTTTATCAAGTCCGTCACGGACGGCGAGAAAATACGCGTAGCATTTCATCTGACCCAGGTATATCTCCCTCGGCGGCAGGAAGAACTCGTAGCCTCTTACGCTCTTTATCTCGTCAACACACACACCGTCCTCAGTCCTGATTACTCCGTCCGCTCTGCCGCTCACTGTATAGTAGATTCCGTCAAAGAGCGTTGTGTTCAAAAGAGACACCTCGGGTATATAGCTGAGACCCGCGGCAGTCTGCGTTTTTCTGTGAAGCTCTCCCCCACGGGTCAAAGACTCGCTAAGACCTCTTGACCTTGAGTCAAGATCTCCGCACCTTATTGCCAGAGTGCAAAGAGAGCGCACCGACAGCTCTACCGTACACGTATCGGAATTATATTTCATACCAGCGCTCCCTTCTTCATAATTACATATTATTATATCATTTTTTCCATGCTTCGTCAACATATAAAACCGCCAAGACAGGCAATTAATTAAATTTAGTTAAAATTGAATTGGTGCAGTCAAATTGGGATTTAGCGATGTGTTCGCTATATTAGCACTTACTTCATAAGGCTCCCTCCGGGAGGGAGCTGTCAGCGAAGCTGACTGAGGGAGAGTGCGTCAAAACATAATGAAATCTTAACCGTTATGCACGCAGGCT
>JAGAPH010000080.1 GCA_017623375.1 Clostridia bacterium | reverse complement strand
TGGAGGAGCCTGCGTGCATAACGGTTAAGATTTCATTATGTTTTGACGCACTCTCCCTCAGTCAGCTTCGCTGACAGCTCCCTCCCGGAGGGAGCCTTATGAAGTAAGTGCTAATATAGCGAACACATCGCTAAATCCCATTTTACAGACATAATACGCTTTTTCAAATTTTGATTTGTAGGTGGGGTTATAATCTATGTTCGCACTCTCTTTGTTGTAGGGACAGGCGTCCTCGTCTGTCCGCCCTTGGCAATAATTTATCTTAATTGACAACGTTAAGATTTCTTTGTGTTACGAACGGACAGTCGAGGACGCCTGTCCCTACAGTTTTTGGTTGGTGCGTTCACATCAAACACCCCGATAAATCCCAATTTAAATATCTTGATCTATAATAGCCTTTCTCCGTTTTTATTCAGCAAAAATGCGGTTATTCATAATATAGTCACAAAAATATGATATAATGATATTTAAGTATGCGTATGTTATAAAAATATTGTAATCAAATACCAATTCACGCATTTTTAGCGAGGTTTTTATGAACGGAAAAAGATCATTGCGACTGCTTGGGCTTTGTCTTGCTTTTATTTTTTCACTCTCCCTTCTCACGGGCTGTAAGTCCCGTCCTCTCACGCCCCACAAGGACGCTCTCAGAGAGGTTGGTAAGGTGGGGGACTATGCCGTATATTACGAGGAGCTTTATTTCCTTGCCAAGAGCTACCGCACTGAGGGTATGTCCTCCGAGGAGCTTTGGGAAACGGTAAATGAAAACATCGTTACAAACTACGCTATCCTCACCCTTTGCGAGCAGGCAGGCGTGCAATACGACGATAAGCAGCTTGATGACGACGTTCAGAGCTTTATCGACTCCGCCATTGAGTCAAACTTCGGCGACAGGGGCACGTATATCGACGACCTGAAGCTTTCGGGCAGGACCGATCACTATGCCCGCTTTAACGCTAAGGTAAGCCTCCTTTACGACAAGCTCCCTCTGGCGCTTGCCGAAAAGGGCGAGATACTCACAGACGAGCAAGCCGTTTGCGATTACATAGAGAAAAATTTCGTCCGCACATGGCACTTTATGCTTGCGGACAACGGCTCTGACAGTGCAGTGGAAAATCTTGCCGATGCCGCAGAGGCACTTGAGGCGCTCAGATCGGGAAGTACCACTATGTACAAGCTTATCGGCGGCAAATACTCCCTTAAAAACGGCGGTATCAATGAGGACGTGCTTATCCCCGCGGAGGGATACACCTTTGCCCGCGGCTCTATGGAGAAGGCTTACGAGGAAGCGGCGTTCGGTCTTGCCGTAGAGGAATACAGTGAGGTCATCACCTGCAAGAGTGAGCTTCCCAGCGGCGAGTACGTTGACTGTCATTACGTAATACAGCGCCTTCCCCTTGACAGTGACTTCATTAAAGCAAATTACTCAAAGCTTTACGACTCCTACACCGACGCGGTGGTTGCTCAGCGCTTTGAGGAGGTAAGGAGCGAGCTTGAATTTGTTCCCAACGACTTTGCAAAGAGTCTTGATATCATGAGCCTTGAGCCTGTTTCCGTGGGGACTGACGTATTCACCATAGCAGTTATTTGTGTGATCGGCGTTATTGCCATCGGCTCGGCGGTCACTGTACTACTCGTAATAAGACATATCAAAAAGAAAAGCGCTCCCAAGGACAAAAAGGCATTGAGCAGCGGAAAGAACGGGGCAAAATGATGAGAAGCGCAAAAAGGCTTCTTGCCCTTTGTCTCTGCCTTGTGCTGACACTTCCCTGCCTTCTCTGCTCCTGCGGCGGCTATGAGCCCATTGAGCCTGACAAGGAGGACCTTACTGTGGTAGGTCAGGTTGGCGGACGGGACGTGTATATGGAGGAGCTGAGATTTGTGGCGTATACCTACCGCCATATGATGACGGCGCGCTACGGCGAGGACATCTTCACGGGGGCTGAAAAGGAAAAATATCTGGAAATGCTCCGTGAGCTTGTGTATGATAACATCACCTCAAATTACGCTACGGTGGAGCTTTGCGAGGAGGCACTGATAAGCCTTGGCGAGACAGCTGTCACAGAAAAGGTAACAGAGGAAATATCTACGCTCGTAGATGAGCTTGGCGGTATGAGAAAATACAGAAAATATCTCAAGGAAAACAATCTTACCGATCATTTTCTGCGCTTCTCTACTGAGATCTCGCTGCTTCAAAGCGAGCTTATGTACGTTTATATAGACGATATTCTCGTTATCGAGGACGACGATGAGAAGATCTACGACCTGATAATGGACGAGTTTATCGTTGTAAGGCACGTATTTATTCCTCACACCGACTCCGAAGCCGTCTCTAAGATAGGCTCAGCTGCCCAGAGGCTCTCCGCGGGCGAGGACTTCGCTGCCCTTATCTCCGAGCTTGGACAGGATCCCGACATGACCGATGAGGGTCTGTTTATTCTTGAGGGCTACATGACCGAGGATTATGAGAGCGCGGCGTTTGCGCTTAAGGTTGGAGAGGTATCGGGCATCGTGGAGGACGATAACGGCTATTACCTTATCCAGCGCCTTGAGATGAGTATACCCGACGTAATGCTCAGATTTGACTATCTCAAACAGCTTTATCAGACCTACACCTTCTATTCCATTCTTGACGAAAAGCAAGCAGAGCTTACATTCGTTCCCAACAACGCGGGCACGGCTTATATGAACGATCCCTTTAATTGATTATTTTTATGAGGTCAGCATGAACACACCCAACCGACACATGCGTTACCGCAGAAGTGTTTACCGAAGAAGAAGAATAAAGATCATTGCGATCACAGTGTCCTGCGCGGTGGTCGTTCTGGCGTTGCTTTTTGTTATCATCGGTAACGTTTTAGGCAGCAGGACGGACGGTGAGAGCGGAGAGGAGAGCGGGCAGGATACCGCGCAGGGCTTTGTGGACGGACACGCGCCTGTAAGAGAGGTGCGCGCCTGCCACGTACCGCTGAACGAGGACGGCTCCTCGCTCTCGGGCAGACTGTCAAGCGCCGTGCGGAGCGGCTACTCGGACGTTTGCTTTGAGCTTGACACCGCCGACGGCAAGCTGCTATACATCTCGGAAATAGCCCAAAGCCTTGGCAAGCAGACCTCGGGCGCTACAGATATGCGCACGATTTCGAGCATAGTCAGCCTTCTTGACTCGAACCGAGTTTATTCCATAGGAATTACCCATATTTCAGACTTTTCAAGTGACGACGATCTCGTCCGCTCTGCCGCCGCAGGCTTTTACGCGGCGCAGATAGCCGAGGCGCTTCGCGCGGGAGTTGACGACGTGCTTATTTACGTCGGCGATATTCCGACTGAGCGCTACGGCGAGCTTATCGGTCTTGCCGACCAGATACACAGACTTTCCCCCGAGGGAAATCTCGGCTTGTCTCTACCCGTTTCGGTGCTATCAGGCGCTGACAACTCTGCGCTCGTGGACAAGCTGTGGAACGCCTTCGACTACCTCGCCGCTGACCTCTCCGTTCAGGATAACACCGAGAGCGACACGGCAGATCAAATAGGAAATGAGCTTGGCGGTATGCTTTATTATCTTCTCAGATATAACATGCGCGTTCTCGTTCCGAACACCGACGATGCCGCACTGACACAGAGAATTGCCGACGCGGTATGGGCAAGCGGTGCCAAAAGCATTCAGATAATGCCATAAAACACATAAAGATATGGCAGGAGAAGATCGTGCAAAGAGAAAAATTATTCTCCCGCTTTGATACTCCGCTACTTCAAAAGGGGCTGAGTCATTCAGATGCAGAAGTCGTGGTTTGGGTCTCTTCGGCGTACAAAAGTACGCCAAAGAGCCAAAACGCGGCTAAAAAACACACATAAAATTGAAATTCGTAAGAATTCTACAAAAAAATCTACTTTTACTATCATATTACCATAGTAAAAATATATTTTTCTTTATTAATTAATTCGTGTGTTTTTGTTCTGCGCTAAATGAAGCAGTCCCTTTATTGTTTAGCTATTATCTTTTATACCTTCTGCCCCTCCTGCATTTATTGCACGATAGTGTAGTCCCGACCTCTGCAGATATCGGCTAAAATTCCACTACACTACATGCAGTTTTACTCGCAAACATTGCGGCTCTGCCCTGAGAACCGCAAGCCTTTAAAAAGACTTGACCTAAACCTTAAGAGTGGGTGCGGTGGTTAGTCTTTATTCTTGATCTCCTTCAGCGCCTGCGCCACCTGGTCGGGGCATGACGTGGACTTGAAGCCGCATCTTATTCCCTCAAGCTTCTCAATCGCTTCGTCTATGTTCATTCCCTCAAGCAGTCGCGCAACTCCCTGCGTGTTTCCCGCGCAGCCGCCCGAAAACTTTACTCTTACTATCCTCTCGCCCTCAAGATCTATGTCTATCCTGCGTGAGCATACGCCCTGAGGCGTGTATGAAATACTTTTCATTTCTTCTATCTCCTATCCTGAATTTTATATAGTCCCAAAGGCGTGTAGCCGTGATACTCCAAGCTGAGATACAGTCCCATATGTATCGCCGAAACGCCGTTTATATCTATGGCAAAATATATCCTCTGGCTCCTGTCATCGTATGGCACGGGCTGTGTCCCAACTGAGGATACAGTCCCTCCAAGCCTACTTGCCGCCCGCAATACCTCAAGTATTACGTCTGCCTTCTCTCCTACCACCGAAAACT
Organism: Clostridia bacterium; assembly: GCA_017623375.1. Lineage (GTDB taxonomy): Bacteria > Bacillota > Clostridia > Oscillospirales > CAG-272 > HGM12713. The sequence continues at coordinate 2,919 of JAGAPH010000080.1, read as the reverse complement.
CCAGCCTTACTTTTACGTCCTTCCGTCTCAGTGCCGCTACGCTTCTGCCCACAAGCGCAAATACCGTTGCCTCGGAGCCGTCCTCATTCTCTATCTCGGTTATTCGGCATATCTTGAGCTCGTATCGGTCAAGCATGGCGTAAAAGGAATATAGCTTGCCGTCTCTGTTGTTCTCAATAGGCAGCATGCAAAACTCGCATTTGTTGTCAAACACGGCCTCGCATGCCTCAGCAAAGGTGGGGGTGTAATGCGCCCTCGCACCTTTTATCCCCTCGGAAAAGATCAGGAATGCGTCGTCGTTCCGTTTGTTTCTTACGTAAGCTATCCGCCCGTGCGTTCCCGCCTCGGCAGGCTCGCCGTCTCCAAACAGATTTCGCTCCATCAAGACCCCTGCGGCGAAGTCCGATCCGCCTATACGTGAGCATATGAGCGCCTTATCCTCACTGCTCGGACTGCCAAGTGTTCCGCAGATCTCCTCATAGACCGACTCTATTCCTCTATCCGCGCGCTCTCGGCACACCCTATCGCAAAGCAGACCTATGCTTATCTCTCTCTGTTCTCTCGCGTCGTCAAGGCGGTGATCCAGCTGCGCGATATTGGCGCTTATAACGCTTTTGTCTCTTTCAATGTCCGCCATGACTTACCTCCACGTTTTTTCAAATTTTGATTTGTCGGTGGGTTTACAATCTGTGTTCGCACTCACATAAGGCTCCCTCCGAGAGGGGGCTCCCGCGTAGCGGGTGGAGGAGCCTGCGTGCATAATGGTTAAGATTTCATTATGTTTTGACGCACTCTCCCTCAGTCAGCTTCGCTGACAGCTCCCTCCCGGAGGGAGCCTTATGAAGTAAGTGCTAATATAGCGAACACACCGATAAATCCCAATTTTGCTCCGTTATCTTAAAGCTTCATGAGTATATCGAAGCTATCCTTCATAAAGCCCTGCATCTCGTCCGCGGAGAATTTCTTCTGCGAAAGAAGCGACAGCTTATACAGATAGGACGCTATCTGCTTTGCCTTTTCCGCGTCGGTCTGTGCCGTCTCGGAAAGCTTCTTTACAAGGGGAGATGCCGTATTAAGCACAAGTGTGCTCTCGGCAGGTGGCATATCGCCGCCCATACCGTACATCTTCATCATGTCCTCCATTCGGCGGGACTGCTCTGACACGTTGAGTATTGCGGGAACGCTTTCGTCCTTGAGAACGTCAAACTTTAACGTTACCTTCTCGCCAACGGTCTCGGCAAAAATGTCCTTAAGCGCCTGATCCTCGTCCGCGCTTCCCTCGCCCTTGAGCATGTCAGCTACGTCGGAGTCTACGCGCATGAACTTAACGCCCTCCATATATCCCTCGAGCATGGACGCAAACTGCGTGTCGATGGGGTGCTCAAAGAGCGCCACCTCTATGCCCTCGGACTCAAACATGGAGATATACTGCGCCTGAAGCGCCTTATCGGTTGCGTAATATACGGTATTCTCGTGCTTCTCCTTCGCCGCTTCAAGATATTCCTCGAAGGTCCTCTTCTCTCCGCCCGTAAGCGTCAGCAGAAGCGCTTTCTTCACCTTATCGTAGAACTTCTTGTCCCTCATGCAGGCGTACTTGACGAATGGGCTGATGTCCGACCATATCTTGGCGTATTCCTCTCTCTCGGTGTTGCACAGTGAAGAGAGCTTATCCGCCACCTTTTTCACGATATGCGCCGACACCTTGGAAACATAGGTATTGGTCTGCAGGTAGCTTCTGGACACGTTCAGCGGAAGCTCAGGGCAATCCAAAACTCCCTTGAGCATAAGCAGATACTCGGGAATGACCTCCTTGATATTGTCCGCTACGTACACCTGATTGTAGTAAAGCTTTACCTGTCCCTCTATGGTCTCATATTCGTTGGTAAGCTTGGGAAAATATAGTATTCCCTTGAAATTAAGGGGATAGTCGGCGTTGATGTGGATATGGAAAAGAGGCTCGCGGTAGTCGCTGAACACCTTGCGGTAGAAGTCATTATACTCCTCCTCGGTGCACTCCGAGGGCTGCTTCTGCCAAAGGGGGGTGGTATCGTTTACGGGGGTGGGCTCCTTCTTCTCCTCGCCCGCCTTTACCTCCTTATCCGACTCGGAGGCGTCCACGAGATATATCTCCTCGGGCATAAAGGCGCAATACTTTTCAAGCATAGCGCGTATCTTGGACACAGAGAGGTATTCCTTCTCCTCCTCACTGACGTGCATTATAACTGCCGTTCCCTGTTCAGCTCTGTCGCCGCCGTCTATCTCGTATTCTCCGCTCTCGTTGCAGCTCCAATGTACGGCGGGAGCGTCGGTATAGGACTTGGATATGACCTCAACGCGATCGCTGACCATGAACGCCGAGTAAAAGCCAAGACCGAAATGACCGATGATGCCGTTCTTAGAGCCGTCGGACTCGTTCTCGTATTTCTGTATGAACTCTACCGCGCCCGAAAGTGCGATATTGCAGATATACTTGGTAAGCTCCTCCTCGGTCATACCTATACCGTTATCATCAACTGTAAGCGTGCCCGCCTCGGAGTCCACGGTAACGGTTATTTTATATTTACCGTTGCCTGCCTCGCGCACGCCAAGGGATTCAAGGCGACGCAGCTTTGTTATTGCGTCCGTTGCGTTTGACACTATCTCACGGAGAAAAATATCCTTCTCCGAATAAAGCCATTTTTTGATTATAGGGAAAATATGCTCCCTATCTACGGATATTCCGCCGTTTCTTTTGTTTTCCATTGCTTGATTCTCCTTTGCCTGTGTTTTATCTTCAGATATCAAATTTTGATTTATCGGTGGGTTTACAATCTGTGTTCGCACTCACATAAGGCTCCCTCCGAGAGGGGGCTCCCGCGTAGCGGGTGGAGGAGCCTGCGTGCATAACGGTTAAGATTTCATTATGTTTTGACGCACTCT
>JAGAPH010000079.1 GCA_017623375.1 Clostridia bacterium | reverse complement strand
GTAATTATGAAGCGGAGCAAAAAGAACTGATAGCATTTACAGCAAAGGCTGAAGAAACCTTAAAGGCAGCGGAGCAAGACAAGGTGGATCTTCGCGTTTTTCTTGAAACCATTCGTAAGTGTACCGATATTAAGGAGCTAACTCCAGAAATCGTTAATCGACTTATAAGACGAATTGAAGTTCACAAGAGCGCGAAGATAGACGGAAGAAAGCGCGTAAAGCTTGATGTTTACTTTACCGCCGTCGGACTGATTGACATTCCCGATGAAAAGGAATTGCTTGAATTGATGGAAGAAATCCGTAGAACCGCGTAAAAACTAAAAAAGCAAGAATACGGCATATCTCTTGCGAAATATACCGTATTCTTGCAAAACTGTCCTTCCGAACGACGAGCATCTGCGTCGTTATTTTTTTCTCGTAGTTAGATTGAATGTAGTTAAGAACGTGTACAGAAAAATCCTTATCCTTCATTCTGATATTTTTCTTGGTAGAGTAAATAATATTGAAGCGCTCCAGCTCCGAAATAATCTCGATAGCACCAGCTAACTGCATAAGAGGTGACAATTCGTTGTTCTCACCCGCATACCTCTCCTGAGCGCGTATAACGGTATCCATCAGTGCATCGTATCCCACTGTTTTCTCGTTAATATGATTTTTGGCTTTTGCCGTTCCCATCAAAAGCTTTTCGACCTTTCCCTTGATAGACGCGCTCAGCAGATCCGATACAAGCTCAAGATTTATATGAAGGAAGGTATAATCCACACTCACCTCAGGCGCGTAAAAAAATCCCGCATGTACCTCGTTGCAATTTACTATAAGTATCTCTCCCTCTTTGAGCGTAAATTTTCCAAAATCGGAAATTATCCTCATTTTACCGCTGTGCACTACCAGTATCTCCATAAATTCATGATAATGATAGTCAAAGAGATGCTCGGGGCGATTGGAATTTTCATACCATTCAGGCACGGAATCGTTGGCGAAATCGTATGTATAACGTCTACCGTAAATAATGTCTCCAATGTTCTCGGGGACCGTCTGATGTCTGAGTTTACAAGGAACTGTCTTGAAGGGCTTCATCTTTTTACCTCTGCGCATCTTAATTTTTACGTTTGCGGACCTCCGCAAGCGCATATAACTTTCCAATAGATCTGATAATGCTTCGCGCTATATATGTGTTGAGCGCTCCGTTTTTAAATCAGTTGTGTCAAAACAGTACATAATTTTGCAAATATTTTAATCTTGGGCAGTATCATACAATCGTTTCCAATTGGTACTATACATATTTGCACTTGACAAATATAAATGTTTTTTCATCAAATTGCACTATTCGTAACTCCCCGAGTTCATTATACACGATATAAAATCTTTTTTCAAGTGTTTTTTTAATGGCTAAAAAAAACATAATTGCTGAAAAAGGCTTATATTTACTGGCTTTCAAGCGCTTAGGCGTCAAAATCGTACATGTTTTTTGCAAATAATATATATATACTTTCCGGTGCCTTATGGTGTATAATTATATAGTGCGGTAAGCTTTCCCCGAAATGCGCTCATACCGTATTATACAACATAAAGATAGGAGCTAACCATGCTTAAAAAACACCTTATAGCTCAAACCGAGCCTATTGCCTGCAAAGACAATTTGGTGCTCTTCGATGACTACCGAATCACAGTTTTATCAGACCGACTATTCAGAATAGAGAAGAATCCCCGCAAAGCCTTCTGCGATTCCGCAACTCAATGCGTTTGGTTCAGAAATATGCCTCCGCAGGACTTTCAAACAGAGTACTGTGAGGATAGTGTGATACTGAGAACCGCCCGCGTCTCTCTATATCTTTATAAAAATTTTGAAAGCTCATACGTTGAGCTTGACGGTAAGAAGGTCGCAATAAACAATGACGGAAATCTCTTGGGAACCACGCGTACTCTTGACTGTTTTGACGGGACCGTTTGTATTCGCGACAAATCCACGCTTGCGCTTCAAACGGGCGTGTGCTCAAGAAGCGGCGTGGCTGTCGTTGACGATTCAGGCTCACTCCGTCTGCTGAACGACGGCACGCTCGCGCCTCCCTCAGACGATACGCTTGACATATATGTATTCGCTTACGATAAAGACTATCGCGCGGCTGTAAACGCCCTTTACTCGATAAGCGGCAAGGTTCCCATGCTGCCCCGATTTGCTTTTGGTAACTGGTGGAGCAGATATTATGCTTATTCGGACAAAGAATACCTTCACTTAATGAAAGAATTTGAAAAGCGCGATATTCCACTGACGGTAGCAACGCTCGATATGGATTGGCACTATTCCGCAAATGTTGACGAGGAAATGCAAATAACCAAATCGGGAAAAGCCACCTTGGACACAGGTTGTGCCGCGAACGGGCAATTCCCCATAGGCTGGACAGGCTATTCCTGGAACAAAAAGCTTTTCCCTGACTACAAAGCCTTTCTGAAGCAGCTCAAAAATATGAATCTACATATCACTCTTAATCTTCATCCAAGCTCAGGCGTACGCTATTTTGAGGATATGTATCCCCAAATGGCACAAGCTATGGGTATAGACCCCAAAAGCGAAAAATGTATTCCCTTCAATCTTGCAGATGCAAATTTTGTTAAAGCATACTTTGAAATTCTTCATCACCCCTATGAAAAGGACGGCGTGGATTTTTGGTGGATAGATTGGCAACAGGGTACAAGCTCGGCCATGGAGGGACTTGATCCTCTCTGGGCGCTCAATCATTACCACTACCTTGATAACGCAAGGAATAACAGCTTCCCTCTTATAATGTCCCGTTACGCAGGTGTCGGCTCACATCGCTATCCAATAGGATTTTCGGGAGATACTACGATATCGTGGAAAACGCTTGAGCTCATGCCGTATTTTACCGCCATAGCCACCAATATAGGCTACACCTGGTGGGGACACGACATCGGCGGTCACCATCTCGGCATCAAGGACGACGAGCTATATCTGCGCTTCCTTCAGTTCGGAGTCTTCAATCCAATCAACAGATTACATTGCACAAGCTCTCCGATCGTTACCAAGGAACCTTGGGAATACCAAAACGGCATAGCCGAACTGGCACAGAAAATGCTTGCGCTCCGTCACCGAATGATTCCCTTGCTTTACAGCCAAAATTACAGAACGCATACCGAAGGTATCGCACTCATTGAACCGCTTTATTACCAATACCCCGATTACGAGGAAAGCTACTCCTTCCGAAACCAATACATTTTCGCAGAGGATTACATAGTTGCCCCCATAACTCACCCCAGCGAATACAAGGGACTCAGCGCGGTAGAAGTATTTCTTCCGGAGGGAGTGTGGACGGATATCTTCACGTCAGACGTCTATACGATTGGTAAAGGCGGCAGGGTAATCACCATGGTAAGAAGCCTTGACAGTATTCCTGTACTTGCGCGAAGCGGAAGCGTTATGCTTCTCAGCAACGACAATGGCAACAGCACGAATAATCCTTTAAAACTTGAAGCCAACATTTACAACGGTAATGGAAACTATAATCTTTACGAAGATAACGGAAATGATAAAAAGGCATTTACGGTGTTTCATGTGACAAATTCCAATGGCAAGCAAACGGTAAATATATCCTTTACAGATGAGGGCGACGTGATTCCCCAAGACAGAGATATAACTCTCGTATTCAAAAACATTAACGGTCATCCGTTGGATGTTATCGGAAGCCCTAAGGAAGATAACATAAAAGTAAGCGTATATGCAGATGAACGACCCGTAGAGGCATTAGTGGACACCTTTGGCGCGGTAAGCGTAACGCTTGAAAATGTCGATGTTTCGCTTTCTTACACGATATCCGTGGAATACGATGAGCCCGATGCGTTGGTTCGCGCAAGACGCGGAGTTGTCGCAAAGCTTATGAAGACGCAGGATACGTATGAAAAACGAAACAAGCTGTTTGGACGTCTCTCAAGAGCGGCTTCGCTTGAGGCCTTGAGAAACGTAATTTCTCTTGAGATCTATAACAAGATTGAAGAATTGCGATTAATAGAAGCTATCCCTTTCGATAACTGAATTTAGTATTATTAAGGAGAGAAAATCATGAAGTTGAATTTTGTTAGATCTACACGAATTCTTGTATCTCTGTTTACAGTTATCTTACTCGTATTATGCTGCGCATCGTGTGGTAAGGAAACAACGGTAATCGAAAATACCGAATCAAGCGTCACAGATACTACTGTACAGAAAGATCTGATTATCGCTGCCGACGGAAAAAGCGAGTATAAGATAGTTCGTCCTCTCGAATGCGACGATCATATCTACGATGCCGCAAATGCACTGCGTGAATACATTAAGGATAAAACGGGCGTTAATATCAAAGTCGTGTCAGACGGCGGAGACAAGCCGATGGAGCAATCGGAATTTGAAATACTCGTTGGTCAGACCAACCGAGAAGAGAGTACAAAACTTTACGAGCGTTTGGATTATAATGGTGCCAAGGCCGCTATATCGGGACAGAAAATAATAATAGCGGCTTACACCAAGGAGAGCGCCGATTTTCTGGTAGAAAGGGTCACAAGGAATTTTGATGTTTCTGATGACGGATCAACGATCAGCATATCGGAGTTGAATATAAATAAAAGCGGCTCATACGATATCGAAAGTCTGAAATTTGACGGCGATGATTTGTGGAGCTACGGTATGGTATTATCCGATGAGGATGAGCTTAGCATGGCAAAGCATTTGCGTCAGATCATCGGAAAAGCGTCCGGAATAATGATAAACGTCTACGCTGACGTCAATGATCTTCCCGACGGAATAAAGCCATTTTATATTGGAAATAAGGTATGTCCGACAAGCACCGACGGCAACACAAGCTACAGATTCGGCAAAGCTGACGACGGAATTGCGCTATACTATACCGACGCCAGCAGCAGAACGAGAGCCTACATTGATTTTGAATCCGCGATTATGGGGGCAAGCAATATCTCTTTGGATCTCTCCCACGCTATATCTCCATCTAAAAAGCAAGACTACACCGCATCCACGGCAGATATAAAGATAATGTCCTTCAATGTTCTCAACGGTTGGGATTCAAGCAATATCGGCAACCGTGACAATCTTACTGCATCGAAAATTCTCAACATCACACCCGATGTGATCGGATTGCAGGAATTCGATTCATATTACCGAAACGCATCGGAAGATCGCTTAAGTACTCTTATCTCAAGCAAATACGCCGAAGTTGGAGAAGCACAGGGCAGTTGGAATCCCATCTTCTATAACAAAGATACGCTGACACTGCTTACGTACGGCTTCCATACTTATACCGACGGTACGGAATATAAATATCCATCAGGCGGTAATTCCATGTTTCGCACGTTTACGTGGGCGCTTTTTGAGGAAAAAACCTCAGGTAAGCAGTTCCTCGTTTTCAATACCCACCTTGACTACACCACAGGCAATACCATCAAAATGCAATCAAATCAGCTTTCAGAATGTAAAGAGCTTACTTCCAAAATCAATGAGCTTACTGCTCTTTTCGGTATAGGTAACGTATTCATGATAGGCGACTTCAATACTACCATCGGTAGTACCACCTGCGAAACTCTGTTCAAATTTGGATTTAAGGATACCCACACTCTTGCACAAATCAAGGACGACGTCGCTTCCGCAGGTAAAAAAGGCTTCCCTACGGAGGGAAGCTACGCAAACGCTATCGACCACATATTCTGTATAGGTACAAATATATCCGTTTCGGAATACAAGACCATAATCGATATACGCGATGCGTCGGATCACTGCCCAATATATGCTATCCTAAATCTATTTTGACAATATCAATGCCAACCGCCGAAAGGACGTGCAAAAAAGCTTCATGGGCTGTCACATTAAGCGCACACCAAAAGCAAACGAACAAAAAGTATAAAAAAGATCCGCTTTTACTATCATAAAAAGATGGTGAAAGCGGATCTTTTGATAGAAATTCTTGCGAATTTCTATTTTTATGTGTGCTTTTTAGCCACGCTTTGGCTCTCCCACGTACCTTTGTACGCCGACTAAACCTGCATCACGACTTCTGCATCTTAAAGAGACCGGTCCCTTATCTTTGTACAATATAAGCATAGCCCTATACTGAGCAAACGGTATAGCCAGCTATGCTTATTTTTGTTATACATTCATCTGATAAGTGGAATTTTTCGTTGCAACCTTATTTGACGTCATTTTAATAATTGAGTAATTTTTTACCGCACCGCATTTTTGAAAATGGGCTACACCCAAACTTATTTTGTTATTGACATTTGTGTGTGGAACAGATATAATTTAGATGTCGTATTTAAATAAATCGAAAATTATACTCTTATGATTCGATTGATAAAATGCACAAATAACACAAAAAGGAGAGTTTTATGAAAAAACAAAAAATCTTTGTCAGATTGCTTCTTGTAACTTTGGCACTGTCCTTTAGTCTTTCGTCTTTCTTTGCCTGTTCGAAGAAAGGTGATGCGACGGACGCCGATGGAGAGGTGTCCACAAATACCGAAGAAGGCGGGGAGTATGACAAAAACGGCTATCTGAGGGATTCACTTCCCGAGCTCGACTATCAGAGTGATGTTGTAACCGTTCTTTGCTGGAACTCCGAGCATTCGGAATTCGAGGTCGAGTACGGTAACAATACCGTTGACAATGCGATCTATAAAAGCAACAAATCCGTTGAGGAAAGGCTGAACATCAAGCTTTCCTACGAGAAGACGCTGGGAGACGTCAAGCATACAGGCGAGTATAAGGCTAAGGTTACCAACGCTTTCAATGGCGGAGAGTATTGGGACGTGATAGCCTCCTACACTCGCTCCACGGCGATATGTGCGGCTGGCGGACTTCTGAAGAACCTCGGCGCTCTCGGCGAGGAGAATTATCTTGACTTTGAAAAGCCGTGGTGGTCTCAGGACATTATCAATAAAACATCCGTAGGCAATGCCTTTTATTTCTGCACGGGCGATATCTCCACCAACCTTATTCAAATGACCTACTGTATGTATTTCAATGCTGAAATGCTCGACGACATGAATATACAGTCTCCCTATACATATGTTGAGAACAACCAGTGGACGCTGGAGACTTTGCAAACGATTTGCAAGAATATTTACTGGGATGTCAACGAAAACGACATTGCAGACGTGGGCGACAGATTCGGACTTGTAGGTGCGTACTATGCGTATCCCGCTATCCTGCATGGCTGTGACGTTCCGATAGTGCAGAAGAACTCTGCGGGATCCTTCGTCGTAAATGAAAGCTACAAGGGTCAGAAGGCGCAGCATATTATGGACGATATTCTTGCCGTTATGGTTTCCGATAAATCTGCTTTTGTAGATAATACATTGGGTATATTCACGGGCGGTAAGACGGCATTCTTTATAACGGAGAGTGGAACGGGACTCAACGATTTGTCCACCGTTACCTTCGAGTACGGATGTGTACCGTGCCCCAAATACGACTCATCCCAAACGGAATACTATTCAACAGTACGCCAGCCTGTAACCCTTTACGGAATCATGGCTAATCTTCCCCAGGAACGTGTTGGAACGGCTACCGCCACACTTGAGTGTCTGGCAAGCCAGAGATACCGTCAGACCACCCCTGTTATTTTTGAAGATTGCATGAAGCATCTGAGATCCACCTCAGTCCAGATGACCCAAATGCTTCAGCTTATTCGCGATACCGCGTTTTTTGACTGCGCGAGGATCTATGCGTATGAGACCAAGTATATTTGCGATAAGCCCGGCAACTGTCTGCAGGATGGCACCACGTGGGCAAACTACGTAAACGGCAAAATGGGACAGGTAGAAGCTGCGGTTAACTCTTTGAGCACCACGCTTTTGAGTATTGCAATGCAGTAATGGTGAACGATATAAAAAAATAATTTTTTTGCTTCTTGCTACCCTTACGGTGCTTATGTTGACTATTCCCGCCTTTGCGGCAGAGGCGAAAACGGGCGACGTGCTGGCAACCGGTACTTCGATGGATGATCCTTCGGAAGGAGATACGGACGCAGTTGGCGGTTCCGATGACGCAGGCAACGTCGACGGTGCGGATCAGATACAAGCTGACGATACCGTAGTTGAAAGCGTCGACAGCGTCAAGACAGAGGAAGATAAAGGTGGCTGCGAAAGCTCGGTATCCTTCGGCGGCGTAGCGCTTATGATCATAGGCTGCGCTGCCGTCACCTTTATTTTGAGTAAGGAAGCCTCCGATGATCGATCAAACGCCTCTGACTGAAATATTTATATATTAATAAGGAGAATCGACATGAAAAATGTCAGTTCCATTTTACTTATCTGCGCGATGCTACTGTTCTTTGGTATCCCCATCGCGGCAGAAGACGGCGAACTCCAAACATCCTATACGGTAACTCAGCGCTCGGGACTGACGGAACTGTTAATGGCGGCACAGCATACACAGTCAGCATTTCCGAAGAGGGTACCGTTACATTCGCATAATAATGAAATCAATTGAAAACGCTGCACCCGAGATATGTGGGAAGCGCACGGAGGGGCTTGTGCGCTTCATGACCTACAACGTGTACGGCTATTCGAATAAAACGGCACACACGACCCCTGAGATAAGACAGCCGTATCAGTTGGCGCTTTTAGGCACCTACGACGCCGACGTAGTGGGTTTTCAGGAATTCTCGAAAAAATACCGTTCCGATGAATTTCTCAGCGGTATGTCGAAGCTCGGGTATTCCGAGGTTGGAAGTGGAGCGCTCGGTGTTAACGGTGCGAATTACACCCCCCTGTTTTATCGAGCCAATGCGCTCACGCTTGCCGATTGCGGTTATCACAAATATGACGGAGCAAACGATAAAGACTCAAAATCCGTGACTTGGGCTATTCTTGAGCGTACCAACGCCTCTCGCTTTATCGCAATGTCAACGCACTTTATGTGGAACGACCCATCCATAGGTAAGGATAAGGCGGGTGAAACCCGTTGCGGCAATGCGCGGGAACTTATCGCTCTGCTTGCCCGTATACGTGAAAAGCACGGAGATCTGCCACTTATATTAGGCGGAGATCTCAATTGTGCGTACGGTCGTGGCGACGGCGAGCCGTTGGATATTTTGCGTGGCGCGGGGCTTATACGAGAGCAGGAACGGGCAAATGCCGAAGGTTATGCTCTAAACAGTGTAAACGGTATTGGCGGATATGCCGAATACGACGAGGAAACAGAAGAATTTGTAACCTGTCCGTCGCACTCCGACAAGGGGGAAGACCGCTCTATCGATCACATATGGAGCCACGGCGTTTGCGTTACCCTATTTGCAACGCTGACCGACAGATACGCCTGCCTTGCCTCTGACCATTGTCCCAAGATCGCGGATTTCTACTTCTAACCGAATTATGAAAAGGGGTATGAATATGAAAAAAGAATATAGCTCTCACGTTGTCCAATGCAAGACGCTCGACACGTGGAACATAATAACGACTTCAAAACTTACGCTTACGTCTTATGGTGAGCAGATCATCAATGAGATAAGCATGAACAATCTTTTTAAATTATGAACGGATATTTACGAAAAATGTATAAGTCACTTTGCGCTTTGCTATGTGTTACCATGCTTTTCGGCGTTTTTGTCGGTTGCTCCAACAGCAACACCCAGCAGGGCTCGGAAACAACGGAAGATATAGCCGGGACGAAGCAGAATACTACGCTTCTGCTTGCCGACAACGGTAAGAGCGAGTACAGTATATACTATGCAGCCGATCTTGAGACGGGTGGCAGTGTGGCGATGCTGATAAATACTATGGCAACCCATATAAATAAGGCAACAGGCGCGAAGCTCGATGTACTGTCGGATACCGACTACAGTGATGATGTTGCCGATACACCTGCCATACTTATTGGAAAAACAAAATTCGCTGAGTCCGCCGAGGCTTCAAAAAAACTGTCCAAAATAGACGACTACCATATAGGAATTGTCGGCAATAAGCTGGTGATATGCGGAGGAAGCGCCGATTCGTGCGCCACCGCCCTGCAGTATTTTATGAACAATATAATAGCAGTGCAACGCAATAAGGGAAAAACGCTTACGTTTTCCTCGTCGGATGAGTATTCTTATAAGGCAACCTATGGAATAGATAGCGTAAATATCCTGGGTACAGAGCTTTACGAGTACTCATTTGTAGTTCCGAAGAACGCGGGAGTCAACGAGACCTATTTTGCCAACACCTTGCGCTATTGGCTGATGACGGAGTACGGCGTTCTTCTCGACATTACGAACGATACGTCGGCTGTGGGTGAGCATGAGATAATCATTGGAAGCACTTCGCGTGTCGCGTCGGCAGCTCTCGGTGAAAATGAATACCGCGTCACGGCGGCAGACGGCAGGCTCGAGCTTGCCGCAAACGGATACGCCGCTTACGACGAGTTGTACAATTATGTGACCAAAACGCTCATCCCTTCGGGAGAGTCGGCAAAGTATACGATTTCCGAGTCGTCTGTGACGGTAAATGCCGCTCGGTCTTATGAGGAAAGAACGGGGTGTACGCTCGAAGGCTCCGGTGACGTGCGAGTGATGTATTACAATATTTACGGTTGGAGCGGATACAACTTCGATATGCGCACGAAAATGCAGCTCGAACTGTTTGCTACCTATGCTCCCGATGTGATAGGTTGTCAGGAGTTCACCTCTCAAGCGAGAGCCGGATACTTTTATGAGGGTCTGCGCAATCTTGGGTACAATGAGGTTCCCGTAAACAAAGGCTCGTCCAATTATACGCCTTTGTTCTATGACCCACAGAGACTTACCGTCGTCGAGAGCGGTTGGCTTTTGTATGACGGGCTCAACGATTCAAATTCAAAATCCGTGACTTGGGCGGTGTTCGAGACAACGGCGGGAAAGAGATTTATCGGCATGTCCACCCATTTCTACTACACATCCGATTCGGCAGGCAATACCGCGCGGGTCTCCGAGGCTGAACAGCTTCTTGACGTGATATCAGATATACGCTCGAATCCCGATTACGCGGATCTCCCCTTGATCATGGGAGGGGATCTCAACTGTCGACTCGGCTCTGCTCCTCTTACCGTTCTTTCCGAGGGCGGATTGTATTCGGCTTGGGAAACGGCTATGGAGAAGAACGATCTTGACGGCAAGCACTCTCATTATAACTACGATAGCACATACGGAATATATATGTCGGTCCAGGTACCCACGGATAATTACGCCGACTCAATAGATCATGCGTATGTATCGGAGGGAGTTACGGTAAATAGCTTTAAGACGCTTTACAATCCTTACGTGATGGTAGCGTCCGATCACAGTCCGGAGCTTGTGGACATTTCATTTTCATAGCTCGATCTGACCTAACATATTTTTGCTCGGTCATATCCGATGGTTTGAAAAATATATCTTATAATACAGAAAATAATAACGAGGTTATACAGTGTTTATATCATATGCACACAGGGGTGCCAGCGAATACGCGCCCGAAAACACAATGAGTTCCTTTTATCTTGGACTTGAGCAAGGAGCAAATGGAATAGAAACAGATATACGCCGCACGAAGGACGGAGTTCTCGTACTCTTTCATGACCGAACTCTTGAAAGAGTTATCGGAGAGATAGGCGGAGTAGAGGATTATACATACGGCGAGCTTTTGCGGATGCGCGTCAGGAACTCCGTCACAGGTAGGGAGGATATAATCGTCAAGTTTGAGGATTTCCTGAGGTATTTTGGATACCGCGATATCCGATTCGCAATCGAGTTGAAGGAGCCGGGTACCGAAGCAGAAACACTTGAGCTTTTGGAAAAATACGGCATGAGAGAAAAAACCGTAATTACCTCCTTCAGATTTGAGTGTATAAAAGCGGTCAAGCGTCTGCGACCTGAATATAAGGTAGGATTTCTGGCGTCGGATTTCGATGACGAGGCATTGGCGAATATGCGTGATATCGGAGGAGAGCAGCTCTGTCCGCAAGCCGAATGTATCACCGCCGAAAAGGTTCGGAAGTGGCACAAAATGAATTACAATGTGCGTGCGTGGGGATGCTGCACCGTTGAGCTTATGAAGCGTGCGTATGACTGCGGCGTGGACGGTATGACCGTTAATTTTCCTGATCTTTTATTGCAGTATATCGCGGAAAAGAAATCTGTCTCGGAGGACAACAAGGCAAAGACGATGATAAGCATCATGACCAACAACGTGAAGCGAAGCGTGAATATCATGGATCGCGCTCCTCTTATGATAAAGAATTACAAGCGATATGCTCCCGATATATTGGGACTTCAGGAATGCGATGCTCTTGCCTATGATGCGGTAGTCGAGCCTATGAACGCGCACGGCTATCGGATATGCGGCAATACTGTAGCAGAGAACGGCGAACTGTCTCGCACACCGATCCTTTATCATCACGACACGTTCGAGCTATTGGAGGAGAATAGCGCTTTCTTTACACACAGGTACACAAATTCCAAAACCTTCTCCATAGCCGTATTGAAGCACAAAAGTAATGGACGAATATTTGCCGTTATAAACGCTCATTTTGCTATAATCATAGGTAGTTACCCAAAGGAGATCGGCACGGATATGGAGGTCGGAAACCATTGGAGAATAGGCAACGCGCGGCAGATCGTGGATGAGCTGACAAAAATAAAAGGAAAGTACGGAGATATTCCCGTGTTTCTCATGGGAGATTTCAATTCCACAAGCGCGCATGATCCGTATAGTATACTCACGGAGTATTTCGACGACTCTCTGACGGTCGCTTCCGAGTACCGTTCACAACCGATGGCTACCTTCCACAAGGTGGGTCAAGCACCCGCCGATGGTGGCTTGCCGCTTGACTATATCTTCGTATCCAAAAATAGCGCGCAGATCGTTTCGTGTGAAATAATCTGTGATAAGGATATGATCGATAGCACCGACCATCTTGCTGTTATTACCAGGGCGGAGCTTTGAGTAGCGTAAAGCTGAAACCCGAGGGCGTCGAGCGTAAGGTCCACGCCTTTTTCGGACGGGCTCAAAGCCCCTGCACTTTCATTTAATAATGAAAGGCATAATATCAAAAAGACCGACTGCAAATTTGTAGTCGGTCTTTTTGATTCGTAATCAGTATGTTATTTTGTTCTTTAAGAAATCAAGAAAATGCTTGACGTTTCCATATGCGGATTGCTTTTTATAATAGCAACAAATGAGTTGACGTTCGTTAAAATCTTTCACATCTAACCCTTGCATAAGATCATTTGAGTTTCTGCAAGCGTTGATCTCGCTCCTGAGCAGACCGAGAACAAGTCCGGATTTTATATAGGTTTTGTAATATTGAATGTCATTGGTCGTAATTGTAATGTTGGGGGTAAAGCCGGCCTGTTCGCAGGCTCTGACCAAAATTTTGTGAAAGTTGCTTTGTTCACCCATCGTAATAAATGGCTGATTTCGAAGTTGTTTTAATGTTAAAGGCTGATTAAGAAGGGGGCTGCTTATTGAAGCATTTATTCGCAATACGGTCTCCGCGAATACGAACATATCATAGTCGAGATATTCGTCGGTCTGCTCACTTATAATGATATCGTATTTTTTATAGTCGTTCTCTTCATAATCAAAGGTCAATTTGAACATGACCTGGGGTTGTTGTGTTCGGTAATTGACAATAAGAGAGGCTACCTTGTTTCGCATGGCGCGGACCAAAAATTTTATCTCTCGTGTATCGGAGTTGTTTGACGACAACTGCACCACAACTTGATCCAACTCTTCAAAAACAGTGCACAGGGATTTTTGAAGCTTTTTGCCATTATCATTTAATATGATACGGTTGGACGATCTGTCAAACAGTAAGCAACCCAATTCCTTTTCCAATCGCTTCACGGAGGCGGAAACAGAAGTCGGTGGAACCATAAATTTTTCTGCAGTTTTGGCAAAGCTTCCCGTTTTTGCACTATCATAAAAATAGCGTAACTGTAATAGCTCCATAATATGATCCTTTCCCAAAATCTTGTAAGAATAGTATACCACATTTTTATAAATATTGCAACTCTTAAAAAGCACATTTTTAACGATGGTATAAAATTCCCACTTTTTCATTTATAGTTTTCAATAAACACAACAGCTCTTTATGTCTGCTTTGTCAGGAAAACATATAACGAAAGATTTTAAAAAAAGCTCAAGATATCTTGACGTAGCTTTATGATTAAACTAAACGGGTCGCTCGTTGCCCTCTTCCTTCATCAGCCTTAAAAATAGCGTAACAAATGATTCAAACGTACCTCCCTGTTCAAGCTCTACGCATTTGACGTCCTCGTCAAGTATAAACGGAGACACGTGAAAGTCCACTTATTTTACTCCGTAACCACTACGACCTCGGCGTCAACGAGAGGAAGAATATCGCCCTCTGTTACCTGACCGTTAACGGTTATCTCCTTTATCTTCGTACCGCCGTTGATGAATTTTATGTTATAGGTACAACCGCGAAATTTCTTGGTAACGGAGCATTCCTTCCACGAGGGCGGCAGGCAGGGAGATATCCTGAGTCCCTCCATCTCTGGATACAGTCCGAATACGTAATTTATAAGCGCCTTCTGGAACCACTGCCCCGATGCCGTCCTCCAGCTCTGTCCGGGTGTGCCGTAGCGGTAGCCCGTCTGCTCTCCGAAATAAGAGTTGCATAGAGTGTAAGGCTCGGCGCGTCCGTTTACTACCTTGTTGCGGTAAGGAAGGATAGTGTTTATTCCCTCCTCCACCTTTTCCGCTCTGCCTAAAATTGCGTCTACCGCTATCTTCCACGCTATAGTGTGCAGATATACTCCGCCGTTCTCGTGCACTCCCGCAGGCTTGGTGGTTACCGAGCCAATGCTCGGATCGTATTTGGTATACGGCGGTATGGAGATAAGAGTTCCCAAGGGACTTGACAGATATTTTTCCACCGCGTCCATTGCCTTTATCTTTCTGTCCTCCGATATATTCGCAAGCACTGACCACAGCTGAGGTATAAGGAACATTGCTCCCTGCTCGCAGGTATGTGAGCCTATCTTCTCTCCCTTATCGTTATACGCGCAGAGATAATATTCTCCGTCCCAGCCGTGCTCGTTGATGATCTCTCTCATTTCATCACTTCTTTCACGGGCTTGCTTTGCGTCGTCTTTATTACCGTATATTTCCGCAAGCTCCGCAAAGGTGTCGCTTGCTCTACACCACGCGATGCTCAGCCATACGCTGACTCCCTTTCCTTCAAGTCCTGCCGTATTCATACAATCGTTCCAATCTCCGCCCCATATACGCACAAGTCCGTGATGTCCGCGGAAGTTATAAAGGAAATCTACGGAGCGGTAAAGATGCTCGTAAACACTTCCCACGCTTCCGTCGTTATAAGGCACCTGGATATCAAGTATATCAGGTCTACCAAGCTCCTTAATGATAGATGCTGCCGTAAAATTCAGCCACACCGTATTATCCGCGAAGTTCTTATCCTGTATCGTTCCGTCCTTAAAGGTTCTGGGGGCATAGCCGTTGGGATACTGATAGGTAAGTATTCTGAGAAATCTTTCAAGGGCAAGCTCAGCATTCACACATGCCAGACAGTCGGTATCACTTGTCATATCTCTGTAGCCGTTGTGTCTTACTCTCGCCCAGCGGGAGCCCATATTACTCTGATGCTTGAGCCACTCAAAGGTACAGTTGAGCTTTTCGTCGGGGGTATTGATGCTGACATCGGATACCTCTCCGTCAAAGCTCTTGAGTGTTTTTGCCAATGTGTCCCCATAGCTATCAGTGCTTGCGAAGCGGTCTATGCTCTTCTTTACCTCTTCTTCGGAGAATGCTATTCCAAGGACGAACACTATCTCCTTTTCCTCACCCTGAGAAAGAGTCATTTTCTTTTCAAGGGCGAACGCCAGCTTTTCACCGCAGCATGGGGAATTTGAGAGCCCGCCCCTGTCGGCAAATACGGGATATGCAAATGAACCGTAGGGTCCTATCACCGAGTTATGGGTACAGTCATAGCCGTCGGGCTGCTCTGACAGAGCCATAAACGCATATACCTGTCTTTTACCCTTTTTCTCAAATTCAATGTATCTGCTTGTAACTATTGCGCCGAGGGCTTTATCAAGGCCCGCGACTGCCATATTGTAGCCTTGACGGGTGTATTCCTCGTCAAAGCCCGAGCCGCAATATCCGACTATGCTTATATTTCTTTCCGTCTTGGAATCATTCTTTATCTTAACGCTCCATAGCTCGCAAGCTCCACTTCGGGGCACGGTCATACCCACCTCGGACACAAGTCCGTCCTTTTCGGTATGCACTCGGCTTGCGCCTCTTTCGTGGGTGCACAAATATTTGTCTCTTTCCGCCTTTACGGGCAGACCGCATATTCCGTAGGATTTTTCTCCCTCGAGGATATAAAAGCCTCTGTCCTTAACGAGTCCTATCCTTCTTCCCAAGGAGTCCTGCAAAAAGCTCTCACCTGCTCCTACCTGTGAGGTGAAGCTCATATAGTTATCGTTCCATATGTAGTTATACCAATTTCGCGGTATGTCAGGCGTTATAATATTATACTGCTTTCCGTCCTTGGAAAAGTATCCGTAATTTTTGTCCATTCGTTTTTCCTTTCGTGGTATCGCAAAATAATGGGGCAAATTCCCATCTTCTGTTAAGTCCTATCCATTCGTCGCGTCTGAATTGCGGACGTATATATTCGTTTCTTTAATACTCTTCGGTTAGTTAAACGATACTTTTTCTCCATGCTTATCGGAGCTTTGCTTCATCGCTTCGATGAGCTTGACTGATTTAGCGGCGCTGCTTGCAGGATTTCGGGTATTTTGAATTTTTCCATCAACAACGTCACAGAAATACGATATCTCCTCGGTATATCCGTCGTGTCCGCTAAGCTGTGGAGTAAAGGCTTCGCCTTCTTCGGGATATACGGCCACAACTCCGCCCTCACAAATAACGGTCGCTTTTTCAAAATCAACCTTGTAAGATGCTGAAAAACGTATTTTGCCCGCCGTCCAACATCCGTTGGCAGTCACGGGGATGTCTCCGTAATAGAGCGCAGTCTGAACTATGTCATATCTCGTCTTGCAATCCTTCGCCCGACAGCTTACCGCTTCAGGCTCTCCGAAAAGATATCTTACTATATCTATATCGTGAATATGTATATCCATGATTGCTCCGCCGCAACGCTCATAGTCCATAAACCAATTTTCCCAGCCCCACGTAGGCTGCGCGCTGTTTCTCTCAAAGAATGCTCCCAATACCTTTCCATAACGACCGTCGTCAATACATTCCTTTAAGTATACGTATTCCTTAAAGAAACGCAGGCACTGCGCTATCATGAAATGTTTGCCTGAGCTTTTCTCTGCCTCAAGCATTTTTTCGCAATCCTCACCGCTAAGCGCCATAGGCTTTTCACACAAAACGTTATATCCGCGCTCAAGCATATTGACTGCGATCTCACTGTGTAAAAATGAGGGCACGCATATATCAAGAAAATCTATCTTTTCCTTGGCAAGCATTTCTTCTATATCAGTATAACAGTTGTATGCTCCCAACTCCATCGCCGCAGAATCAATGTTCGTAGCTACACTTGAGCTAAACGCTTCTTCGCGTATATCACAAACAGCTACAAGCTTTACCTTGCCTTGCTTTTCAAGCTTATCGTATCCCTTTTTATGAGACTTGGCTATTCCGCCAAAGCCTATTATAGCAGCCTTCAACATATTAATATTTCCTCTCAAAATTCTTATGTTTTACTATATATAATTTATCAGCGCTTTTTTATTATTGTTTTCAAATATTGCAGCGTATCAAGTATATCCTTAGTTTGCTGTTCACCCTTGATTTCTCTTTCAATAATATAATTTCCCGTATATCCTATACTTTCCAGACACTTTACAACCTCAGGAATATTTGCCAAGCCCTCTCCGACCTTTACCTCTTTACCAAGACATTTACCCTCTGTAGGATAAAAACCGTCCTTAATATGAGTATCCATAACATATTTTCCAAATACTCTGATAGCATCTACCGAGTTAGCTTTTCCATATAGTATAAGATTGGCTGTGTCCATATTTATACCTACGTTATCCATACCGATTTCTTCAATTACTCTGAGCAACGTAACCGGCGTTTCCTGACCTGTTTCAAACAAAAAGTTAATACCAAGCTTTTTATAATATTGAACTATATACTTAATAATAGCTATAATTCCAAAATATTCGGGATCGTTGATATTTTCGGGCAAAAAACCTACGTGTGTTGCCACACGCTTAACTCCGATCTTCACAGCAAAATCCCCTGCCCTCAAAAGCTCCTCTGCCCTTTTCATACGATATGTGGGTGGAACGAGACCAAGCGTCATAGGACCGCCTGTAAAATTCCACTCCTGCGGACCTGACCACCCCGCCCAAAGTGTGGATACTTCAATTCCCGTTTCAGCTACAGCAGTATTTATCGCTTTGGCACGTTCATCCGCAAACTCAGCCGTAAACACATCCGTGTCCCATATCACTAACTGACAGCATTCAAAGCCATGCTCCTTAGCTGTCATCATTTTTTTGAGGATATCTGTATTTTTATTTACCCACATTACAACGCCAATCTTACTCATAATTTTACCTCCTTAAAATCCCATGCGCTATAGCGCATAATTTATCTATTTTACAGTTCAAATATAGTGAAAGTTCTCTTGTCCAATCTGTTTGAATTATGTCAGATCTCTTTTTGACAAACCAGCCCCAACCCCTATCAGGATCTCCTGCATTGCCACGTCGTCTCTATGGTCCACAACGGCGGCAGGCACGGAGTGAGCGAATGAGCCGTAAGGACCTATTACGGAATTGTAGGTACAATCGTAGGCATCGGTATTTTCTGACAACGCCATAAATGAGTATATCAGTCTTTTGCCAACTTTCTCAAATTCAGCGTATCTGCTTGTAACTATAGCACCGAGACTGTCGTCAATGTCAGCGACCGCCATATTATAGCCCTGACGTGTATACTCCTCGTCGAAGCCTGAGCCACAGAAGCCTACTATGCTTATCTGTCTGGTATCAGTGGAGTTATTCTTTACGTGAAGTCTCATCTCAACCGCCGTGTTACGAGCATAGGTCTGATAAGTTATCTGATCTCCGCTTGCCGTATCGACATTAAAGTCTCTGGACGCCTCGCTATCGTTCCAGCCCATTATCTTAATGTCCTCTCCGCC
>JAGAPH010000078.1 GCA_017623375.1 Clostridia bacterium | reverse complement strand
TAACGAGCGTAGGGGAGGGGCTTGCTCCTCCCGCTTGTTTGCACAGATCTATCTTAATAAAATGGTGTAAATTCAATAGCGTTAAAGCAATAAAAGGCTATTTTACATTGTCTTAAAAACGGGAGGAGCAAGCCCCTCCCCTACGACCAAATAAATGCAAACATAGATCATAAACACCCACATAGGCATATACCAGGATACATTGTAGGGGCGACCATTGGTCGTCCGTTCATGTCAACACCCCGATAAATCCCAATTTACAGATGGATCGTTATTTATCATATCTTTTATTCATTTCCTTAGCGTATTGACGAGGGGTGAGCCCCATCTTGCGCTTGAAAGCGTAGCTGAAATAGGACTGCGACGAAAATCCACATTCGTAGGCTATATCCGACAAGGTAAGCGAGGTGCTTACAAGCAAATTTGCCGCCTTTTTTATTCGCTGCTCCTCTACGTATTCTCGCAATGTCCTTCCCGTTGCCGCCTTGAAGCAATTATGAAAATGTATGGGGCTGAAGCGCACGTGCTCCGCTACCGCGCTAAGACTAAGCTCGGAGGTCAGATTTTCCTTGATGTGCGAGATAGCCTTTTCAATTGCCTCGTAGTTATTGCTCTTGCCTTTGTCTCTGTAAAGCTGCTTTTCCGACTGGCGGTGTATGGTATAGACCAGCTCAAGCACCAGACTGTATAGCATTATCCTGTCCGCCTCAAGGGCGGTCTCGTAATACCTGCACATTCTCTCAAAAATACGCACGTACACGCTCATGTCGGGCGGACGTATGAAGGAGGGCGTGTCCATAAGCCTGTCGTAAAGCTCGCCATCGTTTACTATCATGTGTATATAGTAGCACTTGAATGGCAGGCGGGAGTGGCGTATCTGCCCGGGCTTTGCGCATATTACCATGTCCGTCTCAATAGGCGCGGCTTCTTCGTTGATGTAACATATCCCGCCACGCTCTATGGGCACCTCTATCTCAAACATGGTGGTCTTTCTGTTTTTTGTTATCTCTCTGTTCTGTACGGCTATGTCGGAATTGTATATTCCCACGGCAACTATTTCGGGTAAAAGGATATTTTTCACGTACAACCTCAAAAATAATAAGATTTCTAATAATTAGCATAAGATTATTGTATATATTCAGTAAAATATATAATATAATAAAATCAACAAAAAGTCAAGAGGAAAGGAGAATTTTTTATGAAGATAACCTGGCTTGGACAGGCAGGATTGCTTTTTGAGACGGACAAGCTCAAAATTATGATCGATCCGTATCTTTCGGATAGCGTAGAAAAGATAAATCCAAAGAATTATCGCCGTGTTCCTGTGGACGAGTCTCTGTTTGAGATACGCCCCCACGTTATGATATTTACTCATAACCATCTGGACCATTACGATCCCGAGACCGTTACGCGTTTTATCGGAGAGGAAACTGACGTGCTGGTGCTTGCGCCTACCTCTGTGTGGAACGAGGTCAGAAAGCTTGGCGGAGACAATAATTACGTTAAGTTTGACAGGCATACTCAGTGGACAGAGCAGGGAGTAAGATTTACCGCCGTCAAGGCTGAGCACAGTGATATAAGCCCCATAGGCGTCATTATTGACGACGGTGAGAAGAAATATTACGTTACGGGCGACACTCTGTATAATGAAGAGATATTTGAGGATATCCCCGACGGTATCTTTGCCGTATTCGTTCCCGTAAACGGTGTGGGAAACAATATGAATATGACCGACGCCAAGCGCTTTTGCCAGCACGTAAAGCCGCAGGTCGCAGTCCCCATACACTGCGGACTGTTCGACGAAAAGGATATGAACGAGTTTGAATATGAAAATAAGGTAGTTCCAACAATATATAAGGAGATAAAATTATGAAGGTAACAGACGTAAAAACATTTGTGGTCGACTGCTTCCGTACCAACTGGGTGTTCGTTAAGGTTTACACCGACGAGGGCATCACGGGAGTAGGAGAGGGTACTCTTGAGTACAAGGAAAAAGCTCTTGTGGGAGCTGTTGAGCACATCAAGAATTATCTTGTGGGCAAGGATCCCCGCCAGATAGAAAAGCATTATCACGATATATACAGAGACGCATATTGGCGTGGCGGAGCCGTGCTGATGTCCGCTCTGTCCGCGGTGGAGATGGCACTTTGGGATATCCTCGGAAAATCTCTCGGTGTTCCTGTGTATCAGCTTCTCGGCGGAAAGGTCAACGAGGATTGCCGAATATACGTAAACGGCTGGTTTGCGGGGGCTCGCGAGCCTGAGGAGTTCGGAGAAAAGGCGGCTGAAGCGGTAAAGAGAGGCGTTACAGCTATGAAGTGGGACCCCTTTGGCAAGAACTACTTGCAAATATCAAACCAAGACTTGGATAAGGCTATCCGCTGCATTGCCGCGGTGCGTGACGCGGTTGGCGACAAGGCAGACCTGCTTATTGAGGCTCACGGACGCTTTGACGTTCCCACGGGTATTAAGATAGCGCAAGAGGTCGCGCCCTTCAAGCCAATGTTCCTCGAAGAGCCCGTACCGCCCAACAACCTTGAGGCACTTGAGGCGGTAAGAGCAAAGTCTCCCGTTGCGATCTCCGCGGGCGAGAGACTTTATACACGCTTTGATTATAACGAGCTGTTCAGAAGAAGAGCTTGCGACTATATTCAGCCCGATATCTCCCATGCGGGCGGTATCATGGAGCTTAAGAAGATAGCGGCAATAGCAGAGGCAAATTACATACCCTTTGCTCCTCATAATCCGTCAGGACCTATAGCGAACGCCGCAACGCTTCAGCTTGCCGCATGCTGCCCCAACTTCTGCATACTTGAGATCATGTACAGTGACGTTGAGTACAGAAAGTATATCACCGACGAGAACCTCATCTATGAGGACGGACACATAAAGATAGGCGACCGCCCGGGACTTGGCATTGAGCTTAATGAGGAGGAGTGCCTCAAGCACCCTTACGTTGAGCACAATCTCCGTCACTACACGGGTGCACTCACCGACATTCGTCCCGCTAAGACCGCATTTTATTTCTAAGGACGCGCCTTACTTTTCTTTCGCGAAATGAAAAAACATAAACAAGTTTATGTGGCAAAAGAAAGCAAAACTAATATAATTTTTTAAATTCTTTGAAAGGGGTGTGGGGAAAAGCTTTCTTTTAAGAAAGTTTTCACCACAAAAAAGCACAAATGAAAACTGCACTTATAACGGGCGCTTGTATAAATACGGGCGTTGATATAGTTAAAAAATTCGCTTCCGAGGGATACGATGTTATCTTCACGGGAAGAAACATGGAAAAGGTTCACGCTAAGGAAAAGGAATATAGAGAGGAATTCCCCAACGTAAATATCTGGGGATATCATATCGACTCCTTGCTTGACGAGAGAACGGTGGACGAGGAGTCTGTTGAGAAGATGTTTGCCGAGATCGACGCAAAGGGAATGTTTGTTGATACGGTAATTCTTAACGCCGCAGATCAGGGGCTTGGAATGACGATTTTTGAAAATCCTCTTACTGATCTTATGAGGGTTATAAACACTAATGTTGTGTGGAATTTTTGTATAGTTGAGCATGCGTCCAAGCGTATGATCAAGAATGGCGGCGGTAACGTGGTATTTATAAACTCCAATACCGCTTACAGAGCGATACCTGACAGAATAGCTTATGTTGCCTCCAAGGGTGGACAGCTTGGTCTTATGAGGGCGCTTGCGCTTGATCTCGGAAAGTACAATATCCGTGTAAATGCCGTTCTTCCCGGCATGATAAAGACAGACAGATGGGATAAAAACCCCGAATTTTACGCAAAAGTTCCATCTCGATTTACTCCTATCGGGGATGTAGCTGTGGGAGAGGATATTGCGGACGCAGCCTATTACTTCGCTGCTCATGCGAGAAACACCACGGGAGCGGAGCTGGTCATTGACGGCGGCAACACCATTCAGCTTTATCCCATAGTACCTGAAAAGTGACGAAAAACACAATTAAATGTTGTTTAATGTCAAAAACGCACTCTTGAAAAAGAGTGCGTTTTTTGTAATTGTTCTTAGAGAGAACAACAGGACGTATCGGAATTAAAAGCTCAGCTGCAGTGCCTACAAAAGCTCAAAGTGATTTTTCTGACACTCAAGTATTCCTTCCTTTCTCAGCTTGCTTATCTCCGCGGAAAGTCCGCTTCTGTCCACCTCAAGATAATCGGCAAGCTCCTGCCTGTCAAAGGGGATATCAAAGCGATCCCCGCCCGCCTTCTTGGCTTGCATAGTAAGATAGGTCAATAGCTTTTCTCTTGTGGAGCGCTTGGAGGTTATCTCTATCCTTTGGTGAAACATGATGGTCTTTGTGGCGAGATCCTTCATTAAATTAAATATAAGCCTTTGATGAAAGCCGCAGCTGTTGGCGCAGGTATGCAGTATATGTGCGCAACTGATAAGCATGACCTCGCAGGGCTCGTTTGCGATCACGGAGACGGGAAGAGAAGGTACCTCCGCGCAGGCAAATGCCTCGGCAAATATCT
Organism: Clostridia bacterium; assembly: GCA_017623375.1. Taxonomy (GTDB): domain Bacteria; phylum Bacillota; class Clostridia; order Oscillospirales; family CAG-272; genus HGM12713. The sequence continues at coordinate 1,513 of JAGAPH010000078.1, read as the reverse complement.
CCGAGGGGTATATTTCGGAGAGAATGCTTCTGTTTCCGTAATAATCCACCTGAACTATCTGAGCCGAGCCTGATAGCACTATCCCTATGTATCTTGCGGGCGTTCCTTCGGCAAATATAGTGTATTTTTTGTCAAATGACTCAACCTTTGCACCAAGACAGCCAAGCATACCGAGGAGATCGTCGTCCTCAATGCTGTCAAAAAGGGGGCATTTTCTTAAAATTCCAAAATATTTTTTCAAAATTTTCTCCTTTTGTTGAAAATTCAACATACTTGTTGCTTTAATTATACTATAATATTGTCAGAAAATCAAGGAGGTTTTTTATGAAGATCGCTTTTTTTGATGCAAAACCCTACGATAAACCGTCCTTTGATAGAATTGGAGCGGAAAATGGGGTTGAATTTAAATATTATGAAACAAAGCTTAACCGAGATACTGTGGAGCTTGCGAGCGGATACGACGGAGTGTGCGTTTTTGTAAACGACACGGTGGACGCCGCGGTGATAGACCGCCTGTGCGAGCTTGGTGTAAGGGTGGTGGCGCTCAGGTGCGCGGGCTTTAACAACGTTGACATGAAATACGCCTACGGAAAAATACACGTGCTTCGTGTTCCCGCGTATTCGCCCTATGCCGTTGCCGAGCACGCAATTGCAATGCTGCTCACGTCCATTCGCCGTATCCATAAGGCGTATATACGCACGAGAGATTTTAATTTCAGTCTGGCGGGCATGACAGGCTTTGACCTTTATGGCAAGACTGTGGGCGTTATAGGAACGGGGCGTATAGGTAGAGTGTTTATAGACATATGCCGAGGATTTGGCATGAGGGTTCTGGCATACGACAAATTCAGAGCAGAGGGGCTCGACAACGGTGACACGGTAAGATATGTTCCCCTTGAGGAGCTGTTTGAGAATAGCGACATAATATCGCTTCATTGTCCGCTTACTGAGGAGACGTACCATATAATAGATAGAGACGTGATAGATAAATGTAAGAAGGGCGTGGTGATAATCAATACGTCGAGAGGCGCGTTGGTGGACGCGGAGGCGCTGCTTGCGGGTATAAAATCAAGAAAGATAGGCGCGGCGTGTCTTGACGTTTATGAGGAGGAATCGGACTTCTTCTTTGAGGACTTTTCGGGACATATTCTTGAGGACGATATATTGGCGCGGCTTATATCCATGCCAAACGTGATCGTAACGTCTCATCAGGCGTTTCTCACAGAGGAGGCGCTTGCCAATATTGCCGAGACAACGGTAAAAAATATAGTCGGATTTTTTGAAACGGCTCAATGCCCCAACGAGCTTTGTTACCGTTGCGGAGCGGCAGAGGACTGTAAGAGCGGAAGGTGCTTTTAATATTTTTATCGGCAAATTGGGATTTATCGGGGTGTTAATAGTTACATTATTCCACGAACAATCCCTCAGTCGCCTTCGGCGCCAGCTCCCTTTGCACAAGGGAGCCTTGGTATAAACCGAACTTTATACATGAAAATGTAAGGCTTCTATGCCG
>JAGAPH010000077.1 GCA_017623375.1 Clostridia bacterium | reverse complement strand
GGTTTATATGGATGCAAATTTCTATTATGTTATCGGTGTTAGGTATGGCGAAACACAATATCTAAACGCCGAAGATGGTTTGCAAAACATTGTTGATATGATGGATAAAGACAGAAGTCTGTTCTAAAAATATACCTTTTGGCTTTACAACCCCCGTTTTTATCATAGTAGATCCCGATGCTTCGCATCGCCCTACGGGTTCGACTGCGGGCTACGCCCTCCGCTCAGGATGACACCTATATGCAGCCTCGCCTGTGTCATCCTGAGCGAGCGAAGCGAGTCGAACTGCGGAGCAGTGCGAGGTGTAACCGAGCAGGATCTCGGGCGAAAAGGAGATTAAATGTACTACGTTTACATACTCACTAACAAAACCGATACGGTAATGTATATTGGTGTGACCAACGATTTGCGCAGACGATTATACGAACACAAAAACGAGCAAATTGAAGGATTTACAAAGAAATATCACGTTCACAAACTTGTTTACTTTGAGGAGTATTCTGAAATTAACGACGCAATATCACGAGAAAAGCAACTAAAGCGTTGGGTACGCTCCAAAAAGAATTGGCTTGTGGAAACCAAAAATCCCAATTGGGATGATTGGAGCGAAGGATTTATTTAGCCGAAAATATACCTTTTGGCTTTACAATCCCCGTTTTTGGCACAAAAATATACCTTTTGGAGTCTTGACCCACGTTGAAACTATTGTTTGTCTTCGCAAACAATAGTTTCAACATCGATATGTGCCACTTCGTGTCACTCGATATAGCCTTCGGCTCGATATGTTGCTTCGCAACTTGATATGCCCTTCGGGGCGAGAAGATGGCACATATCTATGTCGAATACGAATGAAATGAGCATATATCGAGTTCGCCATCGGCGAACATATCGACAAAATAAAGGAGTAAGTCAAATGACCGACAACAAAAACCAACTTCGAGAAGATTCCATAGAGTTAGCAATCCAAATATCTGATCTATGCGATGAAATCAAAGGATGCTCTGTTTACGTAAATCAAATTGTTCGTTCTTCTTCATCCATAGGTGCGAATATTCACGAAGCAAAGTACGCCCAGAGTAAAGCTGACTTTGTTAATAAACTCGAAAGTTTATTTTACAGCAGTTTAGTATAACATATCGAAAGGAGCTTGTGATATGGAACAAGACCCTATACTTAACGGTCAAGAAGAATATTTACAAAATGCAATTCTCTACAAAATTGTTTTTCCAGATTTTTGGGAAAAAGCCTATGTGGATAAAAACGAATTTTATCAAAGTATTTTAAGATACGCCGAAAATCATGTTAGAGTTTTCCCTAATACAAAGGGATACCTTGAAGGTGAAAAAATACAGTTGTTTTGGCACGAACACTGCGATTTTTGTTGGGAAAAAGCAATGACGAATACGGAGTGCGAGTTTTATTGCACAAAAGATATGCGTTATTGGATTTGCAAGGAATGCTTTGAAGATTTTAAAGATAAATTTGGGTGGACCGTAAAATCCGCTGATGAACTGTTTGATTGACTTTGAAATTACCATTTGACCTTATCACCCACGTCGAGTCTATCGTGTGTCTCACACGGCGACTCGACAACTGAATTATCCTTCAACATATAAGGAGAACATCATTGAAACTACTTATTAATGCACTCACAAAATTTATAATGGGATTATTATTGATAGGCGCGCTTTTGTTTCTTCCCGCGTGGACGCTCGCTTATCCCAACGCGTGGCTTTTTATTGCGCTGTTGTTTATTCCAATGCTCAGCATGGGCGTGGTTCTTTTTATCAAAGCGCCCGAGCTGCTTAGAAAGCGTCTGAACAACAAGGAAAAGGAAAAAACACAACAGGGCGTGATCGCCCTTTCAGGCTTGATGTTCCCTGTGGGGTTTGTGCTCTGTGCTTTGGATTTCCGCTTTAAGTGGTCTGACGCCCCTCTTTGGCTGGTCATTACCGCTTCTGTGTTGTTTTTGACAGGCTACGCGATGTACGCTGAGGTCATGAGAGAAAACGCCTATCTTTCAAGAACGGTGGAGGTACAGGACGGTCAAAAGGTTATTGACACAGGGCTTTACGGCATCGTGCGTCACCCTATGTATCTTGCGACGCTGCTGATGTTCGTACCGTTGCCGCTGATCCTCGGTTCTTTGTGGGGCTTGATCCCCTTTGCGATCTACCCCGTTGTGACTGTGATACGCATACTTAATGAAGAAAAGGTGCTGACATCGGGACTTGCGGGATACGCGGAGTATAAGAAAAGAGTTAAATTCAGATTGATACCGTTTGTTTGGTAAGGAGAAAAAATGTCAAAAACAGGACTTGTACTCGAGGGCGGTGGCATGCGCGGCATTTACACCGCAGGAGTATTGGACGTATTCATGGAAAAGGGATTGCGCTTTGACGGAGTCATTGGAGTATCGGCGGGTGCAATTCATGGCTGCTCATTTCTATCGGGGCAAATGGGCAGAAGTATTCGTTATTACAAAAAATATTGCTCGGATCCAAGATTTATGAGCATGCGCAGCTTTATAACCACAGGAAACGTGGTGGGTGTTGATTTTTGCTACCACGAGCTACCCGACAAGTTGGATATATATGACCATGATGCGTTTCTGCGCAACGTAAAGGACACCGCATTTTACGCCACATGCACAAACGTGGAAACGGGCAAGCCCGAATACTGCCGTATCACGGATATGAGAACGCAGATCGACTATCTGCGCGCCTCTGCTTCTCTTCCCTATTTATCACGCTTGGTTGAGATAAACGGCAAAAAATATCTTGACGGCGGCTGTACTGACAGTATTCCCGTAGAGGCATTCAGAAAAATGGGATACGAGCGCAACGTAGTCGTTCTCACCCGCCCTGCCGATCACGTAAGAAAGCCCGAGCACAAGCTCATGGCAGGTCTTATGTACCGCAAATACCCCGCATTTGTAAGAGCGCTCCGCTCTCATCATCTGAGATACAACAGAACGACGAGACGCATAGCCGAGCTTGAGCGTGAGGGCAGTATCTTCGTTATCCGCCCCGCGGAGTCACTTAACATAGGCAGGCTTGAAAAGGATCCCGAGAATATTCAGCGTGTTTACGACATCGGAAGGGCTGACGGAGAAAAATATATGGCTCAGCTTGAAAAATGGCTTGGTCTGAACGAAAAGAAAGATACCGTCGCAAGGGATAAAAAATGAAACGTACACTTATCACACCCGATATAGATATTTTCCCGTCTCAGCTCCGTCCCCTTTTGCGTGGCGTGCCTATATACGACAGCAGCTGCTCTCCCGAGGCGCGTGTGTTCTTTATTGACAGAGACAGCGGCTATTTTCTCAAGTCCGCCCCTAAAGGAGAGCTGCAAAAGGAAGCTGAGCTGACAAATTATTTTCACCAAAAACAGCTTGCCGCAGAGGTTCTGTTCTACGCTTCCGAGGAAAACGATTGGCTTCTTACCTCAAGGGTATCAGGAGAGGATTGCACACACGCCGTCTATCTTGACGATCCCGTTCGTCTGTGCGACATCTTAGCACAACAGCTGAGGCTTCTGCACGAAGCGGACGCCTCAGGCTGTCCCGTTCCCGACCGTGTCCGTGACTATCTGGCAACGGCTGAGAGAAACTACAGCGCGGGAAAATACGACGGCTCTCTGTTTTCTGATGGACAAGGCTTTTCCTCGGCAGAGGACGCATGGAAAGAGATACGCGAAAACGGACGTTTTCTTAAGAATAACGTTCTTCTTCACGGAGATTACTGCCTCCCCAACGTAATCCTTGATGATTGGCGCTTCAGCGGATTTATTGATCTGGGCAACGGCGGTGTGGGCGACAGGCACATAGATCTTTTCTGGGGCGCGTGGACGCTTAATTTCAATCTGAAAACAGATAAATACCGAGAGCGCTTTTTCGACGCATACGGCAGAGACAAGGTGGATAAAGACCTTTTAAGGACTGTGGCGGCGGCAGAGGTATTCGGATAAAAAATAACTTTCAGGAAGGTTAAAAATGAGCAAAGAAAAAAACATATCTACTCCCCTCGCAGATGAATATCCTATCAAAAAGCATACGGCAAGATCATGGTTCGCCGCGCTTATACTCGGCGTGTTTATCGGTCTTGCAGTCATCGTTCCGGGTGTCAGCGGCTCCACGATAGCCATTATTTTCGGACTTTACACAGGCATGCTTTATGCTTTCGGTAATATTTTCAACGATTTCAAGCGCTGCTTTGTATTTCTGCTTCCCATAGGGATCGGCGTTGTAGTTGGCTTTGTGGCGGGCTTCCTCGTAATACAGCGCGTTTTTGAGGCGTTTCTATTGCAGGTCATCTGCCTTTTCGTGGGACTTATGATAGGCGCTGTTCCCGCACTGACCAAAGAAATAAAGGGGCAAAATGTGACCCCCGTGCGCGGCATTCTCTTTGCCGTCGGCGTACTTATTCCCCTTGCCATAAGTGTTGTTTCCATAGCTCTTTCCTCAGGCGAGGCAAACGAAGCCACCTTTACAAGCTTTCCCTTGTGGCGTGTTGCGGCTTATCTGCCTCTCGGATTTATCGTATCCGTAACGCAGATAGTCCCCGGGCTGAGCGCCACCGCTATTCTTATGGCGTTCGGACAGTTCAAGCCCATACTCAACAGTCTGCACAGGGACTATATCTTCGATAATCCACAAGTCCTTCTGCTTTACGCCGCCCTTGGCGTGGGATTCCTTGCTGGTATCGTTTGTGTGTCACGGATATTTTCCGCTATACTCAAGAACCACAAGATTACCGCCTTCTTCACAGTGATCGGTCTCGCCTTTGGCTCTATCGCCTCTATGTTCCTCAATACAGACGTTTACGCCCTTTACGTGCAATGGGCGGAGCAAGGAGCTATCCCAATCGTAACCGTCCTTATAGCCCTGCTCTTGCTTGCCGTAGGCTTTGTCGGCTCGTTCCTGCTGACAAAATACGAGCTTTCAAGAGAAGAATAAAAAACATGAGCCAAGTCCATCGCTTTGACTTGGCTCATGTGTTTTATCTTTTCATTTGTATTTTGATCTCACTTGAGAAAACGATGGAATGAACACCACTGCATTTGAGAAAGGCTGATTGTAGACTAACTTTATAGCCTAACTTAATCGTTACTCTTGACATGTAAGTTTTTTTTTGATAAAATAATAAATAATATTTTTTGTTCACGAGGACTAACACATATAATGCCAAATTTTACATATATTTCCATAATTGGTGCCGGACACGCTGGCATAGAGGCAGCTCTTGCCGCCGCAAGAACAGGAATTGACACTGTTCTCTTCACCATGTCTCTTGAATCCATCGCAAACATGCCCTGTAATCCGTCAATAGGCGGAACGGGAAAAGGGCATCTTGTCTATGAGATCGACGCCTTGGGCGGCGAGATGGGCAGAGCCGCCGACAAGGTTACACTTCAATCAAGAACGCTCAATCTCGGGAAAGGCGCGGCAGTGCATTCGAAGCGCATACAGGCAGACAGAAAGCGTTATCATTCTATAATGAAGGAGACCCTTGAAAAAACTCCAAACCTTCGTATAGTACAGGCTGAAATAGTTGATATAGGAGTGGAGAACGGTCACGTTTGCTCCGTTACCACAAAGCTTGGAGAGGTATGGCAATGTAAGTGCGCGATCATATGCTCGGGCACCTATCTTGATAGCCGTATCTTCGTAGGAGACGTAAATTACGCAAGCGGTCCTGACGGTTTTCTTGCCGCAAGCGGACTTTCCGATTCCCTTTTGCGACTTGGCGTAAAGTTGCTTCGCTTTAAGACGGGAACTCCGTCGCGCGTCAAAAAAAGCACTATTGATTTTTCCGATCTTGAGGTTCAAGATGGAGAAGAAAAAATTATTCCCTATTCTTGCTTTACCGACGACGGCTATTTCGACGGACTTGAGCAGCTTCCCTGCCACGTCGTATATACCAACGCCGAGACTCACCGCATAATAAAAGAAAATATACACAGATCCGCCATGTATTCTGGACAGATACACGGCACAGGTCCCCGATATTGCCCTTCTATTGAGGATAAGCTGACGAGGTTTGCCGATAAAGAACGCCATCAGCTATTCGTTGAGCCTGTGGGGGCAGATACCGAGGAGATGTATATTCAGGGCTTCTCCACCTCTCTCCCCGTAGACGTTCAACATAAAATGCTCGCATCGCTTAATGGCTTTGAAAATGCCCAGATAATGCGCTATGCCTATGCCATCGAATACGATTGCATCGACCCCACTCAGCTCCTTGCGACCCTCGAATTTAAAGACATAAAGGGGCTTTACGGTGCGGGACAGTTTAACGGAACGTCGGGATATGAGGAGGCGGCTGCACAGGGACTTATCGCCGGCTTGAACGCTTCACTTTATCTTCGTGGGAAAGACCCGCTTATACTGAGCCGATCTGAGAGCTATATCGGAACTTTGATCGATGATCTGGTAACAAAAGGCACAAATGAGCCCTACAGAATGATGACTTCGCGCTCGGAATACAGGCTTTTGCTCAGGCAGGACAATGCCGACACAAGACTTACGCCCAAGGGATATGAGGCGGGGCTTGTCTCACAGAGACAATATGATATGTTTTTAGCCAAGCAAGCGCTTGTTGAACAGGAGATCGAAAGATTAAATACTACCTTTATCCCCCCAAGCGTTGCAAATCCCTTGCTTGAATCGCTCAGCCTTGCAACGATCTCCACAGGATTTTCTTTGGCAGAGCTTTTAAAACGCCCTCAGCTTACCTATGAGATCCTATCAGCAATCGACAAAAACCGACCTTCACTCCCCCCAAGAGTGATTTTAACCGTTGAAGTGACGGTAAAATACGAAGGATACATAAAAAGGCAGATCGCTGAGGTTGCCCGTCAAGAAAAGCTTGAAACCAGGCGTTTGCCTCAAGATATCGACTATCTTTCTATAAAAGGGCTTCGTATTGAGGCAGCGCAAAAGCTTTCGAGCATAAAACCACTTACCATCGGGCAAGCTTCGAGAATTAGCGGTGTAAATCCCGCCGACATATCGGTTTTGCTTATTTATTTGGGCATAAAATAAATGTTTCACGTGAAACATTTTTATGGAGTAAACATGGAATTTACAGAATTCAATCAGTTATGTAGGAATATTTTTGCTATTAATGCAGATCTTCCGCAAGTTGACGATGACAAGACATTCAAATTATTTTTGCTAACCAAGCGTATGCTTGAGGTCAACAGGTCCATGAATCTGACCGCAATAAAAGAAGAAAAGGCGATAATATTAAAGCATTACGCAGATTCATTGACCATATGCAAATATTTGCCAAAAAACGCCACGTTGGCAGACATAGGCTGCGGCGCAGGATTTCCAACACTCCCGCTTGCTATTTTTAGACCCGATCTTAAGATAACCGCCATCGACAGTACGGCAAAAAGGATCAATTATGTCAACGAAACCGCATCGTTTCTTAACTTAGATAATATAAGCGCCATTTCCGTGCGCGCCGAAGAATTAGGAGTTTTAAAAGAGTACCGTGAACGCTTTGATGTTGTTACTGCGCGCGCCGTGGCTTCTCTGCCTGTTTTGACCGAGCTATGTCTGCCGTTAGTAAAGATAGGCGGTACATTTATCGCCATGAAAGCGCAAAAGGCCGATGAGGAAATTCGCGCATCACAAAACGCTATACAAAAATGCGGCGGAGTAATGTTGCGATCCGAGATCTGCTCATTGACAGATGATAAGATCAATTTTGAAAACAGAACCATAGTTTTAATAAACAAAGTCTCATCAACACCCAAAGAATTCCCTCGTCACTTTTCAAAAATAAGCAAAAAGCCGCTTTAACAAAATGTTTCACGTGAAACATTTTAATATTAAGCATCTCCCGAATGTTTCACGTGAAACATTCGGGATTTTTACGTAAATTATCGGTAACTTTTTCTGAAGAAATCGGCAAAATTCTCTTGCAATATCGCCCACATTGTGATATAATTTATACGTGATATGCTATTTAATTAATGAAAGGAACTTGATATGGCAAAAATCATTTCACTCGCCAATCAAAAAGGCGGAGTCGGAAAAACAACCTCCTGTGTGAATATAGCCGCATCACTCGGCTTGCTTGGACACAGAGTTTTAATTATAGATCTTGACCCCCAGGGCAACACTACAAGCGGAGTAGGTGTTGTAAAAAGAGGACTTAGCGGATCTACAAAAGAGCTCCTCAACGGAGAAATGAATGTTCGCGATATAATCCGCGAAACTCCTTATGAAAATCTTTGGGTGATTCCCGCAAACACCACGCTTACAAGCGCTGAATTTGAGCTTTTTGATTTTGACGATAGCGAATATCGTATGAAGAATGCGCTTGAAGAAGTAAAAGATGACTTCGATTACATACTTATCGACTGTCCCCCTTCGCTTGGCAGACTTACAGTCAATGCGCTTACCGCAAGTAATGCGGTCATCGTTCCAATGCAGTGCGAGTTTTACGCGCTCGAGGGACTTTCCCAGCTTATGATAACAGTTAGACTTATTCAAAAGCATTATAATCCCGATCTTAACGTGAGCGGAATTCTTATAACCATGTATAATAGCAGACTTTTGCTATCTATGCAGGTCATCAATGAGCTTAATAAGCATTATGAGGACAAGATTTTCCAGACTAAGATCTCGAGAAATGTGCGGCTTTCGGAGGCACCAAGCTTTGGAAAGCCCGTATATTACCACGATAAGAACTCCAAGGGCGCCAAAGAATATCTTGAGGTAGCCAAGGAGATCGTAACAAGGATTTGATCCGCATTAAAGGAGGATCTGATATGCAGAAAAAGGCAACAGGACTTGGCAGAGGGCTTGACGACCTGCTTGAGGACAATTTCCCAGGTAAAAAAACGTCAAACAAGCCTCTCGTAGTGGCAAAAGGCGAGGTGTCGGAGCCAAAGCCTATAACAGTAAACTCGGCTATATACGAGACAAAGACGAAAACTCTTTATGAAAGCAAGCCCAAAACAAAGAGTCTGAAATCAGATTTCAAGAAATAATTTTATAAATTTAAGAGGTGGTATAACGACATGGCCAAAAAGACAGGAGGTCTCGGCAGAGACTTTTACTCAATTTTTGACGACAATATTCTCGACTCAAAAAAAGGAGCAGCAGAAAACATCAGAGTTTCCGATATTGAGCCAAGACACGATCAGCCAAGAAAGACCTTTGACAGAGAATCTCTCGAGGTCCTTGCGGATTCCATCGCTCAATACGGAGTTTTGCAGCCTATAATCGTCCGTAAAAACCCCATTACCGAGGATTCCTACGAAATAATTGCAGGTGAGCGCCGTTGGCGTGCCTCTAAAATGGCAGGACTTACGGAGATACCCGCCGTGGTATTTGACGGAGATGAGCTTAAGGCTGCACAGGTGGCGCTTATTGAAAACATACAGCGTGAGGATCTTAATGCCGTCGAAGAAGCAATGGGATATGGCGCTCTTATCGAAAAATTCGGACTTACTCAGGATCAGGTAGCAAAGCAGGTCGGAAAAAGCCGCTCAGCTGTTGCAAACATGCTACGTTTGTTGGATCTTCCCGATGAGGTCCTTGCTATGCTTAAGGATGGAAGCATTTCCGCGGGACACGCAAGAGCATTGCTCGGTCTTAACGACGAGGAACAAATGATAGAATGTGCCGCTAAGATCACAGAACGCGGCATGTCCGTGCGTGACGTTGAGGCAATGGTGCAAAGGCTTAACGCAATCAGGGAAGAGCAAGTTGAAGAAAGAGTACATCCCCAGATCAAGGCACACATGAAAGAGCTTGAGCACAGAGCGATGTCCGCTCTCGGAAGAAAAGTAAGGATATCTCGCTCAACACATAAGAAGGTACTTGAGCTTACGTATAGCGACGACGAGGATCTTGAGGCTCTTCTCAGATCTCTTTGCGGCGACAATATTTTTGAAGAAGTAGCGCAGTAAAGGAATTATTTCCATATTTTTACATTTTACTTATAATAGAAAGGACATAAAAAATGTTAGACATCAGATATATCAAGGAAAAGCCCGACGAGGTGATAGCAAGACTTGCAAAGAAGGGCAAGGACGCAAAGGAAGAGATCGCTCAGATACTCGCTCTTGACGAGCAGAGAAGAACGCTTATTGCGGAGACGGAATCCATCAAGGCTGAGCAGAACAAGATGAACAAGCTCATTCCTCAGTACAAGAAGGAGGGCAAGGACGTTTCCGCTATCTTCGTACAGATGAAGGAAATGGGCGCTAAGACCAAGGCCATCGACGAAAAGCTCAAGGAGGTAGAGACACAGTTCACCTCCGTAATGCTTGGACTCCCCAATCTTCCCGACGAGGATCTTCTTGCGGGCGGTAAGGAAAACAACGAGCCCCTGCGTTATTTCGGCGAGCCTAAGAACTTTGATTTTGAGCCCAAGAACCATGTTGATCTCTGTACCGACCTTGGACTTATCGACTACAAGAGAGGCGCAAAGCTTTCGGGCGCAGGCTTCTGGATATACCGCGGAATGGGCGCAAGACTTGAATGGGCGCTTCTTAACTACTTTATCGACACTCACCTCGGAAACGGCTACGAGCTTATGCTCGTTCCTCATATGCTTGGCTACGAGTGCGGACTTACCGCAGGTCAGTTTCCCAAGTTTGCAGAGGACGTATATTGGCTTGAGACGGCAGAGGACGAGCGTCGCCGCTTCATGCTTCCCACCGCGGAGACAGCTCTCGTATCTCTCCACAGAGACGAGATACTCACCGAAGCCGATCTTCCCCGCAAGTATATAAGCTACACCCCCTGCTTCCGACGCGAGGCAGGTAGCTACCGTGCGGACGAGCGTGGAATGGTAAGAGGACATCAGTTCAATAAAGTTGAGATGGTACAGTACACACTTCCCGAAAAGAGCGACGAGGCTTTTGAGGAGCTTGTGGCTAACGCAGAGAACCTTGTAAAGGGTCTTGGCTTCCATTTCAGAACGGTAAAGCTTGCCGCTGAGGACTGCTCAGCTTCCATGGCGCGCACCTATGATATCGAGATAAACATTCCCTCCATGGACGGCTATAAGGAGGTTTCCTCCGTATCCAACGCCCGTGACTATCAGGCACGCCGCGGCATGATGAGAGTCAGACGCGAGAACGGAAAGACTGAGTTTGTTCATACACTCAACGGCTCAGGACTTGCTACCTCCCGTGTACTTCCCGCTCTCGTTGAGCAGAATCAGCAGGCTGACGGCTCCGTTATCGTTCCCGAGGTGCTCCGCAAGTATATCGGCGTAGATATCATCAAAAAGTAAGAACACATTACAGTCGTAATTTGTCAAAAAAGGGCGAGCTCCTCATACGGGTTCGCCCTGTCCCAACGTAGAAGGAGATACCAATGAAATACGCATTACTGAACGTAATCACCGAGACGGCAGAGGCGGTAACCGAAGAAACAACGCTTCTCGAAAATCTCAGGCAATATTTTTACGACTCCTCCGAGGTTTACGAAAATCTTAATATGGGAACAGGCTCGCTTTTTTCCGTCAGGCTGATAATCTTCGGACTGTGCATCGGTCTTGCCCTTGCGGGTTTTGGCGTAGTGTTTAATAAAAGAGTTCTCGGCGGCTTTGTGAGAAAGCTTTTAAAGGACGAATGTCTGTCTCCCGATAACGCAAAAACCATAGACGAGCTTGGATATTCAACCAATCTCTTTATTCGCCTCGCGGTAAGGAAAAGCACTTCGCTCCGCCGTGTAGTAAAGTGCAGGGAAGAGCAGCTTTTTCTTGAAGAGCTGGAACAAAAGCGGACAGAATATCAAAATAAAAGAGCAGAGGATAGATCCCTGCCGCGCTTTAAGAAAACTGAGTATAAGATAGATATTACGAATGATAGGTTTTATATCCCCGAGGAAATGAAATACATGGCGGATATAAAATTCGAGCAGAAGGGAACTTCATGGCTGGGAGCAGTCATATTCGTCGTGATAATGGCAATAGTGTTTGTGGCAGCCATGGTGGCACTTCCATACATACTCGATCTCATCAATGACGCGGCAGGTGTGTTCAATTCCGTCCCGTCAAATCAAATATGATAAATAACGAATGAAGGAGGAAGGCAATGACAAACATAAGGACCGCCGAGGCACTCAGACCCAAGAGCTTTGACGATATCGTTGGGCAAAAGCACCTTTTTGGCGAAAAGGGCGTCATAAGAAAAATGCTGTCCTCCGGACGTATTACCAATATGATCTTCTACGGTCCTCCCGGAACGGGAAAGACCACCGCAGCCGAGATCATAGCTAAAGAATCGGACATGGTGTTCCACAGGCTTAACGCCACCACTGCTTCTATCTCCGACGTCAAGGATATTCTCACCAGCACCAACAACCTGTTCTGCACGGGCGGAATACTGCTTTATATCGACGAGATACAGTATTTCAATAAGAAGCAGCAGCAGGCGCTCCTTGAGTATATCGAGGACGGAAGGGTAACACTCATAACGTCCACAACGGAAAATCCCCATTTTTACATATACAACGCTATTATTTCCCGTTCGTCTCTGTTTGAGTTCAAGCCCGTTTGCCCAGAGGACTGCGCCGTTGCAGTAAGACGGGCGGTCAATTATCTGAACGGTGACACAGAACAGGGCAAGACCATAGACGACGATACCGTCCTTTATATCGCACGAAGCACCTCGGGCGACGTAAGACACGCCATTGTCCTTACGGAAAACGCTTATTTTGCCGCGGACGGTTCTATCACCAAAGAGGTTGTGGACGGCTTTAATGTGCGCGTGAGTAATTTTGATGATGATACTCATTATGACCTGCTCTCATGCCTTCAGAAGTCCATCAGAGGCTCGGACCCCGACGCGGCGGTGTTTTACCTTGCAAAGCTTTTGTCCCTCGGAGAGCTTATTTCCGTGTGCCGTAGGCTTCAGGTCATCGCCAGCGAGGACGTGGGACTTGCCTTTCCCACCGCCGCCACTGTAACGAGAGCATGCTGCGAGTCGGCAAAGGAGCTTGGTATGCCCGAGGCGGCTATTCCATTGGCTAACGCCACCATACTTCTCGCCACGTCTCCCAAATCAAACTCCGCCCACGACGCGGTATTTGCCGCCATGGCGGACGTGGAAAAGGGACTGGGAAGAGAAGTACCGACTCACCTTAAGAGTCCGCTCTTCAAGGGCTACAAATACCCTCACGAGTATCCAAACCATTACGTAAGGCAGCAGTACCTTCCAAATGATATCAAGGACAAACATTACTATCAGTGGGGAAGCAATAAGCTTGAGGACGCCGCGAGACAGTACGCGGAAAAGATAAAAAAATGAGGTAAAAATATGAGCAAGCTAAAGCAATTTTACTCAAAGCATAAGCAGCTTGTGCTCTATCTTGTTTTTGGATTTATCACAACGGTAGCCTCTCTTTTCGCCTGCTATGCAACGCTTAAGATAGGCGTGGTATTTTTTCACGATGAAAACGGAGAGCCAACTGAGCTTTTGGATATACTCGGAAGCACCGCTCAGTGGATAGTCGGAGTTCTGGTTGCATTTATAACAAATAAAAAATGGGTATTCACTGAGGCAGAGAAGGGAGCACGCTCCACATTAAAGCAGCTCGTAACCTTTTCGGGATCAAGGGTATTGACCTATTTTCTCGAGGTCGCGGTCAATCTCGGAGTCATCGCTCTGCTTGAAGCCTTGGGATACAAAGCCTTCACGCTCCCTTTGCTTGTGGTCGATATAGAGATATCCACACGAGTTTGGGCAAAGGTCGTTTCCTCCGTTCTGGTTGTCGTGTCAAATTACTTTATAAGTAAGCTTATCGTATTTAAAAGTAAAAAGAACTGAGCCGTACGACTCAGTTCTTCAGTAATGAGACTATATTTACAGTATGCACATTTTGAGCTCGTGCATAATCGAGAGTGTAGGCGGTGCCGCCCGTGGGCTTCATGCAATAGCCGATACAAAGAGCGGATCCATTCACCAGACTCCTGTTTCTTTGAAGCATACAGCCCTTGGTGTATTTATCCGATATGTACGTTACCTCATCTGCATTTTCGATAGTGAAAAGATATATCTGTCTTGCGGCGACCGTCCACATATCCGCCTGCTCCTTGCAGGGAAGGAAGAGATGAAGCCTGATATTTTTGTTGGTTTTTTTCTTTTCTATTATTTTCAGGGCGACCACCGTGTCAAAACCAAGTGCACCGCCCGTGCGAAACTCGGTAAATCCTCGAGCGATAAGCTTGTTGAGGATACCGTCTAAAAGCACGGACAACGCTTTTCTGTGTTCGGAAGATATCTCCCTGTGCCCCGTAAAGCAGCAGATCGCCTTTTTTTCCATAAAACCGCCTTCTTTCCGTCTGATATTTTTATTATACACCTATTTCCGAAAAAAAGAAAGAGGTTTTGTGTAAAAGATAATTGACAAACGGGAAAAAATATGATAAAATCTTAGAAGCGCCATACACATGGGTGCCGTTGTGTTACGCGCGAGCGTAAACTCGGTGAACACCTTAACGACTTGTTACAAGTCTCGGAGACCTCACTCCCTTTAAAAATCAAAGGATAACCCATTTTGAATTTTGCATTATTCATACTCGGGTGTGGCGGAATTGGCAGCTTGGAAAGCGAGCGCACCCTGCGGGTGATGAAGCGAGCTTGACAAGGCGCAGAAACAACGAGAACCGTGAGCGTGAGCGAGCGGGGCGACTATGTTTCAAGCTGTCTCGCGGGCGCGGCTGACAATTATCGTTGGCAGGTACAATTTAATATTTTCATATGCGGGTGTGGCGGAATTGGCAGCTTGGAAAGCGAGCGCACCCTGCGGGTGATGAAGCGAGCTTGACAAGGCGCAGAAACAACGAGAACC
>JAGAPH010000076.1 GCA_017623375.1 Clostridia bacterium | reverse complement strand
TGTCAGCGAAGCTGACTGAGGGAGAGTGCGTCAAAACATAATGAAATCTTAACCGTTATGCACGCAGGCTCCTCCACCCGCTACGCGGGAGCCCCCTCTCGGAGGGAGCCTTATGTGAGTGCGAACACAGATTGTAAACTCACCGATAAATCAAAATTTGAAGCCCAAAACCCCACTATAATAAAGCAAAAATGCGGTTCAAGCCCGTGGAAAATAAAAAACATGTTGACAACTCAACAAAAGTGTGGTATTATATAAGTAAGTATGTTTAAAATAAGGAGGTAAAATCGTGGAGCAGGATAGACTCGAAGCCTTTATGACGCTGATCACAAGCGCTTCAAGAAGTATCACAAAGCTCAAATCAAAAGGCATGGCAAGCTACGGACTGGGCAGTACGCATACGGCGTGCGTCCGCGTACTGTACAACGCCCCAAACGGGTTGACACGGACTCAGCTCTCAAACAAATGCGAGCTTGACAAGGCTCAGATATCACGCATCGTAGGAGAGCTGGAGGAAAAGGGCTTCGTTTCGGAAAGCCCGGGAGCGTCCAGCTACAAAAAGCGAATACTTCTTACCAATCATGGGAAACGTATTGCCGAGGATATCAACCGCTTGGTGCTTGACATCAATACACTCGTCAGCGGTGAGATCCCCGATGAGGATATTGAGACCTTCTACAGGGTGTTCGGCATCATCTGTAAAAATCTTAAGGCAAAGGAAGATTATTTCAGCGAAAAGCCCGCAAACGCGGATCCACATACAAACTAATTTTAACAGTATTTAACAGGAGGTTACTGAAATGAGTAAGGAAAAGGAACTGCTTGAGGAGCAAGCGCCCGTAAAGCAGACGCAAAAAAAGATCATATACAGACCTAAAACCGAAAGAAAATACGAAAGAGTGCATGACGCCTACGACCTTTGCAGAATAATCGCAAAGCACGGTGACAAGGTGGGCATCTGCTATTTTGATAAGGAAAGAAAGCTCCACGAGCTGTCCTTCATAAGATTTTATAACAGAATAGTAAGAACAGCCGCAGGTCTTACCGCCATGGGCTACGCGGGAAAGAAGATAGCGCTCCTGGGCGAGACCTCAGTGGCGTGGCTTGCGTCCTACCTCGCTATACTCGTAACGGGCGGCGTGGCGATCCCCATGGATAAGGAGCTTGAGATAAGCTCTATCGTCGGTCTGCTTGAGAGCGTGGACGCCGACGCCATCATCTATTCCGATCACTTCAACGGCAAGCTGGCGGGGGCTGTAAGCAAGGACAGCTCACTCAGCCTCTTCCTTCCCATCGATCCCGACGAGGAGGAGCTCAAGAACCCCAACACAGTTGCGTACCGAGCCATGAGAGAGCGCGGCAAGCAGCTGGTGGAGGCAGGAGAGTTTCAGCTCTCCCCCATTGAAAACAGAGAAAAAATGGCGGAAATGCTCTTTACCTCAGGCACAACGGGCACGTCCAAGTGCGTAATGCTCAGCCAGAAGAATATTTTTGCCGTGGTAAATTCAGCGGCAGAGACCGTGGACTTCGGCCCTGACGATGTTGTGGTCTCCGTCCTGCCCGTACACCACACCTACGAGCTTGCGGTGCTTCTCGCGGAGTTTGATTACGGTGTCCGCACGTGCATAAACGACTCTCTCACAAGAGTGCTCAAGAACTTCCAGATATTCAAGCCCACGGGACTTGTTCTCGTCCCTCTCTTCGTTTATACCATGTATAAGAAGATATGGGCAGAGGCAAGAAAGAAGGGACAGGAAAAGAAGCTCCGTCTGGGACTCAGCGCGTCCCACGCCCTCAGAGCTATCGGTATAGACAAGAGACGCGCCCTCTTTGCCGAGGTGCTGAACGCGTTCGGCGGCAGACTTGAGAAGATAATCTGCGGAGGAGCCGCGCTCAACCCCAAGATGATAGAGTTTTTCTCCGATATCGGTATCAACATCTACGAGGGCTTCGGTATAACCGAGTGCGCTCCCCTTACCTTCGTAACCCCCTATTACGCTCAGAAGATAGGCTCGGTAGGTCCTGCTGTTCCCTGCTGTCAGGGCAGGATAGACGGCGAGTGTGTCGGAGCGCACGGATATATAGAGGGCGAGATACAGATAAAGGGCGACAACGTAATGCTCGGCTACTACAATAACCCCGAGGCAAACGAGGCGGCATTCACCGAGGACGGCTGGTTCCGCACGGGCGACATGGGATATATGGACAACGACGGATACTTCTATATCACGGGAAGGCTGAAATCAGTCATAGTCCTTGAAAACGGAAAGAATATCTTCCCCGAGGAGATAGAGGAATATCTCGCGGATATCGAGGAGATAGGCGAGGCTGTAGTTGTCGGACGACAGAACGGCTCCGCGGTAAATCTTGTTGCCATTATCTACCCCAACCGCGAAAAGTTCTCCGAGGACACCTCCGACGAGGATATATATAGCATTATCAATGATAAGATCCACCAGATGAACAAGCGTCTGCCCACTCACAAGCAGATAAAGGGCATAGAGCTGAGAGACGAGGAGTTTGAGAAAACCACCTCCAAGAAGATAAAGAGACATCTTGTAAAATAAGTACAGATTGTTAAAGTATTTTCCAAAGCATTGACAAATCGGCTTCGATGACTTATAATTAATTAGTAAGATTTGTCATAAAGCAGGGGCAAATTGGGATTTAGCGATGTGTTCGCTATATTAGCACTTACTTCATAAGGCTCCCTCCGGGAGGGAGCTGTCAGCGAAGCTGACTGAGGGAGAGTGCGTCAAAACATAATGAAATCTTAACCGTTATGCACGCAGGCT
>JAGAPH010000075.1 GCA_017623375.1 Clostridia bacterium | reverse complement strand
CGGCATAGAAGCCTTACATTTTCATGTATAAAGTTCGGTTTATACCAAGGCTCCCTTGTGCAAAGGGAGCTGGCGCCGAAGGCGACTGAGGGATTGTTCGTGGAATAATGTAACTATTAACACCCCGATAAATCCCAATTTCCCACTATGATAAAATCAATTTCCTCTATAATGCAAAAAATATTAAAACGTTCTTCGGCAATTCATAAATACATGGTATAATACACGTAAATACGGTCACAGAAAGGAAGTTACATGCAATATCTCATATCTTTTCTTGAGGGCATCATAACCTTCATCTCCCCCTGTCTTTTACCCATGCTACCCATTTACGTGTCCTATTTTGCGGGCGGTAAGGAGGAACGAACGACAAGGAAAACACTGATAAATGCCCTCGGCTTCGTTCTCGGCTTTACTGTTGTTTTCGTCTTGCTGGGCGCGCTTGCGGGAACGCTCGGCAGCTTTCTGCAAAGATATAAAACAGCTGTCAATATCATCACCGGACTTGTGGTGGTATTCTTCGGACTCAACTTTATCGGAGTGTTCAAACTCAATATATTCAAGGGAATAAAAAATCCTCTTGCGGGACGGGAGCTGAGCTTTTTCTCGGCAGTCCTCTTCGGAACGGTGTTCTCCATCGGCTGGACACCCTGCGTTGGCGCCTTTCTCGGCTCGGCGCTTATGCTTGCCTCTCAGCAGGGCAAGACGATCGTAGGCGTTGTTATGCTTCTCTGCTACTCCCTCGGCTTGGGTATTCCCTTTGTTGCCAGCGCTTTGCTTATCGATAAGCTAAGGTCGGTGTTCGGCTTCATCAAAAGGCACTATACCGTTATCAATACCGTGTGCGGCTGCTTGCTGATAGTTGTGGGTATCCTTATGATGACGGGGCTACTCGGAAAATTTCTCAACATTCTTAACTAAGGAGATATTATATGAAAAAAGCTATAATATGGATATGCGGCGTCGTGACGCTTGTGTTGGTAATTGCGGGCGCTTATCTGCTATACGGCAAGCTTGCTGAGGATAATAAGGGAGACAGCTTTGTAACCGAGCCACCGAGCAGTGACTCTCAAGTCTCGGAGCATGCCGCCCCTGACTTCACCGTTACCGACTATAACGGCAACAAGGTCAAGCTCTCCGACATGAGGGGCAAGCCCGTGGTAGTAAATTTCTGGGCAACGTGGTGCTATTACTGCAAGGAGGAGATGCCAGACTTTGAGCAGATGTATAAGAAATACGGCAACGACGTTGTGTTTATGATGGTGGACATGACCGACGGCGGACAGGAGACCGTAGCGGGCGCTAAAAAGCACATAGAGGAGAACGGCTATACCTTCCCCGTTTATTTTGACACCGACCTTGAGGCGGCTTACGCTTATAGCGTGACCTCGCTCCCCGCCACGTATCTTATAGATTCCAACGGCGATCTGGTGGCTCACGCCAGCGGCATGATAAACGCCGAGGCGCTTGAGCAAGGAATCAGCATGATATTGGATAAATAATACCACGACCAAAAGGGTGCTGAGTCATTGACCCAGCACCTTTTTTAATTGTAATTTATCGGGGCGATTGATGTGTTCGCGCTTTCCCTGTTGTAGGGGCGCCATTGGTCGTTCTTTCCCACTAACCCACCGATAAATCAAAATTTGAACAACATAAAAAAGGAACTGAGTCAGTCAATAACTCAGCCCTTTTTTCGTATTATTACAATTTAAATCTTTTTCTCAGCCTGTAGACGTAAAAGGATATCAGCCTTGTCAGCGCGATATCGTAAAGTATGAACACCGCCTCGCAAAGCACCACCCCGATAACGTACATCTCTATTGGAATATCCGCCGCCGTCCACAAAAGAAACTTAAGTACCACAAGTATAACGGCAAGTGAAGCATTGAACACAAGCTCCTTGAATATCCAGCATAGCCTTCTGCTCTTTTGCTCAAAGCGCTCCTTGAGTATGGGATAAAATCCAAAGAAGAAGGTGTACATGACCGCGGGTGATTTGTTCGGAAGCAATACGAGCGAAAGCACCGCCGTCACTCCGAACACAAGCCACGGCGCGCTCTTGCCGTATTCGATAACGGCAAACACGCACATAAGCGAGGCAAGCACCGCCATGGAAAGGTCGGCTACCTCTATAAGCGATCCCACGTACAAAAGAATGACTCCGAGAGCCGCAAGCATGGCGCAAACGGTCAGCCGCTTGGTATTGTTATTGCGTCCCACCCTGCGCACCTCTCAGCAACAGGAGATAAGGTCTCCACCACAGCACTCGCAGCAGCAGTCGGCACACATAAGACCTGAGCAGATATCGCATGTGGAGCAGCCGCCTGCATTTTGACTCGTTCTATAACCGCCGCCGTAGCTCTGCGCCCTGTTGCGGAGCTGAGTCTGCGCCGCGCGGTACTCGTTATTATAAGGATCCATAGAGCAAGCAATATCGAAATATCTCTGGGCGTCCACCACGTTTCCCTTTTTCATCATAACGCAGCCCATAAGGAAGTTCCATTCCGCTCCTCGCGCGTTATCCGCAATACTGTAAAGCAGATGCTCGGCTCTTCCAACGTTGCCCGAGTTTATTGCTCTGCGTATCTCGGCATACTGAGGGTCGCCCGTTGTGGAGCTATTGCCCGCATAGCTACCCGAATATCCGTAGCCGCCCGAAGCCCCGCCCGACGAGCGCGCTCCGCCATTCTCGCGCATCTTCTTTATCTCCTCGTAAGCGGCGTTTACTTCCTTCATTTTCTCGCTTGCAAGGTCGGCAAGATCACTGTCGCGGTACTTGTCGGGGTGATATTTTCTCGCCAGCTGGCGATATGCTTTTTTTATCTCGTCGTCAGAGGCATCGGGTGACACCCCAAGGATCTTGTAAGGATCATTCATTTTGGACATTTATTCCTTTCTTTTGATCTTTGTTGTCATCTATGATACGTTTTGCGGTATTCGGCATACCAAGATACATTATATTCTCCAATATGCTCATCATAGCTGCACGCTCTGTCTCCATAAGGTCAAGCGCCGCCTCCGCGGAGCACAGCTCCACCTTCAGCGCGTCAGAGATAAGCGCCATTTGCTCCTCCGTAGGTCTTACACCGCCGTAAAGCAATAAAAACGGATTATATCTTTTCTTCTTTTCGTCGTCCGAAAGATCGTCAAGCGCGTCTATAATATATATCCACTTTCCTACGCTCTTTCCCACGGCACGGGCAATGCGATGTGCGCTCTCTTCAAGCCCGAACGAAACTATATCAGCAAGTATATTTCCGAATATCTCGGCAGGAGCGTCCACGCTTGGCAATGCTCTCGCCTCAAGCTCGGCAAGTGACCGAAGTCCCTCCGATATTTTTGCATCAAGCTCCGAGGGACCCGCCTTGAGCGCTTTTTTTCTCGCGTGCGCCACAAGGGGATACGCCAACACGGCTCTCAGCCTTTTGAAGCCTCTTTCGTCCGAGAGGTCGTCCTTTATCTTGTGATAATTAAGTATTGCCGCCGTCCGAGAGCAATAGTCAAGCACGGCGTTTCTTTCCATCATGCTTCTCTTCTTCAAGGGGTGCGCAAGGCATCTCCTCGGAGAAAATTTTATTTCAGTATTTTCAAGACACATTCTGAGCAGTGCAAGAAAGGCGAAATCATAGCTGAGCGTCATTCTTGAGCACTGACCCGTACATTTTCCCATAGAACGGCACAGTCCGCAATAAACGCCGCGATATGCTTCGTATTCTCTCACCTTCAGCTCGGAGTGCTCTACCTTTACGTACCCAAACATAAAGCTCCCCCATAAAAAAGCCGAAAAGCTTTTACGTACTTCATTTTATCATATCGCATTTAGAGAAAAAATACAATGGATTATTTGTAAATATTTACTACCATTTAAGTTACGTTTTTTTGCCCTTAGGCGAAATATTCAGTATCACTATTGCCGTAACCACAAGGGCTATACCAAGTCCCTGCCATATATCAAAGGGCTGACGAAGCACCGCTATTCCGAAAAGCGCCGCCGTAAGAGGCTCGCTGAAGGCGAGTATGGACGCAACATCAGGGCGCACTCCCGTAAGCCCCGCTGTATAAAGCACGTAAGGAATAACCGAGGTGCAAAGGCTGAACAGAATAAAAAACGCAACTAACGGAACGGTGTTCATGCTCTCAACATTCACTGCCTTGATAACTATATCCACAGGATTTGCCAACGCTAAAGCGCCCACCGCCGCAAAGGCAAAGCTGAGCGCGGAAAAGGACAGTGGCTCGGAATTGCGCCTCATGTAAAATGACGTAAGAATGCCGTAAAGAGAATAGGCAAAGCCCGAAAGCACACCGCAAAGTATTCCCAAAGCGTTTATACTGACTCCCGAGGCTATCCCCGAAACCAGAGCGCAGCCCGCTATCGCAACGGTAAAGGCAGCTATCTTTCTGACAGTCATTCTTTCCTTGAAGAAGATCACAGACATTATCATGACGAATATGGGAGCGGTATAAAGCAATATGGCGCTGACCGCTGCCCCTGCCATAGTCATACAGTAATAGTAAAATACGCACATGGCAAGCACCGAGCAGATGCCCGAAGTCGCAGCAAGAGCGAGAGAGGACAGAGATATCCTGTAGTATCTGAAGCCTCTGCCCTTTATTATGAGCGCCGCGTTAAGTATCACCGCTCCCAACGCTATACGGATAGCGGTACACTGGAGCGGTGTAAAGCCCAGGGCGGAAAGCTTGCTTACAAACAAACACGAGCTTCCCCAAAATGCCCCCGCAAGAAGAATAAATATAACTGAGATCTTATTTTTCATAGTCCTTATAAAATAGCCTTGATCATTCGTTTTCCCTGAACTGCAGACTGTAAAGCTTTGCGTATTCACCGTCAAGAGCTATAAGCTCCTCGTGGCTTCCCTGCTCTATGATCTGTCCGTCGGATACAACGGCTATCTCATCCGCGTTCTTGATGGTGGAAAGTCTGTGTGCCACCACCAGCGTAGTCCTTCCTACGCATAGCTCGTCCAACGCCCTTTGAATGAGTATCTCCGTGGTGTTGTCAAGCGCGCTGGTCGCCTCGTCAAGTATGAGTATGGGAGGATTTTTGAGGAATACGCGGGCAATAGAAAGCCTTTGCTTCTGTCCGCCCGAGAGACGCACGCCTCTCTCGCCTATCTGTGTGTCGTAGCCATCCTCAAGTGTCATTATATAATCGTGGATATTGGCGCGCTTAGCCGCCTCAATGACCTCCTCGTCGGTGGCGTCAAGCCTACCGTAAAGAATATTATCCTTAATGCTTGCGTTGAACAGATAGATGTCCTGCTGAACGATACCTATATTTCGGCGGAGCGAGCCTTTTGTTATGCCGCCTATGCTCTTACCGTCAATGAGTATGTCTCCCGATTCAACGTCGTAAAAATGAGGAATAAGGTGGCAGATAGTCGTCTTTCCGCCGCCCGATGGTCCGACAAGAGCGAATTTCTTGCCCTTGGCAATGTCAAGATCTATTCCCTTGAGCACGTCCTTGTGACCGTCATAGGTGCAGGTAACGCCTCTGAACTCAAGATGCCCCTCAACTCTTTCTATATCCTTAGCCTCGGGCGCGTCCTTCTCTGGCTGCTCGTCCATTATCTCAAGAAATCTCTCAAAGCCCGTAACTCCGTTCTGATACTGCTCCATAAAGTTTATAAGCGTCATTACCGGAGAGATAAATAGATTGACGGACACGATAAACGCCGAGTAGTCGCCGAACGCGATGTCACCGTTGTAAAGAAAGAAGCCGCCCGCTATAAGCACAACTACGTTAAAGATATCGGTAATAAACGCCGTCATGGAATGGAAGCGTCCCATTGCCTTATACGCGTCGTCACGGGCAAGAGTAAATTTTTTATTTCCTATTTCAAACTTCTCCTCTTCCTTTTCGGCGTTGTCAAATGCCTTGGTAACCCGTATTCCCGATATACTGCTCTCAAGCGAGGCGTTTATCTCCGCCACCGACCTGCGGCTCTCCATAAAGGCGTTTCTCATGCGCTTTCTGAGCAAGACCGCAATAAGTATGAGAAAAGGAACACAGGCAAATATTATCAGCGTCAGCGAAATGTTTATTGTCATCAGATATATGAACGACACTATGATAGTAATTCCCGATATGAGAAGATTTTCGGGTCCGTGGTGAGCAAGCTCGCTTATCTCCCAAAGATCAGTGGTCATACGGGACATTATCTTTCCCGTCTCGTTGTTATCGTAAAAGCTATACGGCAGCTTTTCAAGATGTCTGAACATATCCGAGCGCATCTGCGCCTGCATACGGACGCCCATTACGTGACCGTAATATTGGATAAAATAATTGAGCGCCATACGGACAAAGTAAAGTCCGAGCAGTGCAAGACCGCAAATTACTACCATGCGATAATTTCGGTTGGGTATAAGGTCATTGAGCATACTTCTCGTAACGATAGGATAAACTATTCCCACCAATGACACAGCCAATGACGCCAGCATATCAAGACCAAAAACTACCTTATGAGGCTTGTAATAAGCGATAAATCTCTTAAACATTATATCCCTTCTCTCTAAAAACATATCCTTATAATTTTATCACATATTGCGGATATTGTCAATATTTATCAATGACGCCTTAAAAAATTATCAATTTGCAGACATAACACGGTGCTTCAAATTTTGATTTGTCGGTGGGTTTACAATCTGTGTTCGCACTCACATAAGGCTCCCTCCGAGAGGGGGCTCCCGCGTAGCGGGTGGAGGAGCCTGCGTGCATAACGGTTAAGATTTCATTATGTTTTGACGCACT
>JAGAPH010000074.1 GCA_017623375.1 Clostridia bacterium | reverse complement strand
TGCGTCAAAACATAATGAAATCTTAACCGTTATGCACGCAGGCTCCTCCACCCGCTACGCGGGAGCCCCCTCTCGGAGGGAGCCTTATGTGAGTGCGAACACAGATTGTAAACCCACCGATAAATCAAAATTTGAAAAACAACTAAGGAGTATATTATGAAAGATCTCAACAAGTATATCGACCACACTAATCTTAAGCCATTCGCCTCGCAGGCTGACATAGAAAAGCTTTGCGCCGAGGCAAGAGAATGGAGCTTCGCCTCGGTCTGCGTAAATCCCTGTAATATAGAGCTCGCTAAGAAGCTTCTCGCGGGAAGCGAGGTTGAGGTATGCACGGTCATCGGCTTCCCTCTCGGTCAGAATACCACCGCGGTAAAGGTGGCGGAGACAGAAAACGCTTACGCCCTCGGCTGCGACGAATTTGATATGGTAATAAACGTAGGAAAGCTGAAGGACGGCTGCGCGGACTACGTCCGTGACGAGATAGCCGCCGTTGTTGCCGCCGCCAAGGGAAAGACCGTTAAGGTCATTATAGAAACAGGACTGCTCACAGATGAGGAAAAGGCGCTGGCTACGCGACTTGCCTGCGAAGCGGGAGCGCATTTTGTAAAGACTTGCACAGGCTTTTCCGAGGGCGTGGCAACGGTGGAGGATATCCGCCTCATGAAGGCAAACGTCAGTGGCGGCGTAAAGCTGAAGGCGTCGGCAGGCATCAGATGCCGCGAGGACGCAATGGCGCTTATAGAGGCAGGCGCAGACCGACTTGGCACTTCGGCGGGTATCGCCATTATTAAATCTAAGGTTGGGTATTGATTTTTCTTGAATTTTGTGGTATAATGTAATTTAGAATATTATGGTTAGGAGCACAGTATGATAATTGCATTGGAAGACGCAAAATACAAGCTTATCGCAATGAGAGCGGATATAGACGACCTTGGCTCGGCTCTCCGTATAGAGGAGCTTAAGGTCACGGCGGAGGAGCTTGACAAGCAGACACTTGACCCCGATTTTTGGTCAAATCAGGAAAATTCCTCAAAGGTACTTCAGAAGATAAAGCAGACCAAGGACACTATCGAAGCATATGAGGCACTCAAGGCTCGCCTTGAGGACGCTATCACACTTGCGGAGATGGCTATTGAGGAAAACGAGGAGGGATACGTCGAGGAGATTCAGAACGAGCTTGCCGAGATATCCAAGGCGGCTGAGAGCAAGAGAATAGAAATATTGCTTTCGGGCGAATACGACAAGAACAACGCCATCGTTTCCTTCCACCCGGGCGCGGGCGGAACAGAGGCTCAGGACTGGGCGCAGATGCTTTACAGAATGATCACCCGCTGGGCAGAGCGCAAGGGATATAAATATAAGCTTATCGACTGGCTGGACGGCGACGCGGCAGGTATCAAGAGCGCTACTATAATGGTAGAGGGACTTAACGCTTACGGCTACCTTAAGGCTGAGAACGGAGTGCACAGACTTGTGCGCGTATCCCCCTTTGACGCGGCAGGACGCAGACAGACCTCCTTTGCTTCCATCGAGGTAATGCCCGAGTTTGATAATATCGATAAGGTAGAGATACGCGACGAGGATATTGAGGTTACTGCTCACCGCTCCAGCGGCGCGGGCGGTCAGCACATCAATAAGACCGACTCCGCCATAAGAATACTCCACAAGCCCACAGGCATCGTGGTAGGTTGCCAGACTGAGCGCTCGCAGCTTCAGAACAAGGAAACGGCTATGAAGATGCTCAAAGCAAAGCTTATGGAGATAAAGCTTCGAGAGAGACTTGACACTATCGAGGACATTCAGGGCAACAAGACCAACATCGAGTGGGGCTCGCAGATCTGCTCCTACGTGTTCATGCCCTACACGCTTGCAAAGGACACGAGAACGGGACACGAGGACGGAAACATCACCGCGGTCATGGACGGCGAGATCGACGAGTTTATCAACGAATACCTCAAGATGAACGCAAAGAACGCGTAAATATCATAACCTAAAACAAGCCGAGTCAGCCGACTCGGCTTGTTCTGTTGTGCGTCCAAATTGGGATTTAGCGATGTGTTCGCTATATTAGCACTTACTTCATAAGGCTCCCTCCGGGAGGGAGCTGTCAGCGAAGCTGACTGAGGGAGAGTGCGTCAAAACATAATGAAATCTTAACCGTTATGCACGCAGGCTCC
>JAGAPH010000073.1 GCA_017623375.1 Clostridia bacterium | reverse complement strand
CCCGCATATACTGCGTTGCGGGACGTAAGACCGTCCTCGTTGACTACGATTCCGCCCCAGCGATTGACCTCAAGACCTTCTGTCGTGGACTTGATCAAAGGATTGGGTGAAGTACCGATAGACATAATAACAGTATCCACATCAATTGTAAACTCACTGTCAGGGATCACAACTGGACGCCTTCTGCCTCTCTCGTCGGGCTCGCCAAGCTCCATTCTGACACAAGTCATACCTGTAACAAAGCCGTTTTTGGGGTCTCTTACGTCCTCCGGGTTGTTATAGCCGAGGATTTCAGTAGGATTGCAAAGCAGACGGAACTCGATCCCCTCCTCCTCTGCGTGCTCTACCTCCTCACGTCTTGCGGGAAGCTCCTCCATAGAACGGCGATAAACGATATATACCTTCTCCGCGCCAAGTCTCAAAGCAGTTCTTGCCGCGTCCATAGCAACGTTTCCGCCGCCGACCACTGCCACCTTTCCGCCCTTCATGATAGGCGTTTCGGGGTGCTCAAGATATGCCTTCATCAGATTACTTCTCGTAAGGAACTCGTTAGCGGAATAAACGCCCTTGAGTGACTCACCGGGGATGCCCATAAAGTTGGGAAGTCCCGCGCCCGAGCCAACGAATACAGCCTCATATCCCATCTCAAAGAGCTCGTCAATGGTCAAGGTCTTACCTATAACTACGTTTGTTTCTATCTTAACGCCAAGCTTTTTAAGAGTGTCCACCTCTTTTGCGACGATCTTCTTGGGCAGACGGAACTCGGGAATACCGTAAACCAGCACTCCGCCCGCGGTGTGAAGTGCCTCAAACACCGTCACCTCGTATCCCTTCTTTGCAAGGTCGCCCGCGCAGGTAAGTCCCGAGGGACCCGAACCAACGATGGCAACTCTGTGTCCGTTACTTACAGGACGTACAGGCTCTTCGGTGCAGTATGTGTTATGCCAATCGGCAACGAAGCGTTCAAGACGTCCAATGCCAACAGATTCTCCCTTGATTCCCCTCACGCACTTGGATTCGCACTGTGTTTCCTGAGGGCAAACTCTACCGCAGACTGCGGGGAGAGAAGAAGATTTTGTAATGACCTGATAAGCTCCCTCAAAATCACCCTCCTTGATCTTGGAGATAAATTCTGGAATATGTATTTTTACGGGGCAACCGTCAACGCAAGGCATGTTCTTGCAGTTAAGACATCTCATTGCCTCGTCAAGTGCAGTTTCCTTGGAATAGCCAAGCGCCACCTCGTCAAAGTTATGTGCTCTGACCTGTGCGTCCTGCGTGGGCATTTCATTTCTTTTAAGAGACATATTTGCCTTTGCCATTTTACTTTACCTCCTTCTTGTAGAGATTACAAGTGGATTCATATGCGTGATGCTCGAACTCTGAGTACATTCTGCCTCTGGACATCGCCTCGTCAAAATCGATCTCATATCCGTTGAAGTCGGGACCGTCCACGCAGGCGAATTTAGTTACCTTTTTGCCGTCCACATTAAGCGTCAGTCGGCAGCCGCCGCACATTCCTGTGCCGTCGATCATAATGGGGTTCATAGAAGCGGTCACCGGCGTGCCAAATGGCTTTGCCGTTGCTACTACAAACTTCATCATAATGAGAGGACCGATGGTGATGATCATATCAAACTGCTCTCCCGCGTCAAGCATCTCCTTAAGAGGAACGGTCACGTTTCCGTGCTCGCCGTATGAGCCGTCGTCTGTCATGATGCGAAGCCTATCCGAGCAAGCCTTGAACTCATCCTCAAGGATAAGCAGATCCTTATTTCTGAATCCGATGATGCTTGTTACGTGAGCGCCCATCTCGTGAAGTGCCTCGGCAATAGGCATAGCGATAGCGCAGCCCACGCCTCCTCCGACGATGCAGACCCTCTTAAGACCGTCAAGATGCGTTGCTACTCCAAGAGGTCCAACGAAGTCCTGAATATATTCTCCCGCTTCCTTAAACGAAAGCTTTTTGGTAGTACCTCCCACAACTTGGAAAATGATCTTTACTGTTCCATTATTCTTATTTACACCCGCAACAGTAAGAGGAATTCTCTCACCATCCTCGTCTACGCGTAGAATGATGAATTGTCCCGGTCTTGCCTTATTAGCCACAAGCGGCGCTTCTATCTGAAGCTGCACCACCGTGGGATTGAGTATCTTTTTTTCTACTATCTTGTACATTTTATTCTCCCTTTTTAATGGCGTTTTGTTTCCAACAAATAAAACATACCGCTATTATAACACAAAACAATAAGTAAATCAAGATTTTCAGCAGAATTATATAACAAAAATGATCACCGTCAAACAAAAACACTGAAAATCATTTTTTATACCTCTATAAGCTGCATATCAATTTTTCTATGGCAATGTAGCCTTGTGGCGATAGCTTGAGGGCGATATCTGCCTCAGAGCAAAGGTCCACGGCGTGCTTGAGCTTAGCCATTGACTTTCCCGCCGCCCCCTGAGCGTAAAGCTTGGTCTTGTATTCGTTCATTTTTAATATAGATGCCGCTTCGGATGCCGAGCAACCGTCCTCAACAAGTGCTTTTACAGACACAAGATCGCAGATAACTCTCGACACCTCCGATAGAAGTATAACAGGCTCAACACGTCTGAATTTCATAACTGCGAGAGCATTTATAGCGTCCTCGCTTCTACCGTCAAGAATGGCGTTTGCAAGAGTAAACGCGTCGGTAGATATCTCGGCAATGGACACCTTAAGAACGTCCTCTTTGGTAACAGTATCTCTTCCGTTCTCAAGCACGTAATACGCCAGCTTCTCCGTCTCGTTTGAAAGCGTGTACATAGACTTTCCCGCGTAATTTATAAGAAACGAGCATACGTCGGCGCTTGCGCTCACTCCGTTGGCGGTAAAATGCTTACCTACCCAAGAAACAAGTCTTGCACCCGCAACGGTCTCGAAATGAACAAGCGTCAGATGCTCGCCCAGCCGTTTGAGCACGGGCGACGGATATTTTGGAAGATTTCCCTCCTCTATCTGTGTGGCAGGCACGGAAATTATCAGCACGTTATAGTCGTATTCCTTCAGCGCCTCCAACGCCTCGCACAGGTCGTCAAGCTCCTTGGGTTTGAGTGCGTTTATATTCAAGCCGTTCACCGTAACCAGCTTAACGTCACTCATCATTGGCATTGGCATGAGTGCGTCAAGCAGAGCGCCCGCGCTATAATCCATAACATCTATCTTCATATCGTTAAAAAGCGCAAAGGTAGGATCGGAGCATATAGCTTCTCTGGCTGCCCCTTGGGCGTATGCCTTCATATAGTCCTCGTCTCCGAAAAACAGGTATCCTCCCGAAAGCCCCTTTTTTATCTGCTTACGAAAGGCGTCCTCCTTTATTATCTCCAAATCGCTCACCTCGCTCTCTTATAGATATTTTATCACGTTTTTCGCTCAAAGTCAACAGAACTTTTCCACACTTTTATTTGATACGATCACATATCATTAAATTGGGATTTAGCGGTATGGTTGAGGCGTTCGCACAAACCAAAATTGTAGGGACCGTGCGTCCAATTCCGCTACGCTACATGACGGTCCGTTCCAAACACAATGAAATTTATATATTTTTTTAATATTTTATAGTTACATTATCGCATAGAATGGACCGTCGAGGACGCCGGTCCCTACAATCAAGAGAGAGCGAACACAGATTGTAAACCCACCGACAAATCAAAATTTGAAATTAGACAAAGGGGCTGAGTCATTTGACCCAGCCCCTTTGCGTTTATTTATGAATAAGGATCTATAACGGTAAGAGTTCCCGTGTGATAGATAATTTTATAATTATCCGTAACATCTTTGCCGCTTCTGTCCTTTATGACCACCGACGAAAGGTCTATCATGTTGGGTGTCTCGCCCACACTCGTTATCTCTCCTATTGCCGTAGCAGTCAGCGTGTGTCCCGCCACCAAAGAGCCCTTGGTTACGGTGACAGTGCCGTTGCTCAAGGGCTTTCCGTCCTCCAGCTTGCTCTGTGACGCCGAGGTAAGCTCTATATTTCTCGGGTCAACGCGCATAGGCACGTAAGAATCCGACGTATCGGGCATAACGTCAAACACTATGCGGTATTTAGCCGTGATGTCTCTGCCGCCCTTTGTTACCGTATAGGTGATATACTTGGAAATATCCGAATTTATATCCGTCAGCGTGATAACCCCCACGTCAGTCAGCGACGCTTTAAAGGTAATCTTCAGACTCAAATCTTTATCCATTTCGATTATCTCGTAATCGTCAGACTGAAATCTCAGCGCAGTTCCGTCGTAATACTTCTGTATCTGATACAGATACAGCCTTATTATCTCTTGGTCGGGAGATAATACCTCAAGCGTACCCTCCTCGTATCTGACGTTATAGTTATCCGTCACCTCAACTCCGTCGGGATTATAAAGCTTGAAGCTTACTATCTTGCTCTTTCCAATTCCCACATCAGTCTGACTTCCCTCAACTACCACCTCGTATCTGTAGCCCTGAGACAACAGACCGCTGAGCAATATGTTAGCCTCTACCTTGTTTTCCGCATACAATGGCTTACCGTCGTACACCTTGAAGCAATAGGTAGGTCTTACGGTCAGAGTGTCCTTCTCACCTGCTCCGCCGCTTGGCAAGTTCCCCGGCATATTTCCCGGATCGCCCGTTCCCGTTACCTCAACGCATATCCAGCCCAGTCCGTCTATATACACCTCTGCCCATGCGTGTCCCGGAGTGGTTATCTCCGAATACTGTCCCGCTTCGGTATGAGCAGCATATCCGACAGTGTATCTTGCGGGCATTCCGAGTGCTCTGAAGAGCAGGACTGCGGCAGACGCGTAATGGCGGCAAACACCCTCCTTATACTTATCAAGGAAAGCCACTATCATATTGCTTTCTCTGTCCATAGCCTCATCGTAATACATGTTGTATTCAGCAGATCCCTTAATAAACTCTGCCACCTTTGAAACTATATCGGGATCGTTTTTGTTAAAGCCGTTTTCAGCTATAAGCTTCCTCATATATGACAGTGTGTCACTGTCTATGTCAAGATAATTCTTGTGAACAAAGCTTCTGTACGTTCTCTCATAGCTTGCGTATTCCCCAAGCTTTCCAATAAGATCGGCATATCCCACTCCGTCAAATTCCGCTTGGAAATATGACAGCGTGAAGTCTGAGTCCGTTCCCTTATATATGACGTCACTGGTCTGCTTTTCACGGTCTCCGCCTTCAGCAAGATAATAGGGCAGGAAATAAATTCCCTTTTCCTTGAATATCATGTGCGCCGTGGCAGGAGATATTCCCGTATTGTAATACGCTATAGACGTAAGATAATTGTAGCTCTGACCGTTCGGAAGCAGCTTTCCGTATTCAACGGCTTCAGTCCAAGCTCTTCCCGTATAATTACCAAAGCTCTTTTCTCTCACATATAGCGTACCCGTCACGCTGCTCTTTATAGTTGCCACGGTAATGGCAGGCTCATCTTCTCCGGGCTTCATTGCACCTGTCAAGCCTCCGCCCAGAGGTCCTGCGCTACCGCCGCCTCCGCCGCTACCGCCGCTACCGCCACCTCCTCCGGTGTCAGCGGTTACCTTCAAAATTCCCAAAACCACGTCCGTCTGATAATTTCCCGTAACGTCTCTGGAATTCTGGTCGTAGATGCGTAAGGTACGCATATTGCAGGTATTGTCGCTCTTTCCCACCTCTGTCTGTGAGCCTGTAACGGTAAGTGATATCCTGTGTCCCGCAACTAACTGATAGGGTGAATCGTCAGCAATCGAGACCTCGTGATTTGTCAGAGGAGTTCCGTCATATACCTTTTCGTCCGTTGCCGTCTCAATTATAACGGGTCTTGGAAGAACTGTAAGCGTTCCCTCCTCCATGGTTATACTGTAATTTGCGGTAACGTCGCGCTCTCCGCTCATAATGACCACGGGATCAATAATTTTAGAACGGCTCGTTCCCACGTCCGTCTGACTTCCCTGTATCTTCGCCACTATCGTATGTCCCTCAACCAGCGAATAGTTGCTTGACCTTTCCGATACCACTATCTCGCTTGCCGTCAGCGGCGAGCCGTCATACACCTTCTCCATATCCGCAGGCTTTACCACTATAGGTCTGTGCATTACCGTAATAGTTCCCCAAACAAAGGTTATATCGTAGTTTGGAGACAGATCCTCGTTTGAGTAACCGTTTGTGACGGTATATTGCTCTATCCTGTTTTCAACGCTTCCCACGTCGGTAAGGCTCGTGCTGCTTCTGACAGTCAGCCTATGTCCCTCGACAAATCCCTCGCTTGTCGTAGGACGATAATTTTTTGCGGTTCCATCGTATATATACTTAATACTTCTTGTAGTTACCGTAGCAGGTCTCTTTGTTACCTCAAGCTCGCCGTATTGATAATTGATCTCGTAATTTTTGGTTACGTCTCTTCTTTCCTCGTCGGTTATCACAAGCTCAAGCCTGTTTTCTGCAGTACCCGCATTCGTTATGACGGTATTTGTGCTAACTCTTGCGGTATGTCCCGCAATAAGACTTCCCGAGGAATATCCGTTGTCGTAGTGATTCTGTCCGTCGTACACCCACGTATTACTGTTGGTGGTGACGCTTAGTGAGGCGGGTCTTATCAGCACCGTTCCTTCCTTTATGAATATCGAATAGTTATCTGTCTTTTCGTTTCCGGCAGCGTCAAACACATGAAAGGCAAAAATATTATCGTAACTTCCCACATCACGAAAGACGGGGGTTACTACCCAAAGCCTCTGTCCGTCAACAAGAGTGGTTGACGGGTCAATCTCAAAGCTGTCCACACGCATATCCTTGCCCGTATATACCGCCTCAAGGCTTCCCGTGCTTACTATAAGCGGACGCTTATCGACCGTAAGATATCCGTAGGTCTCGTTGATGGTATAATAGTGCGTTACGTCCGCACCCGCCGAGTTTATCACTCTCAGCTCTACTGTATTCACCACTCTGCCAACGTCAACTATAGACTCGGTAAACTTGGCAATAAGTGTATCTCCCGTGCCAAGCGTTCCATTTGAAAGCTCATAGCCGTCGCAGCTGAGATATTCTCCGTTGTATTCCCTCTCAGCGTCCTCAACGGTAACGCCTATAGTCCTTTTTTCAATGGTTATGGGCGAATACGGCGCACTTATCTCATATGCCGCCGTCACGTTCCTTCCGTCACGGTCAAATATTGTCACCGCCTCTGTCTTTGCCGCCACGTTCGTGCTTGTGGCAAGAGGGTCCTCAAGCACAAAGGCACTGCAGGCAATTCGGTCGCCCGCCGCAAGAGGAGCGCTCACGCTTGGCTGCTCGCCGTAGACTATACTGCTCTCCCTTACCTTTACCTCAATAGCTTTCTTTGTAATGGTAAAAGCCGCCTCGTCGGAATATCTGTCGTTGCCGAACGTTGTCCTTCCCACGGCTCGCACGTAATAGCTTCCGGGCATTACGGGAGTTTCCTCGCTCCATAGCGCTCCCGATGCCGTTCTGTACTCAAAACGAACCTTACTGAGAAAGGCATCGGACGAGGGAGAAACGGTATCGCCGTACACATAGCTTTGGGCGCACTCAATGTCTCCCACGTTTCCCTTCATGGCAAGAAGCGTGATCACACCCGCAACGACCACCGCAAGCGCCGATATGATAAGCGGAAGCAGCTTGACCACCACACGCAGCTTTTGCGCTATGATCTGTATCTTTTTTTCGTAATTATCGTATCGCATATATCTTCCTTTACATCAACGCGTTACTCTCAACGTGCCTGTCTGAAGGGTAATAGCGTAGTTCATGGTAACGTCGTTGCCGTTCGCGTCAAGAATGACCACGTACGTTATAACGTTATCCGATCTTCCCACGTCTGTCTGGCTTCCCGACACCTCGCAGAGTCCGAGCTTGTGTCCCTCAGCGAGCGAGCCATTAAGAGTGACCTCACTATTGGTAAGAGGCGTTCCATCATGCGTCTTGGTAGCACTTCCCGCTATAAGTGTAATAGAAGCGTGCTCTATCTCAACATCTCCGCAATTCTTGTTGATCTTATAATGGTCGGTAACGTCCTTTCCCGTTTCGTCGTATATAACGACGCTGAAGTCATTTGCCTGCTTGCCTACATCGGGCTTTGACTTGTTCTTTACCTCGTAGGTATGTCCGTCATAAAGTGCGCTTTGGGAGGAAAGCGTACCCGTTACATCGTCCACCTTGCCGTCGTATACCTTTTTGTAGCTGGGACTTACGAAGGTGACCTCCCTGGAATAAACGTGTATCCATCCTTTTTTATATACAAGCTCGAAGCTGTCAGTAACGTCCTTCCCGCTTGGATCGTACACGCGCAGATCCTCAATAGTGCTGCTTTGAGATCTACCTATATCCGTTCGGCTTCCGCTGACGGTTGCTTTATAGGTATATCCCTGCTTCAGCAGATCCTCAAGACCCTTTACGGAATTCTCCGCCACAAGGGGCGTACCGTCATATTTTTTGGACACCTCAACGGGCGTGACCTCAATGACGTTGGACTGTCCTCCCGAGCTTCCAAACGAGCCTCCGCCCGCTCCACCTCCGCCCGAGCCCGACGAGCCTGTGGCGTCAACGTCCACCCAGCCGAAGCCGTCAATATACACCTCTATCCAGGCATGTGCCTGTGAAGCGGGGATACTGTTCCACTCACCGCCCTTAAGCTGACCTACCACACCTACCGTGTATCTCGCGGGAATACCAAGCGCGCGGTACATCATGGTAGCCGCCATAGCGTAGTGACGGCAAACGCCTATCTTATACTCGCTGAGAAATGCTATGGCAACGTTTTTCTCACTGTCAAGCGCCGTATCGTAGCCCAGATCGTACTTTGCCGCGCGGCTTATGTAGTCCGCCACCTTATTGATTATATCGGGATCGTTCCTGTCAAAGCCCTGAGCCTTGATAAGTCCCTGCATAAACTCGTTGGTCTCGGCATCAATGGACAGATAGTTTTCATGCACAAAGGCTCTGTATCTCTTTTCAAAGCTCATAAGAGACGAGCCGCCGTCCTTGGCTGTCACTCCGTCGGCATACGTCAGATAATATACCGAATATTCCACAGACGCGTCTCCCGAAAAGGCGGCGTCTGTCTTTTGAATATCGTATTTTCCGTCACTTACCGACATAAAATACGGAAGCGCGTAGGACTGCGCTATGGCTCTTATCTTCAGCAGGCTCTTGCTTCCCCCCGCCGCCTCAAGCGCCATGGAGGAAAGATAAGCCGCACTGTATTGACCGTCTATAAGCTCACTGTATTCGGGAGCGGTGTTAAAGCCTCTTCCGTTGTAATCTCCAAAGCTCTGCCGCTTGAGATATACACTTCCGTTCTTTTCGGCATATACGGAATACAGGATTGAGTTCATATTCATCTCACCGGGGATAAGGTTGGAAAAGCCGTCAAAGGAAGGAAGTCCCCCCTCAGAGTCGCCCTTTACCTTGAGCATATTCTCTCTGAGCGTAATGCGGTAATTCATGGTGACGTCCTTGCCGTTATAATCGTATATCGTGACCGAGCCTATGGTGTTGAAGGTCTCTCCCACGTCAACGATGCTTCCGATTATCTCCACCTCTGCCCTGTGTCCCGTTACCAGCCCCTTATCCGTAGAGGTTACGGTATATCTGTCGTAGGTCAGCGGCTCTCCGTCATAGTTCTTTTCCGCTCCGAGAGAGGTTACGGTTATCGATCGGGGATCTACTCTCAGCTTACCGTAGGTATATTTTATTTTGTAATCGTCGGTAACGTCCGTGCCAAGCTCGTCGGTTATGGTCACGGTCATAACGTTATCGCTCTCTCCTACGTTGGTCTGTGTACCCGTGAAGCTGACGCTTATCTCGTGTCCCTCGTCCAATCCGCCTGATATCATGTCCCAGCCGTGATTAGTCAGCGGCGTTCCGTCGTAAAGCGCCGTCGCACTATGAGTGCTGAAGCTGACCGTTGGCTTTGAGCCTCCCAGCACGCCTCCAGCAAAAAGCGCAACCAGCGTACCCACAGTCAGTATCAAGCCTATAACTATGGAGCACAACAGGTTTATAAGTTTTGATCTGTTTTTAAGCATATCCTATCCACTCTCTTAAGCGTTACGTAATAATCTGTTTATCTTATCGCGGCACATAGGCATTTTGTCCGCTCCGAAAAGCTCGTCTATATAACTGAGAAGTCCCTCAGCGGAGTTCCTCAGATATATGGGGTTCTGTGTCTCAAGCTTCCTCATTACCTTCTTCGACAGTATGTCGTCAAGCGCTCTCAGCTCGTCTCCTCCGCAGCTTACGTACACGGGTATGTACGTTCTTATCTGCTTCATTATTCTGTTTCCAAAGGTGATATGGAAATGATCTATCAGATATTTGTCAAGCTCCTCAAGCCTCTTTATATTTCTTCGGCTTATGGAATATTCCTTCTGCGCTCCCTCTGCAAGTCTCTCAAACTGCTCCACCGATATGGGACACTTTTCCGTCATGGGCGCCGCAAATCTCTCGCTCTTTGTATCAAGATCAAGTATCATCGCTCTGTCATAAACCTTATCCGATATGGCAAACGTTGAGTCGTCGTTATTCGCCGTTCCCACGAACCACATGTTCTCAGGCAGCTTTACTCTTCCGTCCTTAAGTCCCACAGGGTCGCTATCCCATTTGTCCGACACTACCTCAAGATATCTCTCCTCGGGATTTGGAAGCTCAAGCAGGGACAGAAACTCCGCAAAGTAGTATTCCACTCTCGCTATATTCATCTCGTCAAGAACGGTTATATACATATCCCTGCTGTAATTTGCCTCATACATCTTTTCAAGCAGCAGCGTTTCGTTAAATCTCTTGGTAAACTCATTATAGTAGCCTATAAGGTCAGTTCTTTCCTTCCACATAGGCTGAACGGGTATTACCGTTGAGCTATTATCCACAAACGAGCCGAAGGCATGCGCAAGCGACGTCTTTCCCGTTCCCGACATACCCTGCAGTATTACCAGCCTTGACACCGCAAGTCCCGCCACGAAGGCTCTTATATCCTCTATATCGTAATAAAGCTTTAATCTGCTTGCCGCATAGTTTCTGAAGCTTTCGCAAAAGCCCTCGAGCGTTATTCCTTTTCCGTAATATCTGTGTCCGTAGCCTCCACTTCTGCGGTCTATCTCGCATAGCATACAAAAGCGCTCTCCCGTGGGCTTATCCTCCGACTTCTTCTCCGTCTCTGCCGTCTGCACCACTATCTGCGGTATGTCCTCTCCACTGTCTCTGCGGCGGTCGGGAGAAAAGATAACGGCAAGAATAAGCACCACCATCACCGCAAAAAGCACGCAGAGATATACGGCTACGGCAGTACCCGACGTGATCGCATCTATAAAGGAAATATCAAGTGCAAAATAATCAAACATGTCCCTTCTCCTTACATTTCCGCGCCCGTTGCCTTAACAAGAGTAAGGCAGGCTTCCGCGCCGTATTCACCGAACACGGACTCGATGATCTCCCCGATACCTCTGTCATTCTCACCCATCTTGCCGCGAACGGTGGACAGAACCGATGGCAGAAGCGTGGAGGCAGTCGCCGCGTCAAGCGCGTGAGCAGGCTCACATTCACAGGCAACCATGACCAGCGCGTATTTTTCAAGACACAACCACATCTTATTTCCGATACGGTAAGGCGCATATGCGCTAACAAGCTCCGCAAGTCGATCCACTCTCTTCCACATATCCTCGTCTATGGAGTCAAAGGAAGCAAGTCTGTCGCAAAGATAGTCCATCTGATGGGAGGAGAACTTGTCAAAGTGCGAATACTCCGCCGCAGGCGTTACCCTCTCTGCGCTTATCTTGCACACCGAGGCGATCTCGCTTATAAAATCGGGGAGATCCGTAAGCCTTGCGCCCTCGGAAAGCCCCAATACGAACCAAACGTTTGAAGGCAGGAGATACGTGGTATGCACGCCGCCGTCGTTTACCGCCGACACCGAGCAGCCCCCCTTGGGATTGCCCGCATAGGACGCATAGGATGAAAAATAGGAGGCAAGCTCTGCGGGTGCAACGTCGGTGATAGCCGCGATATGTACACGCTCGGAAGCATTTTTTGCCGCCTCTATGGCGTGGAATACCTCAGTTTTAGCCCTCTCTCCCGACGCGTTACGTCTGAACAGTACCGACTCGTCACTGTCAAGACCAAGTGCGCTATCTATAAACACGGGGGAATCAAAGTACGCGCTGAGCAGCGTAACAAAGGAGCTTATCTCCGCCTTACTCATATCTCTCAGCACCAAAAGCCTTGATGCCGCCATTGCCGCGAATATGCTCTTTACCGTGTCGCCCGAGAGCTTATAGCCCTTCTCTGCCGCAAAGCGCTCAAAATCGCGCGCCGCAGTGGCAAAGCTTTGCTCCTTGTTGATATGCTTGAAGTATTCCGCTTCATCGGTATGGCTCTGTTGAGCCTCGACGGTATTCTCCGCCTCGGTGTCAAACTCCTCGCGGAACATAAGCTCGGAATTATATACGGGCAGCTCCTCCGCGTTCTCAAAGGCTTGCGCCGTTTTTTCGGACGCCGCCGCTTTTGCCTCGTTATACTGCTTATTGCGCTTTACCGTCTCTATGATGAACATGGCAACGCCAAACACTGCGATGCAAGCGGCGAACAGGTCAAAAAATAGCGCTTCCGCACCCGAAAATGCGCAATAAAGCTTGAGTATCATCGCCAAGGCTATTGCCGCGCCTCCCACGATAAAGTTAAATGCTGATTTTTTCATTGCTTCGATCCTTGCCTCCATTTTAAAGTTGTCGGAAATTATATTGGATTCCGAATGTATATAGTCGCAACGGCGCTTGCCGTCGGACGTAAGCTGGCGTTCTCCCGCGCTAAGGCTCGCCGTAAGTCTCGTATCCTCCGACGATGCGCCCACGTATATCTTATAAGCTCCCTTTTCTATGACAGGCTCACCCGTGACAGGGTCGGCTACCCTCGGGATATTCAGATGATATCCGATATCCATTTCAACGGTCACAGATGCGCCCGCCTCAAGACTCAGCCTTCTGTAGCCTATAAGCTCCCTTGCGGGTCTGAGAACAGAGGAGTCCTCAAGACCTATATATACCTGTGCGGTCTCTATTCCCGCTCTCTTGCCCACGTTCTTTACCGTAAAGCGCAGCTTGCCGCCGCCAATGGTCATGCCCGAGTAGGCAAACGACGTATAGGTCAGACCGTGTCCGAAGGGATACGCCGCCGACTCTCCCGCCGTGCAACAGTATCTGTATCCCACAAACATTCCTGTCCTTATACCCTCCGTCCGCTTAAAGCGTCTGAGCTGTGCTATTTGCCTATCCGTATACAGGCATGAGGCAAGACGTCCCGAGGGAGCGTATTCACCGCTCAGCATGCCAGCCACCGCATGAACGCTTCTGCTTGCCTCAAGGTCGGTCAGCATTACCGCCGCACAGTCCTTATCTATGGACTCCGTGACAGTATATCCGTGGCACATTATGGCTACTATTCTCACTCCCGCGTCAGCCAAGGCGTAAAGCAGATGCTGCTGATTTGCGGGCAGAGACGGATATTTGGACGGCGCTATGCTTTCGCCGCGTCTTCCAAGGAACAACACCGCCGTGTCTGCCTTCTTAGCCAGATCTCTCGCCTCGCGCAAAAGACTCTCGTTGGGGTCTCTTTCACGGGATAGCTCGTATCCGCGGCAACTGCCCACGACCGCATATCCCGAGGATATCAGCCTTTGGGATATCTCCTCGGAAAGTCCCGACGACATAGCCATATCACCGATAAGCGCCACCTTGCTTCCTTTTTTCAGCGGAAGCGCGCCCTTGTTTTCAATCAGCACGGACGAGGAAATTATAGCCTCAGCCTCAAGTCCCTCTTCTCTCTCCGCACCTATATCTCTTCTGACCTCTGACACGGCATAAGCAAGCTCTATTATCCTGTCTACTGCTTCGTCTATCGCCTCCGGGCTTACCGCCTTTCCATCGGAGATAGCCGTATTCAGCTCCTCGGACGTAGCGCCGCCGCTCTCTATAGCCTTCTTTATCTGCTTATATCTGGTCAGTGCCGCGTCAAGCGCCTCTTCCGAGCCCTCAAGAAAGGTCTCGCCGCGGGTAACGCTCAGCGCCGTTTCCTTGGCACTCACCCTCATGCGAAGCACTCTGCTCTTATCTATCCCCAGGCAAAGGTCACGCTCACCTATCTTCTCAATGTAGGCATTGTCAGCAAGCGCGCCAAAGGGCTGAGACACAAACCGCTCAACGAACGTGCCGTCAAGCTCCCCGTCCTGCCAGAGGCTCTCCTCACCGTCAAGACCAAGTCCCGAGATGACGGGAAGCATTCCCCTTTCTCTTACTGCTCTTACCTGCGCTGAGACGTACATAGTCGATAGCAGCGGTTCTTCTCCAAGGCTTCTTGAAAGAGGCGCTACCGATGCCAATGGGCTTTCGCAAAGCACAAGTCTTGCGCCCTCGTTGGCTTTTACGTTAGCGCTGTGCACTGCGCTTGCGCGGACAAGCCTCTCGTCCCACGAGCATATCAGCGCCTTTGCCGACGGATATTCTCCGTCGGAAAGGGCGCGAAGGTCGCCCACGCTTATCTCGGGAATACCCGCAAGCCTGTAACGTTTACTTGAAAGGTTGCGGATATTTCCGAGTATATGTATCTTATCACTGTCCGAAAGACCTCGGATAATGTCCTCGTGTTTAAGCATTTTTCACTCCAAAAGTATCCATATAGTTTTTATTTTCGCGTTGCGGGAGAAATGGTATCCACCTCGTATATTACCTTCTCGCTATCATACGTAAAATATTTATAGGTCTCTGCGTTCCGGTCATACGAGATATTTACCTTGTTCTCAAGCTCCTTCTCTTTTCTTTGCGCGCGTACGTAAGAAAAAAGCATCTGAAGCGCGTTGACCATCACCGCAAGCAAAAGCAACACCGCGGCGGCAATAGCTATAGCGCCCACACCCCGTCTTTTTACCGTGCTTACCTCAACGCCGCGACTGCGTGTGTCTCGGCTATCCTTCACCCCGCCGTCTCGCACGTAGGTGGTCACTACTCTGCCCTCGCGGACATGATATCTGTAGTTTCCGGACCTT
Source organism: Clostridia bacterium (assembly GCA_017623375.1). GTDB lineage: Bacteria > Bacillota > Clostridia > Oscillospirales > CAG-272 > HGM12713. Next base: position 7,331 of record JAGAPH010000073.1, on the reverse strand, counting down.
ACCTCTACCATTTCTATCTTGAAGTCGGCGCATCTGTCCTCAACCTCAATGGGACGCGCGGGCGAGTAAGTATTTCCCTGCTCAAGCACTATGCTTCCGCTATCGTACACCTCAGAGCCAAGCACCTCGCCCTCGATATCCATTCGTGTAACGCGGTATTTAAGTCTGCCAGCGCAAAAGTCGGAGTCGTTTGAAAACCGTATAAGCAGATACTTTTTTCCGTCCTCGTGGACGAACATATACTGCTTCACCGATATAAATCCGTTTATTTGAGGGTAACGGTAAAAGTCCTTTGCTATGCTTTGACGTGCTCTCACGGCTTACTCTCCCCTCTTTCGTTGCTTTATGCTCTGCAATAGCCCAACAGACGCCACGGCAATTCCCGTAAGGACCGCCGTCCCAAGCGTAAATCCGTAGCCTGCGCTATGTACTGTCTTTGAATAATTCAGGGCAAGCTCAAATATATCCACCAATAGCTTTTTGATAATAAACATCTCAGCCGCCGTTGTAGCCACTGTAAGTGCCACATACGTGGCGATCGCCATGGGCGCTATTTTTTGCGCCGCGCTGTTAAGGCACACGCCGTTCGCTTTTTCAAGGAGTATGCTCACGTAAGCGGTGTCAAGCGGGAGCGGAAGCTCTGCAGTACGTCCGTCCGCGCCAAGCCGCTCCTTGACCGACACGGTCTCTATCTTCATGTCGTCAGCGCCGTATGCAGTGACCCTATATTCCAAGCTTGAAATATTTTTATCCACCGAGCATGTAAGATATTTTTGCCCGTCTATCAGCGACAGGGCGTATTTTTTTATATACCTCGAAGTGTGCCCAACGGTCTCATACACTATCGCTCTGCCGCCTTTGAATGTATAGCGCTTTATTCCTCTGTCAAGCTCTCCACTTGCCTTTGTGTTCGTATCAAGCAAGCGCGGAAAAACGCAGGACACGAGTAAAACGTATATAAACAGACTTACGATGAACAAGCGCGCGTAAGCCACGTAAGTCATTATACTATCAACCATTTTTTGTCTCCCTTCTCGGAAAGAATATTTACTGCTTTGAATAATCCAAGATTATCTTTTTTATCTCACTTATGGTAACGTACTCGTCAACGGATACGACCTCCTTCAAAAGGCTTTCGGAGGCAAAGCCTGCCACGTCCTGCGGAACGGATACGCCAAGGTCTGAGGTATATCTCAGCGTATAATCGGTAAGCACGTCCACCATTTCCGCAGTCGTTCCGTAGTCTCTGCTCTTGACCGACGTAATGGCACTTGCCATGTTCTTGACGAAATTATCGTATTTGAGGTCGTCCGTGCTCTTTTTCACAAGCTCCTTAGCCAGCACCCTGACTGCCATTTCACCCACGCTTCGGTTGACCGACTGCATGTATGGGTTTTTGTTAAGCTCAGCGCACAGTAGAGATATGGCGTTGGTCTTCTCCAGATGCTTTATCATTTCACTGTAGCTTCCGTTTTCCATATCCAATATTCCGCTGGTGAGGATTATGGAATAAACCCTGAGCAACGTGACGGTATTCTGCTTTACGTTATCCAGATCAGTCCTTGCGCACACCCTCAGCATCTCGTCAAAGGCGGGCATTATCAGCTCGTTGAGCACGGGCTTGCTTATCTTGAACACTCGCTTGCCCTCAAGCCACGCATTGGCTCCAACGGGAAGAAAATCGGCAATGAGCACGTGACACAGCTTCATATCCTCTACGTTCTCACATAGCCTCTCGATAGCGTCGATACGCTTTTCGGATACCTTAGACGGATCCTTGAGCATTGGATATATCTGATTGAAGTTCTTCACGGTATCGTGAAAGAGCTCCATTTCGTCCAACACGTACACTCTCTCGCCTTCCACGCTTGCCGTAGCCGACGCGCGATACATGAGCTTTCCGCCAAAGCGATAGAAGAGGTTACCAGGGAGGTCTGCGGAGTATTTCTTGACTGCGTCTATCTCTGTCTCTACACCGCTTGACTGCCATATTTTTGCGTCAGCCGTCTCGCCTATCTTTATTACGCTACGCGCTACGTCCAACGTACCCATAACAGGAGACGTCAGCGCCATAGTTACCACAACGGCACATACGGCACCAGTTATCATACCAAGTCTTACACTGTTTCTTTCGATGAAGCTACCGTCTCTCGCCATGTATTGGGGCTTTGACGGATCACTCTTCAGCTTAGAGCGGTAAACAAGGTGAACGACGATGGCAATAACAAAACGAACAAGGCAGAATACAAGAACGAAAAGCACGGTGCTGATAGCCGCTCCCGCCAATGCTTCAACAAGGATCTCCATTGAGCTGAAGCTCCCCACGAGAGAGCGGTAAAAGGGCGTGTGCTTTATATTATAAATCACCGTGTCCGAAATAAAATACGACAGTGCGGGGCTAAGGCAAACCGAAAGTATTATGCTCGCAACCGCACTGCAAAGCGTTACAAGGCTTTTAAGAAAGCCTCTCCTTGCTCCTCTGTATATTTCAATGACGGCACACACCGCAAATATAGCAAGTATGGCAACCGAAAATAAAGTGATCGTCATGGCGCATCTCCCTTTCAAGAGTCATTTATGTGTATAAATAATGGTAGTTTTGTGATGGATACGAGTATAATTATATCACCTCCGTAAGTTATTGTCAATATTAAATACCTATACTTGGTATATCATTATATGTTATTCCGCTATGATATCTAAAAGAGCCGCACGTTGCTCTTCGGTAGCAACTACCATAAGTAACAAAGACATAAAATTAATGGCTATATTAGGCGGGAACAGTCAGTTTTTTAAATTTTTGCAAGAAAAATTAAAAAAATCTCTTGACAAATGGAGGAAAATATGGTTTAATATAAGATGTCATTGTATAAAGCGTAACTTGGCTGTAAAGCAACACGCTTCCGGATAATATTCCGGATATCTCGTGATCCGGGATACAAACAAATTTAAGGAGGTGCATGAAATGCTTAGAACTTATCAACCCAAAAAGCGTCAGAGAAAGAAAGAGCACGGTTTCAGAAAGAGAATGGCAACCGCTGACGGCAGAAATGTCCTGAAGAGAAGACGCGCTAAAGGCAGAAAAAGACTGACCTATTAATTTTTTGGATAAACCGAAAAACAATAAAACCGCCGATGACTTGCGTTACGCTTCATCGGGGTTTTTGGTATATAGGGGTATTCGGTATGAAAAACATTGCCATTAAGGAACACCACCTGTATAATAAAGCCTTTCAGCGAGGCAAAAGACAGGTGGGTAGATACGTTGCCGTTTACGTTCTCCGCGACCTTGCGGCGCAAAGGCTCAGAAACGCTCACCCCGAGAAGATATTCGTAAACCGTCTGGGACTGTCGGTCTCCAAGAAGATCGGCGGAGCGGTACAGAGAAACCGCGCAAAGCGATTGATGCGCGCGGCTTACGACACGCTCAAGGCTGAACTTATCACGGGAAACCTTATAGTTATCAGCCCACGGGTCGCTATCCTTGACGCAAAGAGTCAGGACGTGGCGGCAGAGCTGAAAATTGCGTTTTCCCAGCTTGGTCTGATCAGATCCCAAGCTTGCGTAAACGACGACAAAACATCAATATGAAGTATGTTTGCATTTTGCTGATACGCTTTTACAGAAAATTTTTATCACCGCTGAAACGAACTCCGTCATGCAGGTTCACACCCTCATGCTCTGCCTATGCCCTTGAGGCATTTACAAAACGCGGCTTTTTTATCGGCTTCGGACTTACCGCTTGGCGCATACTGCGCTGCAATCCCTTCTGCGCGGGTGGGCACGATCCCGTTCCCGAGAGCAAAAGAAAAAAGCACAAAAGGATCCCGAAGTACGACACGGAGAAAGTGATGAAAAATAACGGCGAGCTTGCGGCTCGCGACAATGACAGTACCGCAAATAATTAAGAGAGGATTTTCCGCTTGATCCCTTGCGGAAACTATTATTCAAATGAGTTCTATTTGGGATATCATCAATATACCCATGGGCTACGTTATCCGATTCTGCAACGCCATAGTAAACAACAACTACGTTTGGGCGCTTTTGCTGTTTGCCATCATAATCGAGATAATCCTTCTGCCCTTCGGTATCAAACAACAGAAAAATTCAATTAAGCAGGCAAAGCTCCGTCCCAAGGAAATGGCTATACGCAAAAAGTACGCGGGACGTGACGATAACGTTACAAAGCAAAAGATGTCTCAGGAGATACAGGAGCTCTATCAGAAGGAAGGCTTCAACCCCATGGGCGGCTGCTTCCCCCTTCTCATACAGTTCCCTATCATCATTGCGCTTTACAACATCGTAATGAACCCTCTGAAGTATATCTGCCGATTTGAAGAATCAACTATCAAAATGATATCTGACGTGGTCAGCAGCGTAACGGGCAAGACCTATGACGTTGCAAGAAACATCAACCTGCTCAGCGATATGCAGGGACTGTCCTACTCAGATCTCGCTCACGTGGAGGGACTCTCCGAGGAAGCCTTCAGCAATCTCCCCGACCTTCAGATGTTCGGCGGTGCTATCGACCTTGGAGCTATCCCCAGCATAACCACGTTTAACTGGCTGCTCCTCGTTCCCGTTCTCACCTTCTTTGCTTATTTCTTCAGCATGAAGATGACCAGAAAGCTGACTTATCAGCCTCAGACGGACGATAAGGCTATGGGCTGCTCAAACAAGATCATGGACTTCATGATGCCCGCATTCAGCGTATATATCGCATTTGTAGTTCCTGCGGCTATCGGCGTTTACTGGATCTTCAAGAGCTTGCTTGGTGTTGTAAAGCAGGTAATACTCCACTTTACCATGCCTATGCCCAAGTTCACAGAGGAGGACTATAAGGCGGCTGAAAAGGAAATGAACGTAAAGCCTGAAAAGGCTCCTAAAAACAAGTCGGGCAAAGTAGTTCGCTCACTCCACCATATCGACGACGAGGACTTTGCGGACACCGCGGAGGCAGGCAGAAAGCGCCGTGAGGCTCTTGAAGCGCAAGAGGCTGAGGAGGCTTCAGGGAAGGCAGGTAATGCCAAGAGATCCGCGCTGGGCGAGGCTTCCGTTAAGGAGGACGACCGCAGCGAGCAGAACAAGGAAAAGAAGGCTAAAAAGGCTGACGCTCCCAAGTCTGACGAAACAGAGATAACTCCCGAGGGACCTGCCGAGAGCAAGGAAAACAAAGAAGAAAACGACACTGATAATAAAGACGGAGAATAAAAGTGAAAAAGGAAGTAATTACAACAGCTAAGACCATTGAGGAGGCAGTTGCCCTCGCCGTTAAAGAGCTGGGCGCTCCCAATGAGGAAAAAATAGAATATACCGTTCTTGAAGAGCCTAAGAAGGGTCTGTTCGGTATAGGCGCGCAAAACGCCAAGATATCCGCTACCTATGAGGTAGGCGGAGAGCAGAGAGCTCTTGAGTTCATCGAAAAGCTCCTTAAGGATATGAATATCACCGCTGACGTTGCTATGACCGACGGAGAAAACGGAGAAAAGCGCATCACCGTTAACGGTGAGTCTGCCGCTATCCTTATCGGTCACCACGGCGATACCCTCGATTCTCTTCAGTATCTTGCCAACCTCGCCGCTAACAAGCGCGTTGACGGCAAAAAAGAGCCTTACGTTAAAGTTACCGTTGACGTTGAGGGCTACCGTGCTAAGCGTGAGGAAACTCTCCGCGCTCTGGCAAGAAGAATGGCGGCTAAGGTTCAGAAGCACAAGAAGAGCGTTATGCTCGAGCCTATGAACCCCTACGAGAGAAGAATTATCCATTCGGAAATTCAGAACATCGAGGGCGTATCCACCAATTCCATCGGCTCGGAAAACAACAGAAAGATCGTTATTTTCCTTGAGAGCGTAAACGAGGATTGAGGTTAGTTTTTTTGAGGGAAACTTCTTGAAAGAAGTTTCCCTCAAGCTCCCTTCAAGAACTTTAAAGAGAAAATAATTCATTGCTCCAATATTTTTTTGTGGGTAATTTACAGTGTCTCATAATGTGGGAACTCGGACGCGCTATCTCGCTTACCGAGTTCTTTTTTATCTCAAAAAATTGGGGGAATAACTTATATTTCCTGCTCAAATTAATATTTACCCATAAAAATAAAACTCGCTAAGCGTGGTAGCGTGTGCGAGTTTTCACCTTAGAAAATCTTCAATTTACGAACAAACTATATTGGTACAGCCTAAATAAATATATTTTTAGGTTCTTGGGGGGGACGTTTCCGAGCGCGCCCAGTGGGCGATCAAGCGAGGAAAAAGGAGTGGAACAAACGCTGTTTGTGGCGTTCGGCGATTGGCGAGCAAGCTTGCTTGCGATGACAGAGCCGCTAAACGCAACAGGCAAGGGGAACTTCTGCGAAAGAAAGTCCCCCAAGAAAAAAAATCACAGTCCAACTCACTTCGGCTTGCTTTTGGTGATCAGTGCGGCGATAAAGGCAAGACCGAGAACGGCGGAGATAACGGCTGACGAGGCGGAGAGCCCGCCGCCGAGAACTCCGAGAAAGCCTTTTTCCTCAACCGCCGTCTTTACTCCTTTGGCAATAACGTAGCCGAAGCCCGTAAGAGGTGTGGAGGCTCCCGCCCCCGCAAAGTCCATGAGGGGCTTATAAAGCCCCACTGCGCCAAGTATCACACCCGCCACAACGTAGCCTACAAGTATACGTGCAGGGGTAAGGGCAGTTTTGTCAAGTAATATTTGCGCGATAACGCAAAACGCGCCGCCTATAACAAATGCCCACACATAATCAAGTAAAACGTCCATACTAAGCCTCCCTGCGCTCTATTCTTATAAGATGTGCAATAGCAGGAATGGCAAGCCCCTGCTGTATGCTTGACGGGCTCATCATCGCCCCCGTGCCCACAAAAAGCATGTTTCTGATGCTTCCGCTTTTGATCTGCTCCAAAAAATACGCCGCCAGCACCACCGCCGAGCAGCCGCAGCCCGAGCCGCCCGCATGCTTATCCTGCCTTATTCGGTCGTAGATAAGAACTCCGCAGTCATTGTATTGAGCGTGTATATCCAGCCCCTCGGCATGGAGAAGCTCGCAAAGCACCGAGCCACCCTCAAAGCCCAGATCCCCCGTTATGATAGCGTCAAAATCGGAGGGCTTAAGTCCGCTCTCGCGAAAATAGGACAAAAATGTGTCTGCCGCCGCAGGCGCCATTGCCGCCCCCATGTTTGACGAATCGTTTATTCCCTTCTCTATAACGATTCCGGGCATTGCCTCAGTTATAGCCGCCGCGCCGCTTCTATCAACGCAGAACGCCGCAGAGCCCGTTACTGTCCACTGTGCCGTGGGGGAGCGTTGAGCGCCGTACTCTATGGGTGAGCGGTACTGT
>JAGAPH010000072.1 GCA_017623375.1 Clostridia bacterium | reverse complement strand
TGCGTCAAAACATAATGAAATCTTAACCGTTATGCACGCAGGCTCCTCCACCCGCTACGCGGGAGCCCCCTCTCGGAGGGAGCCTTATGTGAGTGCGAACACAGATTGTAAACCCACCGATAAATCAAAATTTGAAAAACACATTGAATAACAACAAAAGGTAACCAAGGCAAATCAATGCCTCGGTTACCGTTTCTTTTTTACCAATTCGTATTCCAACGGGCGTTGTATTCGTCGGAGAGCTTGTGCTCTTTATCCGCGCTCTTGAATGATGACGCGGCTTTTCTTTTTTCAAGCTTCGCGGCAAATTCATCGCAATCGAAGGGCAACGATATCCTCTCGTTCTTCCAAGCGGAAAGATATGCCGCGTTGGAGATCTCCAGCTCGCACAGAGCGTCCTCGCCAGGGGCGAGAAGGGGAGTACCATAAAGAACGGCAGAGGCGAAATTTTCAAGTATCGCCGCATGTCCCTGATATGGCTCGTCTAAGGTCTCGAATATCTGTACGGGATTCTTTACGTTGTCTGCCGACAGTCTGTACTCGCGCTCATCCATGGCAAGCTTATGGTGTATGAGCTTGCCGCCCTCAAGGACGAGCTTGCCCATCGTTCCCGTTATCTCAAGACGGTTTGTGCCCGGGTAATCACCCGTTGAGGTTATGAATACGGCGGTGGCGCCGTTTTTGTATTTGGCGAAGATACACGCCTCATCCTCTACCTCTATGTGGTGGTATTTTGCCACCGAGCATTCTGCCCTGACACTTGTGGGCATGCCGCATATCCACTGCCACAGGTCAAGATTGTGGGGCGCTTGATTTAGAAGTACTCCGCCGCCCTCGCCTGCCCATGTGGCGCGCCACGTGCCCGAGTCGTAATAGCACTGCTTGCGATACCAGTTGGTTATTATCCATACCACACGCTTAAGCTCACCAAGCTCGCCCGAGGAAACTATACGTCTTGCCTCGGAGAAAAGCTTGTTGGCCCGTTGGTTGAACATAACGCCAAAGGTCTTGCCGCTCTTTTTTGCCGCCTCGCACATGGCCTTCGCACTGTCAAGATCAACTCCCGCAGGCTTTTCTGTCAGCACATGGAGTCCGTGTCCGAACGCTTTGATAGCTATGGGAGGGTGATAATAATGAGGTGTGGCGATTATGACTGCCTCGACCGTTCCGCTTTCTATAAGAGCGTCGCTGCTTTCAAAGACAGTCACGTTGGGATATTTTTCCGAAAGCGACTGCCTCACTGCAGCGTCGGTATCGCAAAGCGCGCACAGACACATGCCGCTTATCTTTCCCTCGTAGATACTTCTCGCGTGGGCACTTCCGATGTTTCCTACACCGATAATGCCCACACGCAGCTTTCTGTCATCATTCATGATCCGAAGGTGTTGTCCATATCGGCAGCGGTAGTGGCTACGGTGTTTGCCTTTCTCTTGGAGGTAGCCACACGCTTCATAAGCTCGTTGTAGTAAAGCTCGTGGTCAAAGCTATCGATCTCTATCTCCTTGCCGAGGAAGGAAGAGAGGTGCATAGCGTTGGAAAGTGTCAGGCCGTTGATGCCCTCGCGTCCGTCTGCCACCAGAGGCTCGCCACGGAGAATGTTAGCGGCAAAGGCTCTCATAACACCCATGTGCTGAGGATTTTCGCCGTCCGTCTCCACCTCGGTCTCAGTGAAGTGCATTCTTCCGAAGGGGGCGGTGTTTGTGGCGGAGAACTCGGGCTCGGTCATGTCCTCGTCGCACTTGAACATAACGAGAGAGTTCTTATAAGCTATGAGCTTACCCTTTTCAAGAGTGATCTCAAATCTGTTGGTTCCGGGAAGGTCGCCCGTTGTGGTGATGAACGTACCCGTTGCGCCGTTCTCGTACTCAACATAAACGGAAACGTCGTCCTCTACCTCAATGTCGTGCCACTTACCGAAGTGAAGCTTTGCGTCTACCTTCTTGGGCATTCCGCATATCCACTGCCAGAGGTCAAGGTTGTGGGGACACTGGTTGAGCAGAACGCCGCCGCCCTCGCCTGACCATGTAGCGCGCCATTCTCCCGAGTTATAGTATGCCTGAGGACGGTACCAGTCGGTGATTATCCAGCTGGTACGGCGGATCTTACCCATCTCGCCGCTCTGTACTATCTCACGCATCTTGCGGTATACGCAGTTTGTACGCTGATTCATCATGAGCGCGAATACAACGCCGCACTCGTCAGCGACCTTATTCATCTCAAGCACCTGCTTGGTGTAAACGCCCGCAGGCTTCTCCACCATAACGTGCAGTCCCTTGCGCATAGCCATTATAGCGTATTTGGGGTGATCGTAGTGGGGAACGGCTACGAGTATTGCGTCAACAAGACCGCTGTCGTACATCTCCTCAGCCGTGCTGAAGAATGCTACAGAGCCATCAAGTGTTTCGTTCTTCCAATCAAGCTTTTCGGGCTTGATGTCAGCAACTGCGGTAAGCACGATCTCAGGACACTCGCCCGCGAATATTTTCTTCGCGTGGGAGCTTCCCATGTTTCCAAGTCCAAGTATACCAAGTCTTATCTTTTCCATTTTAAATTCTCCTTTATATCATTAGTTAAGACCGAGAGCCTTGAGATAACCGTAGCTCTTCTTAAGGCAATCGAAGGGGTTCTCGTCATAGCACTTATCCTGCTCAACGAGAAGGTATTTAACGTCGCAGCCTGCGGCGGTCTCAATGATCTTCTCAAAGTCCATGTTGCCGTAGCCTACGGGAGCCATGAGGTGTGACCAATCCTCGGGGCTTATCGCCATGTCCTTAAGGTGGATACACTCAAGCTTACCCTTGAGCTTGTTGAGCCATACGTTTGCGTCGCAGCCCGCGTACTGTACCCAATAGGTGTCAAGGGTGAAATTGATGCCGGGAAGATCGTCGATCATTCTTTCCATAAAGGTCTTGCCCTCTGCGTTTCTCTTGAACTCCTCGCAGTGGTTGTGGAAGAAGAAGCCGCAGCCGTTAGCGTTTATGGTCTCAAGGGCGGGCTTGTAGTCCTCAACGAACTTGAGGTATTTTTCCTCGGTAAGTCCCTTACCGCCGGGGATCATTCCAAGACCGATATTGCGGCAGCCGAATATCTTGTGATCGTCGCAGACCTTTTTGGGATCGGCAAGTATCTTGTCTGCCTTGGTGTGTGTAAGCACGCACTTCAGTCCCGTAGCCTTAAGCTGCTCCGCGAGCCAATCCGCCTCAAAGTCACATGTTCCCGATATCTGTACTGTAGTGTAGCCTATGTCAGCAACCCTTTTGAGAGAGTCCGCAAAGGACTCAAGATCCTTGGTGTAGTCCTTTACCGTATAAAACTGTGCGCCGAGTATCATACAATTATCCTCCTTATATACCCGCGAGTATGCCCTTGAGCGCGCTTACTGCCGCGTCGAAGGACTCGTCGTTGTCCTTATACATCTTGTTTTCCGTCTTTACCGACTCGCCGTTCTCAAGTCCCTTCAGACCAACGAACTCCTGAAGGTGAGGCTCGAGAGTCATTACCTCCCCACCCTTGGCGAGATACATCTTGACGATAGCCGCAATGTTTCCGTTGCCCTGTCCCGCGGGAACGACAGTTCCGTCAGCAAGAGCGTCCTTGATGTGCATGTAATCGATATAGTCCTTGAGCATATCCCAAGCCTTCAGCGTGTCAACACCGCACTGAACGAAGTTGGCGGGGTCGAATACGCCGCGTATTCTGGGGAAGGTCTTGTGAATAGCAAGACAGTTTTCGGCGGTCTCGCCGAAGATATGCTTTTCGTTCTCGTGGCAGAGAATTATGTCAGCGGGAGTTACGTCAAGCATCTTATCGAGTCTTTCAAAGGATCTCTTCTGAGTGGTCTCGTTATCCTCTCCCTCTATGGGAAAGAAGCTGAACATACGTATTCTCTTAGCACCGAGAAGATATGCAAGCTCGATAACTCTCTTGTGAGCGTCAAAATGCTCGGCAAAATCCTTCTCAAGACTATGCTTACCGATAGGAGAGCCGACTGACCATACGCCAAGTCCCTCTGCCTCAAGCATTTTTCTCAGTTCCTTAGCCTCGGCATCGGTGATCTTACTGACGTTAGTTCCGTTTACGCCTCTGACCTCAAGATAGTCAAGACCGTTTCTTTTAAGAGCCGCTATCTGACCTGCGACCTCAACGGAAGCCTCGTCAGCAAATGCACAGATCTTCATATTATTTCTCCTTAATGTTTTTTATTCAAATAAAGAAACTCGTAAAACGAGATAGCGTTGTCGAGTTTCTACCTCAGAACTATCTGCAAGCCTTGCAGAAACTAAAAGCAAAAGCTTAAAATAATTTAGCTTTGCTTTCTTTTTTGGCTACTTTTTTCTTTCGCGAAAGAAAAAAGTAGCGCGCGTCTTATAACTCAGACTCCCGAGTAAGCGGAGAAGCCGCCGTCAACGGGAACTACAACGCCTGTTACAAAGCCCGAGGCGTCGTTGTCACAGAGCCACAGAAGCGTTCCGAGAAGCTCCTCGGGTCTTCCGAAGCGCTTCATGGGAGTAGCGGCAAGTATCTTGCCCGTTCTGGGTGTGGGGGTGCCGTCCTCGTTGAAGAGGAGAGCGGCGTTCTGCTTTGTGGCAAAGAAGCCGGGAGCTATGGCGTTTACTCTTATTCCCGCCTCAGCGAAGTGTACTGCCAGCCACTGAGTAAGATTGGATACACCCGATTTTGCCGCACTGTACGCGGGGATCTTGGTAAGAGGAGTGAAAGCGTTCATAGAGGAAATGTTTATGATAACGCCGTCACGCTCAAGCATGTCGGGGGTAAATACCTGAGTGGGGAGCAGAGTTCCCATGATGTTGAGACTGAATACGAAATCGAAATCGGACTTCTCAAGGTTGAAGAAGGTCTTGAACTCGTTCGTCAGCTCGTCACCCTTCTCGTAATACTCGTGAGCCGTGGTGCAACGGGGGCTGTTTCCGCCCGCGCCGTTGATGAGTATATCGCACTTACCGAAGGTCTTTACTATCTCGTCGTGAACGGCTACGAGACATTCCTTGTCAAGAACGTTTGCGGCAAAGCCCTTTGCCACACCGCCCTTGGCGTTTATGCTTGCTGCCGCCTCACATGCCGCCGCCTCGTTGAGGTCGAGCAGAGCCACCTTTGCGCCGTTCATAGCCAGCGCCTCGGCAAAGGCGGAGCAGAGAACACCGCCCGCACCCGTAACTACGGCAACCTTGCCTTCAAGTATCTTTTTCTCCATTATATTTACCTCTTCAGATCAAGAATTTTTTGTTTTTTCAATGCCCTCGAAAAGTCCCGCTATGTAGGTAGCGCCGAGAGCTCTGTCGTAAAGACCGTAGCCGTATCTGCCCGTCTCGCCCCAGATCATTCTTCCGTGGTCGGGTCTTACGTAGCCGTCAAAGCCGTTGTCTATGAGAGCGCGAGCAATGCCGTACATGTCGATAGATCCGCACTCGGTGGGGTGACCTACCTCGCAGAACTGCTTGTCTCCCGTGATCTTGATGTTTCTCAGATGCAGGAAGTGGATGCGCTTGGCGAACCTCGCCGCCATAGCCACAAGGTCGTTGTCAACGCCGGCACCCAGAGAGCCCGTGCAGAAGGTCAGTCCGTTAGCGGGACTGTCCACGATAGAGAGAAATCTCTCAAGGTTCTTTTCTCCCGTGATTATTCGGGGAAGTCCGAAAATGCTCCATGGCGGATCGTCGGGGTGAATAGCCATGTTGACGCCTGCCTGTTCGGCAACGGGAATTACCGCCTTAAGGAAAACGGTGAGGTTTTCCCAGAGCTTTTCCTCGTCAACGCTCTTGTAGATGTCAAGGAGCTTGTTAAGCTCAGCCTTTGTGTAGCTTTCGTCCCAACCGGGAAGGGAAAGGTCGCCTGCCTCGGGGTTCATGGTGAGGAGCGTCTGCTCATCGAAGGCGAGGGAATTTGAGCCGTCCTCATTACTGTGCTCAAGCTCGGAGCGGAGCCAGTCGAAAACGGGCATGAAGTTGTAGCATACGCACTTTACTCCCGCCTTGCCCAGCCTGCGGATATTCTCGCAGTAATTTTCGATAAGCGCGGGTGCGTTCTCACCGCCGTATTTGATCTCTTCGGGAACGGGAACGCTTTCAACTACCTCAAACTCAAGACCGTTAGCCAGAGCCTTGCTTTTTATGGCGTTTATGCTTTCCTCGCTCCATATACCGCCGGGCTTAACGTCGTAGACTGCCGACACGATACCGCTCATGGTGGGTATCTGTCTGATCTGCTGAAGGGTAACGGGATCGCTGTCGCCGTACCATCTGAACGTTAGTTTCATGTTACCTCCTAAGATAAGATTTTGAATTTTACTGGCTTTATTATACAATATTTAAAATTGCAATGGAATTGCAAAATTAATCAATTTATATTGTATTTTTGAGCATATTATGATATAATAGAGGTACAGTATGTCAAATCTTCCAAAAATGGAGGGACAAGTATGGGATATGTATACAACGGAAGTGAATTGACTTTTTCACATTTAAAAAAGACCGACCCCGACGGAAGGCATTATCCGCTTCACGTCCATAACGATTATGAGATGCTTTGCTTTATATCGGGAAACGCAAGCTATCTTGTTGAGGGAAGAGAATACGTTATGTCGAAGGGGTGTCTTATGCTCATGCGCCCCGCCGAGAGCCACAGACTGAAGGTGCGCGGAAGGGGGCAATACGAAAGATACGTCATAAACTTCACTCCCGAGCTGCTTTCGGGATACGGCATAAGCCCGAGTATTCTTTCCGCCTTTACGGACAGAGAGCTTGGGGAGAGCAATCAGTATCTTGCGGGAGAGTTTTGCGGCATAGAGCCAATGGGGCTGTTTCGGCAGATGGAACAGGAATGTCAGTGCCTTGACAACCCGCGGGAGGCGATAGCGCTCAATCTGGCGGCACTGATGTGCGCCGTGAACACCGCGTTCAGAAGCAAGCAGAGCAGGGAGAGCATGGAGGCGGAAAGAGAAATGAACGCTCTTGACAGAGCGCTTATGGATTACGTCAACCAAAACCTGACGGGAGAGATATCACTTGAGGCGGTGTCGGAATACGTACACGTCAGCCCGTCTCAGGTAAACAGGATATTCAAGAGGCTGACGGGCACATCTGTGTACGACTACGTGCTCACCAAGCGCCTGGTTATGGCGCAGGAGCTGATGGCAAACGGAGAGGGCGCAATGGCGGCAAGTCAGAAATGCGGCTTTAAGGATTATTCTTCGTTTTATAGGCTATACAAGAAGAGAACCGGGTCATTCCCGGGAACGGCAAAAAGAAAATAATTGAAGATCGGATAAAGTAGAAAAACATGAAAAATACCAATAAGTGTCCAAAATGCCAGAGCTCCGATATAGTAAGATTTGACGGATATACGGGTGCTTACGGCACGGGAAATAACGTGATGACAGGAAAAACGGTATTCTCCACGGTCAACGTAAACAGATATATATGCTGTCAGTGCGGCTACACCGAGGAATGGATAGATAAAGAGGATATAGAAAAGATAACAAGTAGCAAAAAAGCGAAGCGTTAAACGTAAATAAACAAGCCTCGGTCGTGCGACCGAGGCTTGTTTTTGCGGATATTGCAGACCCACATTAAATATATTATATCACAAGGTAGGGGTGTTTGTAAAGAAAAAATATGTGAAAAATGGCAAGTTTCTCTCTTTTAAACAAAAAATAATTGTGATATTCTTACAAAATACCATATTGCAAAACCGCAAAACATGTGTTATAATATAGGTGAAGAAAAGGAGGACAGTCCAATGAGAAAGTAAACACAGACTTTTAAATGAAGGCTCACAGATTTCACAGATCGGTCTGAACAGGTAGTGAGTGAGAATAAAAAACAGAACACGGCGGTGTTACGCATTATATAGATTTGTGAGTGTACTCAGAGAATTAGAGTGAGTAAAGCAGATAAGCTTGGTAGTAGTTAGGACTGATAAAGAGTCGAGATCAGATCGGTGCTGGCAAAGCCTTTGTGAAAGAGTCAGAAATTCACCTTTTGCAGACGGAAGAATAAAAAACAAGTGGTATTCTCATTAGAGAAAAAAAGATCAGAAGAGTGTTTTAAGAGTTCGGAAATGAAGCGAAGGGTAGATCAATGAAAGTGAGGATAACAAAAGATGTTAGATATCAAGAGTGAACAGAAGTGACCCTTGGTTGCGTAAAGAAGCGATCAAGGGTCATTTCTGTTTTTTCTTGAAAAAATACGGGGCGGAGTCATTGACTCGGCTTCTCTCTTTTTATCTTTGTTTGTTGTTAAATTGGGATCTATCGGTGAGCTCGATGTGTTCGCATGATCATCATAAGGCTCCCTCCGAGAGGGGGCTCCCGCGAAGCGGGTGGAGGAGCCTACGTGCATAACAGTTAAGATTTCATTATATTTCTACGCACTCTCCTTCAGTCGTCTCCG